>JAJZDZ010000074.1 GCA_021851325.1 Pseudomonadota bacterium | reverse complement strand
ACGCGGCGGCCGGGTCGGGCAGCGGAACACCTGCGGCTCGGGCGGAGGGTTGAGGCTCATGGATGACGAGGAAGATCCGCTGGCGCAGATCATCGCCATGCTGCGGGAGGCCACGCGCGCCGCCGGCGCCGCCGGCAAGGCCGCGCATGAGGGGATGCGGCAAGCAACAACGGACGCCGCGGCCGCGCGGGCGGAGGCGCGGGAATTCCATGACCAGCTGAGCGAAGCCGTTTCCGGCCTGGAGAAGAGGGTCACGGCCCTCGCGCGTGACATCAAAGCGATGGCGCATCCTGTCCGGAAGCCCGAGCACGACCGTGAGGCGCGCTATGTCTGGGCCTCCGCGGGCTTCATCGGCGGCATCATTCTCTGCGCGGCTTTTTTCTTCCTCGCCGCTGCCCGGTCCCATGCGGGCTGAGCCGCGCGGGCGCTCGCCGGCGGCAAGTCCGGGGCTGGTCCCGGGCTCCCCTCGGCGCCACGCCCGTCGCGCTCCGCCTCCTGCCCCTGGTACGGGTGTTGCTATTTCGGCACCCGGCATTCTGGCGAAAACGGCCTTGCCATCCGGGTATGAGCTGACGGTTATGCGAGGGCGCTGAAACAGCGCTCCTCAAGGCCTCTTGCTTACTTGGTGGCCGCTTCGGCATCTCGGATAGCGTTTCCGAGGCGCTCCAGCGCCTTGGCAACGTCGCTCTTGGGATCAACCCAAGGTCGGGCAATGCCCGCGATAGGTCGTCGGTGTAGGCGACGGGGCGAAGATTCTTAGAGTGGGCACGTTTTGCTTAGTCAATGACGGTCCCGAGGTCCAGACGAGGTCCCGAGCACCGTGGCACTGCGGGTTATCCACAACGCTGCTTGGGCAGCTATCGGAAGCCTATAGGATTCTAACTATAGGTTTGCGCGACAAAGTGCCCGTGACTTTCGACGGCAAAGCGCGACAAAGTGCCCGTGGTTTGCGCGGCAAAGTGCCCGTGGATAAGTCCAGATATCCCCTGCGAGTCAGTTGGCGGCGGCCGATTAAGGCTTGAGGACGAGGACGCCGGTTCGCCCTTTGACGGGCGGTGGGCTGTGCCTGAGCATCATGCCTCCCTCGTCCAGATTGATCGCTGCCTCCGGGTATTGGCTATGCACGAGCCGCACGGTCTGACGGAACACTCGTCGGAAATCCCGCACCCGGTCGTAGTGCCAGCCAAATTGGCATTGGAGAGCCTTCCAGGGCACCAGGGCGGGCTTTCGGGGATCAACCCGATGCAGGCGCTGGGCAAGCCAGGCATACACATCCAGCCCCATCGCTGAGCCGGAGAGGGCCATCAACGCCCGCTCGTGCAGTGGCACCGCGTGACGGGTCAGGCTCTCGAAGTAGTCCCCCGAAAGCCGCACCGTCGCCGGCCACAGCACCCGCTGCCGATCGTCCTTCGGGAACCACAGGTCGAAGGCCGTAACGATCTGCGAATTGATCGTGACGGCGTGGCCGTCGCGAACCACACCAAGGCGGATCGCCGAGGCGGAGAGGCGTGCGAGCTGGTTCTTGATGGTGCCAATCGTCCGACCGCCGGGATCGAGCCGGAGGCGCCGGACAAATGCCGTTAAGCTCGCCTCAACCTCGATCTCCGGGGACCGCTGGCGCAATGCTTCAGCGTTCAGGTGGGCCAGAATGAGCCGGGGCTTCGGCCCGAACGGCAGCCCAATCGGCACGAACCGGCACAGCTCAGGGTGCATGGCCTCGCCGGCAATGATTTTCAGGGTCGCCGCGCCGTTGATGCGCTCCCAGCTTCGCACGTCTTCGCCAGGATTCCGGTAGGGCATGCCGGTCTGACAGAAGACCGTGTGCTGAAAGAGGATCGTCTCCGGGTCATCGGCACCCGCATCCGCAGCCGTCAAAATCCGAGATAGCCGCCGTGCGGAGGTGCCCGCCTCATCGGTCATGCGCGCCGCTCCATTGGTGACGCACGTCTGCACTCATCTGCTCTTTTGAGTAAGAACTCATGTACTCAAAAGCTTTCCGACCATTTCCCGTAGGATGTCGGCAACCGACCGATCCTGCTGCACGGCGAGCATCTTTAGTCGCCGGTGCTCGTCCCGCTCCATGTCAAAGTTGATCCGCACTGTCGGCCCCTTGTCGGCGAGGCTGGCAAGCGTCGTGGCCTTCCGGGATTCGCTCGGCCGTCCGGCGCGCAACGCGCCTGTCTTACTTGCACTCATTTACCCATAACCTCAAAAACTCAATTGAGTGCCAGCCTGACTTCCGCTGCTAGAGCGCGGATTTCGCGCGCCGCATCGCCCTCCGGTTCCTCGTCGAGGACGGTCGTACCGGCAGCGGCCGTGCCGGGATAGCTGACCCGTTGGGTAACGCGCGCGGCCAGGATCGGCAGCCCGTAACCGGTCAAGGCTTCAGTGATCTCTCCGCCGATCTTGGTGCCCTTGATCGCCCGCGACACCACGAAAGCCGCTCGCAGCCGCCCATCCGTGACCTCAATGCGCTGCTTCACCAGTTCAACAAGATCAGCTGTCGCCCAAATGTCGTATGGCGAGGGCTGCACAGGGATCAGGATGAACGACGCCGCCTTGATCGCGGATACGGCCAGGTCGGCTGCCTGGGGCGCTCCGTCGATCACCACGAAATCTTTGCGAGCTATGTTCTTCAGGTCGCGGTCAATGGTAGGGCGGTCGATACCAACCACCGTAACCGGCTGATCTTCCCGCACCGCCGCCCAATCGCGGGCGCTTCCTTGCGGGTCGGAATCCACCAAGAGAACGTCCGCGCCGTCGAGCTGCAAAGCGCGTGCAAGGTGCGTGGCAATAGTGGTCTTTCCAGCTCCCCCCTTCTGATTGAGAACCGCGATCACATGCACGACGCCCCTCCTGGGCAAACGCTCACTTACTCAGTTACACATTTAGCTCGCCTGAGCTGTTGAGTAAATGCTCTTTTGTGCGGCCAGCGACCGCCTGACTGCCCCCTGACGGTCCGCGCCGGGTGCAATTACGCCGTTGAAGTCGAGAAAGGGGGTCACGGCTCAATCCTCCGTGTCGCTGGCCCGCTCGATCAGGTCGCCTAGCTCGGCCAGCGCCATCGTCAAGTCGCTGTTTCGCGCCCGACAAATATCGACGCGCATGTATCCGTACTTCTGGGAAGACCACGCCCGTGTACCGCCAGCAGTGGCAAGCGTCTTGATCGCCCATGCCCAGCAGTTCCAATGAGGAAGCGAAGGCCACAACACACGATCAGGCCAATCGTCTTGCAGCGCCAATGGATCACGTCCCGCGTCCGCCTCTTCGACCAAGCGCTCAACGATGCCCAGCGCCTTTGCCGTATCGCTTGAAGGGTTGGACAACGCGCAGCGCAGCACGGCAAGGGCAGTTCGCGCCCCTGTCGCTGCACGTTGTAATTCATCGGTCTTTGCCATCACTCGAACCCCTCCCGGTCGAATTGGACACCGGCACGGTCAGCGTTTCACTGCTGGGCCAGTTGAACCGCTCCGGGTTTGCAGGAAGCCATTCGGGTTGCGTCAGGCCACCATGAACAGCTATGTCACACTATGGGCGATAAGGTAACCGGATAGGCAAGCGCTGTTCTTGCGGAGGTTGAGCCATGGTCGCGAGCCAAGAGGATTCATTGCAAATTTCAAGCTATTACGCTCAATCGAGGCCGGAAATGCGGGCAATTCTGCCGCCAACGCGCCGACGTGTTCTCGAAATTGGCTGTTCTGAAGGGTTGTTTTCGGGAGGTATCACCGATGCGGAAGAAAAATGGGGCGTTGAACCAACCCAATCCTCGGCGATTAAGGCCAGAACTCAATTAACACGTGTTATTGATAAATATTTCGAGGAAGCAAAATTTGATCTTCCAAAAAAGTATTTTGATTTGGTCGTCTGCAATGATGTCATAGAACACATGGCTGATCATGAGAAATTTTTGACAGAAATTCAAGAATTTATGACAAATGACGGCGTCTTGGTAGGGTCGATCCCTAATGTTCGTTATTATAAAAATTTGTTCAATATTTTGATTGCAAAAGACTGGGAATATACCGATTCTGGCACTTTGGATCGGACGCATCTTCGTTTTTTTACCGAAAAAAGCCTACGCCGCAGCTTGGAAAAGGCAGGATTTGAAATAGAAAAATTCGAAGGCATCAACGGAGAAGTTAAATTTGGCATGTCGAAGTGGAAAATCGCCTATTTCACCTTCTATGCCCTATTTCGGGCCATCTCAATGGGCGGCGCGCATGATGTCGCGCATCTCCAATTCGCGTTTCGCGTCCGGCTGCGCCATGGATAGCCGGCGGCGCTCATCCCTCCATGCGTGGCAGGATAAAAACAGACGTCTTTATCTCGTTTTTTAGCATAAAATCCAGCCTACTCGCCAGTGCCGTCGGTTCGGTGATGCCCAAAATTGGCCGGAAGTAACGGAACGCCTTTGCAATACGCATAAGCGGACAAAGGTGGAATGCCGCCGGGAGAGATGGCAAGCAACCCCGAGGCTTTTCAGCGATTGCCGTCTCGCGATCGCGGCAGCGGAGGTGTCCAAATGCGCTGCCCCCGACTGGCGAAGCTGGGGTTCATCGCCCGCGCCTTCCGGCTGAACCCGGCTGGGCCGAGACAGCGAGTAGTGATGAGCAGACACTGAGACGCCGGGCGGAGGTGTTGGCCGCTATCGCCCAGCAGGCGGGCGCGCCATGCGCTCTACCAGGATCCGAACCAGTCCTATGAACTTCGCTCTCATCCGGCGGGCGAACTCACCGACCGGTCCCGTATCGCGCCACTCATCGTCCACCGCGTCGGAAAGGTTGGGTTGCTCCGTCTGCCCGCTCACCAGATCCCGCAGCGAGCGTGCCGTCTCAACGAGATAGGCATGGCCGAAATGCCGGTCCGGTTCGAGATGCGTTCCCTCCGCCCATTCATTCCACGCATTGATGAACACGATCCGCGCGTCCGGATCCGGGTCACACGCTGCGTCCAAGCAGGCATGGCGTAGCCAACGTCCGAACAAGGGAGGCGTCGCGCCATAAAAAATCATGCCACGATTGGGTTTGCGCGGCTCGTTGTCCCACCCCATGCAGACGCCTCGGAAGACCTTGAACGGAGCCGGCGCGAGGCTGCACGCATAGGTCACCATGGCGCGGTAGTTGCGCACGCTGCCGCGGAATTTCGGATCCAGAAGCGGAAAGGAGTCCCTACCGCGTGGCAGCGGCAGGCCAACCTTGTGCGGAGGAAATTCCGCGACCGCATCGAAACCAAAATCCCGGGGGTCAAATTCCGGCCGCGTCGCGGCCTCGATATGTGCAGCGACCAAGAAAGGGTTTCCGAGCCCTTTGGCGATCATGATCGACCGCCATCGCTCCGTCGTGGCCCCCATGTTAGGAAACAAATCGAAACGATAGACCATAATGAGCGGCCGGCCGGAAATGCGGATGTATCGACGGTCGCGTAGGGCTCGCTCGATCGATTCCACGAACGGCTCATCGTCGCATTCCGAATAATCCTGCTTTACCAGAACCTGAGACGATTTGCTATCCCACGCCCTCGTCCAGCTCTCATTGGCCCAATTAAGACAGAAAGATATATCTATTTCAGGGTGATTTAGGAATATATCCAAAGGTTTATCGAGCAATTTCCTCCCCGAAAACCAATAATAATGGAAGCAAAATCCTTGCACTCCATATTTTCTGGCCAATTTTGCCTGTGCATTCAGTGTCTCCGGGAGTCTGAGGTCGTAGAAGCCGAGATCAGCCGGCAAGTGCGGCTGGTAGTGACCCTCGAACTGTGGCAATGCCTTAGTGACGTTGGTCCATTCGGTAAAACCGGCTCCCCAGGATTCGTCATTTTCAGCTATAGGGTGAAATTGCGGCAGATAAAATGCTATCACTTTAACAGGCAGCTTCATATCTCTGATCCCGGAATCTCCGGGATGGAAGTATTTTCCTTGTCCCGTATTATATTGAATTTGCTGGAGCAAGGTCGGCATCGCTTATCCTACAGAGACTGTCTCGAAACGGTATCGGCATGAGATGGGGCTGGGCAGCCGGGGCGGATCGTGATTCGTCAGGGTTGCAACACTTTGGATGAGACCGCGATGTGGATCCTGACCACCCGACGACAGCATAGCCATGCCGCCGGGCTGCCCGCAATCAGCCGCCGCGCGCCAGGCACCGCGTTGCGCGCCGCTATGGCTCATCAGGTGCGTGATAGCAGTCGGGCAGGTCGGCATGGGAAAGGCCACTAAAGCTCCCCGCGCCATAGTCACGGCATGGGCGCGGGACGGCGTGTTATTCAGGATAATTGCGGCGGGTTTGCCCAAGGCGTGTAGGATGCCTGCGGGCGTGCCTACCTCCTGCAAGTCGTCCGGGTAGGGCTGCGTGACTATCAGTGCAGCGTCGCTCCTTGGCGCAGCGCTGTCGCGCAAGCGCGGCCTCGGCCTCAGTGGGAGTAGGGTAGGGGATAATCCGGGTCTGGCCGCTGCTGCCGGTGCGGCCCCACTCGCGGATAAAGCACCACTGGCCGAACAAGTCCGGCTGCACGTCAAGGCGGTAGTAGCGCCACATATTCCGCGCGGGGTCGTTGCGGTGCAGGGTGACGGCGCTCATGCTGGCACTCTCGCCAGCCGGGAAATTGTCGCCACGCTGACGTTGTAGCTCTTGGCGAGTTCCTTGAGCGTCGCGCCCTCGGCCCGCCGCCGCCGTGCCTCGGCCTGCTGCTGCGGCGTGAGCTTCGGCGGGCGGCCCATGTGCTGTC
>JAJZDZ010000022.1 GCA_021851325.1 Pseudomonadota bacterium | reverse complement strand
CATTCGCCGGTCGCTGCTCGCGGCACTGCTCAGTGGAACCGCGCCGGCCTGGGCGGCGGTCAGACATTCGACTGTGCCCACCGATACCAACATTGAAACCGTCAAGGTCACGGCGATGCTGCGCTCTGAAGAGCTCAAAAACGTGCCCATCGACGTGACCGCTGTGTCGTCCGAGCAGATCCGAGAACAGCATCTGCTCAACGCCAACCAGATTGCCGCCTATGTACCCGGGCTCAACATCAGTTCAGACTCGATCGGCCGCTCCTTCATGGAAATCCGTGGTGTCGGCACAACATTGCTGGATACCGTACAGCCGGGCGTCGGCATCTTTGTTGACGGTATCTATGAGCCAGTCACCTCCTATCTCAGTCTGCCGCTCCTCAATGTTGAGCGAGTCGAGGTTCTGAAGGGACCGCAAGGCACGCTCTTCGGTAACGATACCCTGGGCGGCGCCATCAATATCATTACCAAGCCGCCCGCGAACCATTTTGAAGGCAGCGTCAATGCTACCTATGCCGGCCCCGACAATTACAACACTGAGGCCTTAAGCCTCAGCGGACCGTTGATCGACGGGGTTCTGCAGGGCCGCATCAGTCTCGCCCATCACAGCGACGATGGCTTCGAGACCAACGCTCTGGTCGGTGGGCATGCCAACCCGCTTCATCAAGATAGCGCCAATGGCACCCTGCGCTGGGAGGCAGCGCGCAATGTGCTCCTCACGTTCAACACCTATTACGACCGCGTGCATGGCGGCGTCTATCCCTATCAGAGTACCAGCGGCCCGCATGCCTATACCGATGTCGCTCACCTCAATCAGAACAATCTGGGCACCTATACTTATTCGGGAGCCAATCTGAAGGGGGAATTTACGCTCCCGGCCATCGCCACCAAGATTACAGCGATTACGGCCTATGATCACCGCGATGCCCGCGGCTCGCTTGATGGTGATTACGAACCGGTCGATCTCTTCCGCGCAACAGCTTCCAACACGCTCTCCACGACCACTGGAGAACTGCGCTTCGACACGCATTGGAGCAAGACGTTCTCTACCTTGATCGGGATCTTCGACGATGCCCAGCGCTATGATTCGGCCGGGGTAACGACGCTGGTGCCACTGTCATTGGCGGTACCGTCCTTCCAGAAGATTGGCACAGATGTGTTTGCCGTATACGGTACATTCTTCTGGAACATCTCCAAGACAGTTGAGATAACCGCCGGCCTGCGCTGGGATCATCAACATATTGCCCAGACGGGCTCTGCGGCAGTGCCGAGCCTGAGCTCCAACGAACTGGAACCACGGGTGACGCTGACCAAGCACTGGAGTCAGAATTGGATGACCTATGCCTCGGTCGCGCGCGGCTTTCGCGGTGGCGGCATCAATCCGCCTTTCTCGCCCAACCCGGTGTTCCGCGGCGATTCGGTGTGGACCTACGAAACCGGCTCCAAATATGGTTCACCCGATGGTCGCTTTTCGCTCAATAGCGCGGTCTTCTTTAACGACTATTTCAACTTCATCGGCCAAAACAGCCTAGCTCCGGCCAACCCGCCAGGCGTCGGTTTCATTGGTATCAATCTCAACAGTGGCCATGTCCAGAGCTACGGGCTCGAGCTGCAGAGCGATATCCGCATTACCGATCCCTGGACGCTGGAGGCGGGAGCCACCTATCTGCATTCGCGCATCGTAAATGGCCGCGAATATGAGCAGACTACCGGGATGGGCTTGCCCTCTAACAGGATCCTTCTGTTGCCGGACTGGAACTTCAATATCTCGACCGACTATACGATCGGACTTGAAGACGGTAGCGCGCTCGATTTCAACGCCGGCATAGTCGCCAAGGGCGATCGCAAGGGCTCAAGCCTGACTCCGGGCTATGCCCCAACACTGTCGGCCTATTATCTGGTCAATGGCGGTGTTACTTGGCGCCATGACCAATGGGACCTGCAGCTCTGGGTAAAAAACCTCTTCGATAAGAAATATTGGAACGTCTATCTCGACAAGTCCGTACTGGGAGCCGCGGGGCTGGGCGCTATTGCCACCGATCTGGGCCTGATCGGCGATGGACGGCGCATCGGGGTCACAGCAACCTATCGCTTCTAGGCATCAATCGAGCAGGCGGCTATGCAAAACCCTTCAGACCGTGCCCTGCCGCCGGCACTTCTTGCCGAGCTTGAACAGATATTCGGCGAACGTCTGTCATGCGCCGACGCCATCCGGCGCCAGCATGGCCACAGCGAGACCCACTTCTCGGGCTATCTACCCGGGGCCGTCGTCTTTCCTCGCGACAGCGGGGAGATCATTCGCCTGGTGCAGTTGTGTGGAACACACGCAATGCCGATTGTGCCGTTCGGCGCCGGTACGTCGGTGGAAGGCAATGCCGTTCCGGTGCGCGGTGGGATCTCGGTCGATCTGTCCCGCATGAATGCGATCCTTGCAGTCCGACCCAACGACTTTGATTGCACTGTGCAACCTGGAGTGCGGCGCTTGCAGCTCAATGAGCATTTGCGCGACCAGGGGCTATTTTTTCCGATCGATCCCGGTGCTGATGCCACCATCGGCGGCATGGCCTCGACGCGGGCTTCGGGGACCAATGCGGTGCGCTACGGCACCATGCAGGACAATGTGCTCGCCTTACGCGTGGTTACGGGCGACGGCGAGGAGATTGTGACTTCGCGGCGGGCGCGTAAGTCGGCGGCTGGCTATGATCTGACCCGGCTCTACGTCGGTTCCGAGGGCACACTCGGTGTGATTACCGAGATCACCTTACGTCTGCGCGGCATTCCTGAAGCCATCGCAGCGGCGGTCTGCGGCTTTGCCACTCTGGAAGGCGCCGTTGCGACTGTGGTGCAGACGATCCAGCTCGGAATTCCGATTGCCCGTGTGGAACTGCTTGATGACATGCAGATGCGTGCTGTCAATCGCTGGTCCAAGTTGTCCTATCCGGAGGTGACAACCCTGTTCTTTGAATTTCACGGCAGCGAAAAAGGAGTCGCCGAACAATCCGAACTGGTTGGCGAACTCGCCAAGGCCAATGGCGGGGGAGCGTTCACGTGGGCTCTGCGTACGGAAGAGCGCTCGGCCCTCTGGAAGGCGCGCCACGATGCCTTCTATGCCGCAGTCGGACTTCGACCTGGGGCTGTTGGCTGGGCCACGGACGTCTGCGTTCCTATTGGGCGGCTGGCCGAGTGCATTGCCCAAACCAAGATCGATCTTACGACCGCCAGCATTCCCGCGACGATCCTTGGTCATGTCGGTGATGGCAATTTCCATGTCATCTTCGTCATCGATCCACACAAGCCTGATGAGTTTGCTGAAGCACAGCGCCTCAATGACCGACTTGTCGAACGCGCTCTACGGATGGATGGAACCTCAACCGGAGAGCACGGCATCGGTCTCGGTAAGATCGACTGGTTGGCCCGTGAGTTGCCAGGGGCGGTCGAGGTTATGCGCCACATTAAACGGGCGCTCGATCCCAAGAATATTTTTAATCCGGGCAAAATATTTCGTGACGACTGACGTGGAAACAACAACAGGTGCACGAGCCACTGCCGGTGGCTGCACAAATCATTTGGGGACTACATTCAAGGCCGCCTATGGGACCGGACAATGTGTCGAGAGCCTTGCCAATTTACTCCTCAATACCTTTCTGTTCTTCTATCTGACCAACGTATGCGGGCTTTCGGGAAGCATGACGGGGCTGGCGCTGTTTTTGGCGCTTGGGGTTGATGCCATCGCTGATCCGCTGATCGGGGCGTTCTCGGATGGGCTCACGACGCGCTTTGGGCGGCGACTTCCGGTGATGACCATCAGCCTTCTTCCGATCGGGCTGGCATTGGGGTTACTTTTCTCGTTGCCGCAATGGCATCCGGGCACGGACCTCTTTCTCTACGTGCTGCTGCTCCTGGTGGTCCTGCGTGTCAGCCTGTCGGGCTTCATCATTCCCTTTATGGGCCTCGGCGCTGAACTCTCCGACGACTATGACGAACGCTCAAGCATTGTAGCTTTCCGGACGATATTTGGCATCGCGATCACTCTTGTTGGCTATGTCCTCGGCTTTCAGGTGTTTCTTGGTGGGAGCACTGGCTTGATGGACCGCGCGGGCTACGGCTCTTTGGGCTTCAGCTGCGGTATCATCGTGCTTGTGGCTGGAGCGTTATCAATATTTTCCGCCCGCAACGCCCGTATCAGAAAGCTACGGCACCGGCCGGCACAAGGAGATTTGCGGTTCCTCGCTCAGCTGGCGGAAGTCTTCGGCAATTCTTCCTTTCGCCGGCTTTTTTCCGGTGTCCTCTTTTTCTTCGTCGGACAGGGGGTATGGCTAACGCTAAGTCTTCATGCCAATACCTATTTTTGGCATCTGAGCGCGGCGCAGATCCAGAACCTGTCCTTCGCCACCGTCGGAGGTCTCATCGGCGCCTTGCCGTTGGCGTTCTATCTGATCGGTCGAACCGAAAAGCGGAGCCTCGTGCTTGGCTGTGTTGGGGCTATGTCTCTGGCCGAGGCACTGCCTGTCCTTCTGGCCCAGTTCAGTGCCATTGCAGTGCAAGGAGCGGTGGCCCGTCTGGTTCTCCTGTTCGGCGCGGCTGTGATCGGTGGCGCTACCACCCTTGCCACGATTGCCTTTCAGTCAGCCATGGCCGATGCGGTCGACGAGCACGAGGTACTGTTCGCGGCCCGGCGCGAAGGGCTTTATTTTGCCAGTCTCAGCTTTGCCTCGAAGGCTGCCATTGGATTTGGGTCGCTTATTTCCGGTGCGCTGCTGCAGCTGATCGCGTTTCCCAGCCAAGAGATTGCGGCTGGACACAAGGTGACGATTGCCCCCCACATACTGGATGCCTTGGGGATGGCCTATGGTCCGTTCGCGGCATTGATCACTGCGATATCGCTGATCAGCTTTGCCCGCTACCGGCTCGACCGCACGCGTCATGCTCAGTTTCAAGGGCAATTGAGGCGCCCATCCTGAAGGAGGAGACTATGGCTGTTTTCTTGCTCGACTGCGCACAGGGCCGCCTGCGCGGGGTCGCAGAGCGCGGGATCCACCGCTTTTACGGCATTCCTTACGCCGCAGCACCGGTGGGTCTGCGACGCTTTCGCGCGCCGGAGCCGCCCGGCGCCTGGTCAGGTGAGCGCGACGCGACCCGAAAAGGACCTAACGCGCCGCAAATCAATCGCAAGTTTCCAGGTCTAGATGCGACCGGCTTTATTGGCGACGGCTGGCGGCGAGGTGATGAGTATCTATGCCTCAACGTCTGGACGCCTGACCCCAAGGGCAAGGCGCCAGTGATGGTTTTTATCCACGGTGGTGCCTTCGTGGCCGGTACCGGAGATGCACCGGCCTATGATGGCTGCAATTTTGCGCGCGACGGCATCGTCTGTGTCACGCTCAATTATCGCATGGGCATTGACGGCTTTCTGCCGCTTGCCGGAGCTGACACCAATCTCGGACTACGCGATCAGATCGCGGCGCTCCATTGGGTCAAAGCCCATATTGCAGCGTTCGGCGGCGACCCCGCCAACATTACCGTGTTCGGCGAGTCTGCGGGCGCCATGTCGATTGCAAATCTGCTCGGTTCGCCGCTTGCCAAGGGGCTTTTCCGCCGGGCTATTATTGAAAGTGGCCATGGACGTATGCTGCATAGTGCCGATTGCATGCAGCGGGTAGTCCAAAAGCTTGCGGAGGTTTTGGCAGTGCCCGCGACAGCGGAGGGATTTGCGCGTCGCAGCTTTGAAGACTGTGCGAAGGCCGTCGATGTGGTGTCTCAACCAGGCGTCATCGCTGACTTGCGCGAGGCGAACGGTCTAGATCCGGCATTCGGACTGAGCAAATTTTTGCCGATCGTTGGCGATGATGTCATCCCAGTTGCAAGCGAAGAGGCAGTTGCCGGGGGCTTGGGCACTGAGGTCGAGCTTCTAATCGGTAGCAACCTTGAGGAGATGAACATCTATTTCGTGCCGCCGGGAATCTGCGAATTGGATGATGAAACGACGGTGCGCTTTCTACTGCGCCAGGTGTTTCCCAGGGCTGAGGAGGCTCTCCTTGCCTATGGCCTTGGCAAGGGTAAAAAGCCCGGCATGGTTCTGACTGAGGCGATGAGCGACCTTGTCTTTCGTCAACCAGTGCGGGATTTCGCCCTTGCCCATCGCGGGCGTACCCATGTCTATGAATTTGGCTGGCGTTCGCCGGCATTTCAGGGTCGGCTTGGAGCCTGTCATGCGCTCGAACTGCCCTTCGTGTTTGATACACTGGCCACATGCAGTGGCCCAGAGGGACTGGTTGGGGAAACGGCACCACAGGATCTGGCTGACCACGTCCATATGCTTTGGACAGGCTTCGCCCGTGACGGTAGCTTGCCATGGGCGGAGTTCGAGGCCGACACCCGTCAGGTCTATCGGCTTGAAGAGCGTGGATCGCGCTCTGAGGGCGAATTTCTTGCCGCGCAGATGAAGGTGTAAGAATGTATTTTGAAAAATTTCGGCTCGATAGGCGCATCGCTGTTGTGACCGGCGGAGCAAAAGGCATCGGCTTCGCCACCGCGCAGGCGCTTGCTGAAGCTGGGGCCAAGGTTACGATTGCCGATCTAAACAAACAGGAAATCGCGCAGGCCTGCGAGCTTCTGGACGGCGAAGGCTATAAGGTTGAAGGCGTTATTATGGACGTCACTGACTCAAAGCGGGTGACAGCCGTTGCAGACGCGCTTGTGAATGAGCATGGCAGCATCGATATTCTTGTCAACAATGCGGGAATAGCTCGCAGTCAGACACCAGCTGAGGATGTCGCTGACGAACACTGGCTCAACGTCCTTGATGTCAATCTCAACGGTACCTTCTGGTGTGCCCGCGCGTTCGGACGCCATATGCTCACGCACGGGCGTGGTGCAGTCGTCAATGTTGGCTCGATGAGTGGGTTCATCGTCAATCGCCCGCAGGCCCAGAGCTATTACAACGCCTCAAAAGCGGCAGTGCACCAGCTGACCCGCTCGCTCGCCGCTGAATGGGCCGGGCGGGGTGTACGTGTCAATGCTGTAGCTCCCACCTATATCGCAACGCCACTCAACGCGTTCGCAGATAAAACGGGTGAAATGTATCGACGCTGGATTGATGGTACGCCAATGGCCCGGCTGGGAGAGCCAGAAGAGGTTGCGTCAGTGATCCTGTTTCTGGCAAGCGATGCAGCGAGTCTTTTGACTGGCAGCATTATTCTGGCCGATGGTGGTTACACTTGCTGGTGAGAGCTACCTCTCTGCTGTTTTCATGACACCGTTGCGCGTGCGTCTTCCGACTGATTCATTAATCCGCGGGAGCTGACAACCGCTGCGCTCAATCAACCGCTGTTCAGCGGATCTCGTATGCCAGCCCTCCGGCCAGCTTCCTGCCGAACTCAAGCATGGTGACAAGAGCAATACCTGCCCCCCCGCAGATCATGAGATCGTCCCAGTGCAGCGGCCCGAAGCGGAACAGGTCCTGGAGTGGCGGCCAGTAGAGGGCTGCGCCCAGAACCGCCGCAACCACACCCATGAGCAGCCAGAGGGCGGGATTGGGGCGAAGCAGGACATCTCTGAGCGTGGCATGGAAGGAGCGGTTGACGAAGATCAGGCCCACATTGGTCAGGACGAGGGTGGAAAACACCAGTGCCCGCAGATCATTGGCGGCAAAGTGTTCGTGGATGGCGATGATCAGGGAGATACAGACAACCAGAAGCGCGGTGAGGCCCTGGGTCAGTGCCCATTTGAGGACGGCGGATGACAGTAAGGGCGCGTCCGGGTTGCGCGGCGGCCGTCGCATCACATCGGCTTCTGCGGCTTCGTATTCAAAGACGATCGAGCAGGTGGGGTCGATCACCATTTCCAGCAGTGCGATCTGGATCGGCATGAGCACAAGGGGCAGCCCAAACAACAGGGGAATGATGGCGAGACCGGCAATCGGGATATGGACGGCAACCACATACTGGATGGCTTTGCGCAGATTATCATAAATGCGCCGCCCAAGTTTGATGGTCGCAACGATCGAGGCAAAGTCATCATCGAGCAGGACCAGCGCGCTGGCCTCGCGGGCGACGTCCGTTCCCCGGCCTCCCATGGCGATGCCGATATGGGCGGCCTTCATGGCCGGGGCATCGTTGACACCGTCTCCGGTCATGGCGACGATTTCGCCGTCACGCTTCAAAGCTTCCACCAGCTTCAGCTTCTGGTGCGGACGGATGCGGGCAAAGACACTCGTGGTCTTGATGGCCTCCGCCAGCGCGTCGGCGTCCATCTTCTCAAGGTCGTCGCCGGTGAGCGTGCGTCCGGCATCGATCCCCGCCTCGCGCGCGATCGCCCCTGCGGTCGCCGGATAATCGCCGGTGATCATGATCACCCGGATTCCTGCTGCCTGGCATTCCTGGACGGCGCCCATAACAGTTGGTCGCAGCGGATCGACAAAGCCGATGAGGCCAAGATATCTGAACTCAATGTCGTGGGGTGTGGCAGGATAGTCGTGCAGGGCCGGTGTGCTCTCACCGGCGGCGACGCCAAGGACGCGAACTCCCTGCGCGGCCATGCTGTCGACCTCTGTCAGCAGCTTTCTGCGCTCTGGTTCGGAGAGGTGACAAAGATCCGCGATCGCCTCGGGAGCACCCTTGGCATAGGCCTGGAGCGCTGGTCCCGGCACATGGCCCCACAGATTGGTGGTGGCAAAAAGATCCGGGCGCAGTCCGTAACTGTGCACGATGGCCCCAGATGGTCGCCAGGCAAAGAGTGCGGCAACCTCATGAATGGCCCGATCCATCGGATCAGTGGCAATGGCTGCGCTGGCACCGAATGCTGCGTAGAGAACTGCTGCTGCCGCGGGCTCTCCTGGAACACCGTCGCTGAGATGGCTGACCAGGCCGTTACAGATGATGTGTTCTACCCGCATGCGGTTTTCGGTCAGGGTCCCGGTCTTGTCCGTGCACAGGACCGTTGCCGAACCGAGGGCTTCGATCGCGGCAGCGCGCCGTGTGAGAACATGCGCGCGCGAAATCCGCCAGGCCCCCATCGCCATGAACACCGCCACTACGAGCGGAATCTCCTGGGGCAGGGCGGACATCCCGATAGCGATGCCACCGAGGAAGGCGTGGAGCCAGGAGCCGCGGAGGGCGCCGAAGAGGATGACGGTTGCGGCGGTGATGACGAGGCCGACAATGCCAAAATCCTTTACCAGCCAGCTCAGCTGCGCCTGCAGCCGCGGCTCCTCCAGGCGGATGCCGTGCAGAGCCTGACCAATCTTGCCCATCTCCGAGCGCAGCCCGGTCGCGACCACCCGGGCAAGCCCGGTACCGCGCACGATCAAAGTCCCGGAAAAGACAAATGGCAGATCTTCGCCGCCGGCAGGGCCCCAGCCAGGATCACTTTCTGCAGCCTTCTTTCGGACCGGCAGCGCTTCACCGGTCAGAAGCGATTCGTCAGCCAGTACGTCGTAGCCGTCCAGCAGGATTGCATCGGCCGGAACGCGGTCTCCCTCGGTCAGGATGATGACATCACCTGGAACCACCTCGCGTCCGGCGATGCGCTTGCGGACACCATCGCGCAGGACGAGGGCACGAGGACTGGCCAGATCGCGCAGCGATTCCAGGACATGTTCGCTGCGCATTTCCTGCACGATGCTGATCGAGACCGCCAGCGTGGCAAAGGCCCCAAGAGCAATGGCGTCCAGAGCTTCACCAAGCAGGATATAGATTGCACCACCTGCAAGCAGCAGTGCGAACATCGGCTGGCGCACGACCTCCCACGCGATGCGGACAAAGTCGCGATGATCCGGATCGGGCAGGGCATTGGGACCATGGGTTTTCAGGCGTGTTTGGGCCTCGTGACTGGTCAGGCCCTCAATCTGCGTGCGCGTAGCCATCCGCCCCTCGTCACGGCCCGGGATCAATGTGCCCATGCCACCCAGTCACAATCAGGATAGCAGCCTGCAGTCAGCCTCGGGTTTGACAGGGGTCAATGGTCGGGCGGGAGTTTACGCCCTGTGCCCGATCTGTCCCTAAGGCGTGGAATTCCGGGCCACCGTGAACCGAGGCTGACGGCGCGAGTTTCGGTGCGTCAGGCTCTGCAGCGTCTCCTGACGGCAGTGCGGGGAACTGCTTGCAGAGTTCAGGACCAATATCTGCATCGCCAAGTCTGGCAGCTATGGCGCGCTTTGCGACCCGGCTCCGGAGCTGCCAGCAACCTTGGGGAGGTTATGGCGCCCAGTGCGCCTCACCGCTCCCATTGGTCAGGCCACCAAACATGAGATCCCTGACTGCGCTCGCCATGTGGCTCGGTTGCAGCGGAAATCTGTCACGATGGCTGAATGGAGCGGTGTCTGGAACGAACGGTACCGCTCCTGATCGCTCTTGCCGAGGCCGGATGTCTTGCTAGATTGCAGACACGACATTGACGATACTGGAGCTCTGGCGCAGGAGCACCCAAACAGGAAAATCATGACCAACGCACATACCACCTACACAACTTTAACCTGGACCAATAGCGATGGCATCCTGACGATTACTCTCAATCGTCCTGATAACCTCAACGCTTTCACTGTCGAGATGGCAAATGAGCTCGTGGATGCCTTTGACCGTGCGAGCGAAGACGATAGTGTGCGCGCCGTGGTCGTGACTGGAAGTGGGCGTGCCTTTTGTGCCGGCATGGACCTTTCGGTAGATGGAAATGTCTTTGGTCTCGATGAGGCCCAGCATCCCACATTCGAAGACATGCATGCGCGTCTGAACGATCCGGCAATCGTCAACGGCGTACGCGATACCGGTGGGCGGGTGGCGTTGGCGATTTTTGCCTGCAAGAAGCCTGTCATCGCAGCCATCAATGGCGCGGCTGTGGGCGTCGGCGCAACCATGACGACAGCGATGGATTTCCGTCTTGCGTCAAACAAGGCGCGGATCGGTTTTGTGTTTGGTAAACTCGGGATCGTACCAGAGGCCTGTTCGACCTGGTTCCTGCCGCGGATCGTTGGCATGCAGCAGGCGCTTGAATGGATCTACAGCGCCGAGATTTTCGATGCTGAAGAAGCCTTGCGTGGTGGCTTCGTCAAGACAGTCTGTCCTGCGGAGCAGTTACTGGATGAAGCGTACAAGCTGGCACGGAAATTTACCGAAAATCGTTCGCCTGTGGCGACGGCTTACATGCGCCAGATGCTCTATCGCAACAGCGCCCAGTCGCATCCCCTGGAGGCACACCGGGTGGATTCACTGGCGATGTTCTACACCAGCATTGGCGATGGCAAGGAAGGTGTGACAGCCTTCCTCGAAAAGCGCACGCCGCATTTCAGCGGCAAGGCCTCGCAAATGCCATTTTATCCGTGGACGGAATAGTGGGCGCATGATCGCCTGACCTGTTAGAGCGCGTAAGCTTTGCTGGTGGGCCGTGATCTGGGTACGGCGATTCGTAGCGCGCTTTGTCACCGTTCGGGGACGGCTCCAGTGTGTGCCGCTCTCCCGCGCCCTGTCAGTGGTCCTGAGCCACCCAAATTTAGGTGCAGGCACCGGACGGTCATGTCACCGTTGCCTGGCCGCAAAAGTGACGGCTGTACAACGCCATGTTTTGGCGGTGTTGGCGTTACCCCGTCCAGGGACGCCGGGTTGTACTCGGCATAAGGGGAAGGCGGGCGGTCGAGGCCGAAGGCGCGCGCCGGGCAAAACCTGTCATGGGTTTGAAAGCTGTCCTGGCACAGCGGCTCTTCGGCCCTTGATCTGCTCGGAGACATCCGCCTTAAATTCCGGCAGCATTCTCGCCCTGTTACCGTCGGCGTGGCGTGGGGATTGTGGGGGGCCGATATTGCACTGCGATGTGATTTTCTTGGGCGGGCCCCTCCGCCGGCCTGCCAGACGGGCTCCCATCCTTGCGGCTGAGCGCGCGCCATGCACCTGATCGATGTCAAGCTCCTGACGCTCGCTGGCGCCTATATGGCTTTCCTCTTTGCTGTGGCCTGGTTGTCCGAGCGCCATCGGGGAACGCGCCCGCCCCGCAGCAGGGCACTCGTCTATGGGCTGTCTCTGGCGGTCTACTGCACCTCGTGGACCTATTTCGGTGCAGTGGGAACCGGCGCGCGTTCAGGCTGGGACTATCTGCCGATCTATATCGGTCCTTCCCTGGTACTGACCCTGCTGTTTCCGCTCTGGCAGCGTATTGCCGTGGCCGCCAAACGGGAAAACGCGGGCTCGATCGCTGACTTTCTGTCGGCGCGCTATGGCAAGAGGCCCCTGGTCGGGGCCGTGGTCGCTACCGTCGCCATTCTGGGGGCCGTGCCTTACATCGCCCTGCAGCTGCGTTCGATCACGATGGCGGTGAAGCTGCTGGGCGGCAGCGTCAGTGCCACTGGTGCAGTCACGACTTTCGCCTTTGCTGCAGCGCTTGCCGGATTTGCCATGCTGTTCGGTGCACGGCGCGTAGGATTGACCGAGCATAATCCCGGTCTGGTACGGGCCATCGCGGTCGAATCCATCATCAAGCTGACGGCCCTGATATCGGCAGGCGCCTTCGCCGTGCTGTTGCTGCTGCGGCACATTCCCCACGGTCTGGATCTGGTTGCTCCTTTAAGCCGGCCGCCGGTGCTGAACGTCGGATTCTTTACCCAGATTCTTCTGTCGGCAGCGGTATTCATCTGCCTGCCACGTCAGTTTTACATGGGCTTTGTTGAGCTCGAGGATCCCCGCGACATGGGATGGGCGCGGTGGATGCTGCCGCTTTATCTGCTTTTGACCTGCATCGCGGTTGTTCCGATCGCCACTGCCGGCCTCAAACTGCTTGGAACTTCGCGTTACGATCCGGATCTCTTTGTGCTGGCGCTGCCCCATGCTCTAGGGGCGCATCTGCTCACGGCCTTCGTTTTCATCGGCGGGTTTTCGGCCGCGACGGCGATGGTTGTTGTCGAGACCGTGGCGCTGTCGGTGATGGCATCGAACCAGTTCATATTGCCATGGCTGACCCGTACCCGCCTGGCACAGGGGGGGAGCGAGGACCTGCAACCCCTGATCATCGGCGCACGGCGCTGGTCCATCGTCATCATTCTTGTCGTTGCAAGTCTTGTTGCTCTCAGTTTTGCCCGCCGTGAAGCGCTGGCCTCGATCGGGCTCCTCTGTTTTGTCGCCACGGCGCAGCTTGCGCCGGCGCTTCTGGGGGCAGTGTACTGGCGACGCGCCCATTCCATGGGAGCGGTGGCGGGTATCCTGTGCGGCTTTGGCATCTGGCTCTTGCTGCTCGCGGTTCCGGTCTTACTGGGGGCAGGTGACGGCTATAGTCTGGCGGTGGCGACGGGCTTTCATCATGCCCTCGGACTTGATCCCCTGACTGGCGGCGCCCTTCTCAGCCTTGGTCTCAACTCACTCGTCTTCATTGGCGTATCACTCGTGACGACTCCGGGAACCGTCGACCGTGTTCAGGCGCGTGTGTTTGTCGAGAAAATGAGCGTTGCTGCCGATGACTGGGCGGTACGTGATGAAGCCGTCGTACGGCTGCGCAATGTGATTGCGCGCTTTGTCGGCGAGGACGCCGCGCGCCAGGCTCTGGCGGGCATGGAGGATGGGAGTGATGGCAGCGCGGGACGGGTGCCAGACGACAGTCTGCCTGGCGCTGCCGAACGCCTGCTTGCGGGAGTGATTGGCGCGGCGGCTGCCCGCGGCGTGGTGGCCGGCACGCTCGCCGGAGGAGCCCTGCGCTCACGGGACATGGTGCGGGTCATCGACAATGCGGCGCAGGCGGTGCAGTTCAACCGCGAATTGCTGCATGATACGCTCGACAATCTCAGCCAGGGTGTTTTCGTGGTCGATCAGGACCTGCGCCTGATCGTCTGGAACCGTCGCTTCGTCGAGATGTTCGAGCTCCCCGCGGATTACCTCTATGTGGGCCGCCCGCTGGCCGATGTTGTTCGCCGCAATGCTTTGCGTGGTGAATATGGTCCGGGAGACGTCGAGGTTCTGGTTGCGGACTGGCTTGACCGGATCAGGCGGCGCAGTCTGCACCTCTATGAGCGGCAGCGGCCGGATGGCACCATCATCCGCTCCAATGGTACGCCGATGCCGAACGGTGGCTACCTGACGAGCTATACGGACATCACCGAGCTGCGCAATGCGATGACCCGGCTTGCCGTAACCAACGAAGAGCTGGAGACGCGGGTAATCGAGCGCACCCGGGACCTTGAGGCGGCCAAGGCACAGGCCGAACTGGCGACGCTGTCAAAGACACGCTTCCTGGCCGCAGCCAGTCACGACTTGTTACAGCCCCTGCATGCCGCCAGGCTGTTTCTGGCCGCGCTTGGAACCGCCGTCAGCACCGAGGAGGATCTGCGCGAACTGGTGGTCAATGCCGACCGCTCGATCGACAGTGCCCACAAACTGCTTCATGCCCTGCTCAACCTGTCAAAGCTCGAGGTCGGAGGCGTACAACCGCATCTGACCGACTTTGCGGTTGCCGATCTGTTCGGTCAGCTCGAACATGAGTTCCTGCCGCAGGCCAGGGCCAAGGGTCTTGCCTTGCGTTTTACGCCGACGCAGGCGGCGCTGCATTCCGACTACAACCTGGTGCGCTCGATGCTGCAGAACCTTGTCGGCAATGCCATTCGCTATACCCAGCAAGGCGGTGTGCTGGTTGGCGTCAGGCCTGGCCGGCGGGGTTGGCGCCTGGAGGTATGGGACACCGGACCCGGCATTCCGGAGGCAAGCCGCGAGGTGGTGTTTGCCGAGTTCACGCGCCTGTCTCCGAGCAGGTCGGAAGATGGTGGCGTCGGGCTTGGTCTGGCGATAGTACGCAAGGTCGCACAAACCCTTGGAACCGAGGTGAGCCTGCGCCCGCGCGCCGGTGGAGGGTGTGTATTTGCGGTCGAGATCACGCGGGCCGATCCGGTCGATGTGGAAAGGTCGCGTCCGGTTGCGCGCAACGTCACGGTGCGCAAGGGATTGCGGGTTCTGTGCGTGGATAATGAGCCAACAGTGCTGCGTGGCCTGCGTGCGGTGCTGGAGCGCCTGGGCGCGCAAGTGTTTACCGCCCGGGACGGTGACGAGGCGCTCGCCCATACCGGTCATTTTGATCTGGCACTGGTCGACTACCATCTGGATCAGGGCGACGGGTTAAGCCTGCAGCAGCGGTTGCGGGCGCAGGTAACCCGCTTCGTGATTGTGACCGCCGACAGTTCCGAAGCCGTTACCCGTCGGGCCGCGGCCACGGGTGTGGAGCTCGTGCGCAAACCCATCCGACCCGAGGTTCTCCATGAGCTCCTGGCGGCCGGCTGACGCGGTCCGTGGCCCCCGTTCTCAGGTAATGTCGCTCAAGGCGCTGCGGCCATCTGGTCCTGATTCATCAGGCGCCCGGCAATCAGGAGGGCCTGTGTCCGGTTCTGTACGCCCAGCTTGCGGAAGATCGCCGTCATGTGAGCCTTGACAGTGGCCTCGGTGATGCCGACGTCGTGGGCGATCTGCTTGTTGAGCAGACCCTTCTGCAGACCGATCAGGACACGCTGCTGGGCGAGGGTAAGACTGGCGAAGCGCTCAAGGTCCTCATCGCAGGTGGGGGAAGGGGCGACCGGCGACCAGGTCATGCCCGCGACCAGATGGGTAATGGCGTCGACAATGGTTTCCAGGGGAGCCGACTTGGGAACGAAGCCGGCAGCACCAAGGCGCAGTGCCATGGTGATGCGTTCGGGTGTTTCCTCGGCGGAAACAATCGTGATGGGGACGCCGTCCTGGGTGGCGCGTAACTCGATCAGACCGGCAAATCCCTTACTATCAGGAAGGTTAATGTCGAGAAGGATCAGGAGCGGTCGGCCGTATTGCGCCAGCGCCCTGCGGGCCTCGCCGAGGCTTCCGGTTTCCATCACGTCACATTCGGGACAGGCCCCGGCAATGGCGAGTTTCAACGCCGTGCGAAACAAGGGATGATCTTCGACTGTCAGAATATACGCAGCCAATGTTGTGCCCCCCGTTTTCCTCCTTGCCGCAAATCTCGACCCGGTGGCTGGATCTGCGACCGCTCGCGCCGCAAGGGACCCCGGTTCGACTTTTGGCTAATTCAACTGGCGTAACCTCTGCTGCTACTCTGCCCCCAGACAGGGAGCCTATGTGCAAAGTGGTGCCCTGTCAGGCGGAAAAATGCAAATAACACCCCGCCCTAGCCCGGAGGAGACCTGAACCATGCACATTTTCCATGCTCCATCGGCGCCAAGACCACCTGGTCTCATCGGCCGCCGTCCGCGGCGGCCGGGTTAGCTGCGGGCCTGCCGCAGAGCGGCCCGATTCGGGCCGGTCGCATGATTGCGATATGCTGCCTGACCTGTCTTTTTCCACGTTCGTTTCAGAGGAAGTGTCGATGAGTGAAGAACTGATTCCGGTCTCTGCTGAATGGCGGGCGCGTGCCCGGATCAACCCCGCGCGATATGAGGAAATGTATGCGCGGTCCATCGCCGATCCTGAAGCGTTCTGGCGCGATGAAGCACGCCGCCGGCTTGCCTGGATGAAGCCGTTCAACAAAGTGATGAACGTCTCCTATCAGCCGGATAATCTCTTCATCAGATGGTTTGAGGACGGTACGCTCAACGTCAGCGCCAACTGTATCGACCGTCATCTGGCCACCCGGGCCGATCAGACCGCCATTCTGTGGGAAGGCGATGATCCCTCCGTTTCCCGCGCCATCACCTATCGCGAGCTTCATGCAGAAGTCTGCCGCTTTGCCAATGTGCTGAAAGCCAAAGGCGTAAAGAAGGGCGATCGCGTCACCATCTACCTGCCGATGATTCCCGAAGCCGCCTATGCCATGCTCGCCTGCGCCCGTATCGGTGCGGTCCATTCGGTGGTCTTCGCCGGCTTTTCGCCGGACAGTCTGGCCGGCCGCATCCTCGACTGTGCCTCGACGGTGGTCATCACCTCGGACGAGGGCCTGCGCGGCGGCAAGCCGATTGCGCTCAAAGCCAACACGGATATCGCCCTGACCCAGTGTCCGGAGGTCAAGACGGTAATCGTGGTCAGGCGTACCGGTGCCAAGGTGCTGATGCATCCCGGGCGCGATGTCTGGCTGCACGAGGAGATGGCAAAGGTCGCAGCCGACTGCCCACCCGAGGAAATGAGCGCCGAAGATCCGCTTTTCATCCTCTACACCTCAGGCTCGACGGGAAAGCCCAAGGGCGTGCTGCACACGTCGGCAGGCTATCTGCTCTATGCTGCCTTTACCCATGAGATCGTCTTCGATTACCACGATGGCGACATCTACTGGTGTACGGCCGATGTCGGCTGGGTGACCGGCCACAGCTACATCGTCTATGGCCCTCTGGCCAATGGCGCGATCACGCTGATGTTTGAAGGTGTGCCCAATTATCCCAGCGCCTCGCGCTTCTGGGAGGTGGTAGACAAGCACAAGGTCAATATCTTCTACACCGCGCCTACAGCCATCCGCGCCCTGATGCGTGAGGGCGAAGCACCAGTGAAAAAGGCGAGCCGTGCCTCCTTGCGTCTTCTGGGCAGTGTGGGCGAGCCCATCAATCCGGAGGCCTGGCTGTGGTACCATCGCGTCGTTGGTGACGCACGCTGCCCGATTGTCGACACCTGGTGGCAGACAGAGACCGGGGGCATTCTGATCTCACCCCTGCCAGGCGCCACCGATCTGAAGCCCGGTTCCGCGACCAAACCACTGTTCGGCGTCGTGCCTCAACTGGTTGATGCCGACGGCAAGGTGCTGGAAGGCGCCGCGACCGGAAATCTGGTTCTTACCTGCTCATGGCCCGGACAGATGCGCACGGTCTATGGCGATCACCAGCGCTTCGTTGACACCTATTTCAAGACCTATCCCGGTAAGTACTTCACCGGTGATGGTTGCCGCAGGGATGCCGACGGCTATTACTGGATCACCGGGCGGGTCGATGATGTGATCAATGTCTCCGGTCACCGTTTGGGGACCGCGGAGGTGGAATCGGCGCTCGTCGCCCATCACAAGGTAGCCGAAGCTGCGGTGGTGGGATTCCCGCACGACATCAAGGGCCAGGGGATCTATGCCTATGTCACGCTGATTGCCGGTGAACAGCCCTCAGCGGCGCTGGCGGACGAGCTCAAGAAATGGGTGTCGAGTCATCTTTCCCCTATCGCCCGACCCGAGGTGATCCAGTTTGCACCGGCATTGCCCAAGACGCGATCGGGCAAGATCATGCGCCGTCTGCTGCGGAAAATCGCCGAGGGCGACACCAGCAATCTTGGTGATACCTCGACCCTCGCCGACCCGGCGGTGGTCAATGATCTCGTCAAGAACGCGCAGAAATAGCCAGCACGACCGGACTCGCCTGACCATGGCCGCAGCGCTTCGGGGCGCTGCGGCGCCGGCAGGTCCAGATCGCAGCGGTCAAGGAGAGGACGGCAACCTCTGCTGGGGATGATCGGGCGACTGGCCAAGATTGAAGGCTGGCTCTGTGCCTGATACGCGCAAGATCTTCCGCGCTGCGCGCCACCTCTTCCCCTGATCTGTGGGGCCGCCCGAGCGGCTCTGCCGCCCTTGATACGGCAACGCCGCCACCGGCGTTGGCCGGTGACGGCGTCGTCGCTCCCCAGCGATTGAGATCAGAACGGAACTACGAGGCGGACCATGAAGACATCGCCGCCCGCATCACTCTTGTTAGCGAAGGCGGCGTTGTACTCAGCCATGCCGATCGCGCCACCAAAATTATACCCGACCAGGGGACCGATACCGTAGATCGCGACCTGGCAGCCGCCATTCGTGGCACAGGCAGCTGCACCCGCACCCGTATCGCTTGAAACCTGGTTCTCGGAATAGCCGCCAAGTCCGACCGTCCATTTGCCGATGTCCTTGGTCACGGTGTAGTCGGCCATGAACTCGTCACCGGACTGATAGTTGGTTTTCGAATTCTTCATGTTCACGGCATAGTGGGTGCTGATGCTGACGTTCCAGCCGTCTTTCAGCCAGCTGACCGCGAAGTCGGGCTGGATTGTGGAATAGCCATTGCCTGATCCCACGCCACCGCCGGGAGGCGGATTGCCCGGAGAGGACGAGGCATCATCCAGATAGACCGTCAGTCCGAGCTTGGCATGGAAGTTGTTCGGCAGGGCCCAGGACAGCTGGCCTGGGATCAGGATGGTGTTGAAGGTGCCCCAGTGTCCATTGTCCCCCAGAGTGGTGGCTCCGGCAATTCGCGTGTTGGTGTAGTCGAACGGCTGGGCGAATCCGGCCGAGTACTCGCCGCCGAGAAACTTGTATCCCGACTGCCAGAGTAAGATCGGGACTTCGACCAGCGCATCAACGTGAACGCCGGTATCCTGACCGCTGCTGTTATAGACGGTCAGTGAGTTGTACCACTGGTCCCATACCCCATAGACGCCGGGCGGAAGAGCTGCACCGGCAGCCAATCCTTCGTCCGTACCCCGCAGATGCGGATCCCAGAGTTCTGTTGCGGATGCTTGTGTCGCGACCAGCATCGTCGTGAGTGCTACGGTCGCCATCAGGATGCGTCTCATGATCCCTCCCCGATTTGTATGCGCAAGGGAAAGGCTATGAATCGCTTGCCAGACGCACAATCTAGACTTTAGTCGAAGCGTACAACTCGTCGCACCACCGCGCAGAGTGTTTCTTCGCACTGCAACATATCTTGTGTGCAGTGCTGGCAACGATCTGCGTTACATGACTGCGCCGCATGACGTCATCCGAATTCCGCCTTCGACTTTTGGCTAATTCAAAATCCACGTGACCTGCCGCTAACGTTCTCAAATCACGCTGGGGGGCAACCCATCGTTGCTCGACCGACGAAGCTAAACGGGAGCATCCAGAAGAAAGGATGTATCCAGGAGGGAACAGACATGAATGAAAAACTTGCCAATCCGGCGCCACTGGGTCTGATGGGATTTGCTACCACAACCTGGCTACTCAGTTTGACGAATGCTGGCTTTTACGACGCGACTGCGCTTGGCATGGTCTTGACCATGGCCTTTGCCTTTGGCGGAACGGCGCAGTTCGTTGCCGGTGTTCTGGAGTTTCGCAAGGCCAATACGTTCGGCTTTCTCGCCTTCTGCTCTTACGGTGCGTTCTGGTGGACTTTCGCGCTCTTTGTCGAGTTTTTTGCCGCCAAGGTTCCTGGGCAATTTGTGGGCTGGTATCTGCTTGTCTGGTGCGCCTTCAGCTTTGTGATGTGGCTGGCGAGCTTCGGCACCAATCGCACCTTGATGCTTATCTTCCTTGCGCTGTGGCCAACATTCCTGCTGCTTGGTTTGGGCGCCTATCTTGGTAGCGCCAACCTCACGCACTTCGGTGGTTATCTGGGTCTTGTGACCGCTTTGCTCGCCTTCTATCTCGCCGCAGCTGAGGTCATGAACGAGACGCTTGGACGCGCGGTTCTGCCGATCGGTGCATTTGCCAAGAAGGAGTGACACAACCGTACTGACGCAGGCACAATAGGCCTGCAGCGGGGTGCCGCGGCTTCCTTCAGCCGCGGCCCCCTAACCGGTTTCAGCATTTGCCAGCATTCTCATGCTGGAAGGGAGGCCTGCTCATGACCTATCGGACGGAATATGAACAATCCATCCAGGATCCCGAAACCTTCTGGCGGCGACAGGCCGCGGATCTGGCCTGGTACAAGATGCCGACGACGATTCTGTCGCAAGGTGCCGATGGTCATTACCGCTGGTTTGCCGACGGTGAACTGAACACCGCTTATCTTGCACTGGACTATCACGTTGAGAACGGTCGCGGCGACCAGGATGCCTTGCTCTACGATTCGCCCGTTACCGGCGTCAAAAAGCGCTTCACCTACCGTCAGCTACGCGATGAGGTGGCGCGCTTTGCTGGCGCGCTGCGGACACTTGGCGTGAACAAGGGAGATCGGGTCATCATCTATATGCCCATGATTCCCGAGGCGGTTGTGGCCATGCTCGCCTGCGCGCGTCTGGGCGCTATTCATTCCGTCGTATTTGGCGGCTTTGCAGCCCACGAACTTGCCGTGAGAATCGATGACGCCCGGCCGAAGGTTCTGGTAACGGCGAGTTGCGGCATCGAAATCGCACGCGTACTGCCCTATATGCCGATCGTCGACAAGGCCCTTGAACTCAGTAAGGCTCCGCCCGAACGGGTGGTCGTCGTGGCGCGTCCGCAGCAGAGCTGCGAGCTGAAGGCGGGACGCGACTGCGACTGGAACGCGTTAATGGCCGCGGCGAAGCCGGTCGATCCGGTTCCCGTGCTGGCAACAGATCCTCTCTATGTCCTCTACACATCGGGTACGACCGGAAAGCCCAAGGGCGTTGTGCGCGACAATGGCGGCCATGCCGTTGCCATGAAATACAGCATGAAAGTGGTCTACGATGTGCAACCCGGCGAGGTTTACTGGGCTGGTTCAGATGTCGGCTGGGTGGTCGGCCATTCCTACATCGTCTATGCGCCGCTGATTCACGGCTGCGCCACGGTTCTTTACGAAGGCAAACCGGTAAAGACGCCGGATGCCGCTGCCTTCTGGCGGGTGATCTCGGAATATCGCGTCAGCGCCTTCTTCACCTCGCCTACAGCCTTTCGGGCGATCAAGAAGGAGGATCCCGAAGCGAAGCTGAAGGCGGGATATGACGTCAGCTCGCTGAAGAAGCTGTTTCTCGCAGGGGAGCGCCTCGATCCGCCGACCTATACCTGGCTGACAGAGATTTCCGGGCTGCCAGTGCTCGATCATTGGTGGCAGACCGAGACCGGCTGGGCGATCGTCGCCAATCCAGTCGGCATCGAACCCATGCCGGTGAAGAGCGGTTCGGCGACGCTGCCGGTACCAGGCTATGACGTCTGCGTGCTCGATTCGGCAGGAGTTCCAGTTGCTCCCGGCGAATCCGGAAAGATCTGCATCAAATTGCCTTTGCCACCAGGATGCCTGCAGACGCTGTGGCAGGATGATGCGCGCTTCCGTGAATCCTATCTGGCGCAGTATCCGGGTTATTATCTCACGGCCGATGGTGGCTACATGGATGATGATGGTTACGTGTTCATCATGGGGCGCATCGATGATGTGATCAACGTCGCAGGCCATCGTCTTTCCACCGGGCAGATCGAGGAACTGCTTGGCAGTCATGCCGCCGTCGCCGAATGTGCCGTAGTTGGGGTCAGTGACGATCTCAAAGGTGAGGTGCCCCTGGGACTGGTGGTTCTGAAAGATGGTGTTTCGGTCAAAGCCGAACATATCGAAAAGGAACTGATCGTGCTGATCCGCGATCAGCTTGGAGCGATCGCCGCACCGCGAAATGTTGCGGTGGTGCCGCGCCTGCCAAAGACGCGGTCGGGGAAAATTCTGCGCAATACCATTCGCCAGCTTTCCGCGCGTGATGACGTGCCCATGCCGGCGACGATCGATGACCCGGCGGCGCTGAACGAAATGCGCGAGACGCTGCGGGCGCTTGGGCTCGGACGTTCCCGCTGAAGCCTGGCGCGGGGAAGGGGGCGGCGCGGGCGCTGCCAGGTTGCCCCCTCCTCAGATTAGTCATTTTCGCTGCAGCTAAGTGGGTGTAAAAGGTTCCACTCAGGCGCGTACGCCGATAGATCGCTGGCCATTCCTCACCAGCGCAATACGACCTTACCCGATTGACCAGACAAGGCGGCTTCAAACCCGGCCATGAAATTGTCCGCTTCCAATCGATGCGTGATAAGCGGCGTAACGTCCAATCCGCTGCGGATGAGGCCGAACATCTTGCGCCAGGTCTCAAACATATGGCGGCCGTAAACGCCCCGAATGGTAAGGGCCTTCAGTATAATCCTGGACCAGTTCACATCCGTAGACACTGAAGGAATGCCCAACATGGCAATCCTGCCCCCCATCGCCAGCACGTCCACTGCCTGTAGAATGGCTTGAGGAGCACCAGACATCTCGAGCGCTACGCCGAAGCCCTGGGCGATACCCTCTTCGGCCATGGCGTCATTAAGGTCTTGTTTGGATACATCGACGGGTCGCACGTCAGCGAGCTTGGTTGCTAGCGACAGACGGAAGGGATTAGTATCGGTGATGACCACGCTACGGGCTCCGGCGCGTCTGGCGACGGCGGCCGCCATGATCCCGATCGGACCTGCGCCGGTTACCAGAACGTCTTCACCCATAAGGTCGAATTGCTGTGCGGTATGAACAGCGTTTCCAAAGGGGTCGAGTAATGCCGCGACATCGTCGGAAACATCATCCGGTAGTGGCACCACGTTGAAGGCGGGAATTGCAAGATATTCCGCGAACGCGCCTTGCCGATTTACGCCTACCCCGATGGTCCCAGGATCCAAATGGAATTGTCCTGCCCGCGCGGCGTTGGAATTCAAATCGATGATATGCCCTTCACCAGAGACCCGTTGGCCAACCCGCAGATTGCGGGTAACCCGTTCGCCGATTTGTACGATCTCACCAGCATATTCATGGCCTACAATCATCGGCACGGGGACCGTGGCGGCGGCCCAGTCATCCCACTTATAGATATGAAGATCAGTACCGCAAATTGCGGTACGACGAATTTTTATCACAACGTCATCGGCTCCGCAGGATGGAACTTCAGCGCGAGTCTGCCAAAGTCCGGCAGCAGGTTGAAGCTTAGCCAATCCGAGCATCATGCTCATCGTTTCACCTTATGATACAAGCTTCCAAAATCAGCTAAGCAACCAAAACCGCGTCCCGCGCCGACCTGAAGGCAGAAACCGCTTGATCGATCTGAGCGGTTGTATGGGCTGCACAAAGCTGTGTACGAATGCGCGCTAGACCTTTTGGCACTACAGGAAAGGAAAATCCCGTAACCAGGATTCCGCGATCAAGCAGCGCTGCGGCCATGTCTTGGGCCATCCGTGCGTCACCAAGCATTACAGGAATAATCGGGTGTTCTCCGGCGACGAGGTTGAAACCGGCTGCGTTCATTCCTGCGCGGAAGCGCGCGGCATTTTCACTGAGCTGTGCTCTTAGTTTGTTGCCCTCATCGCTTCGGGCGATTCGAATGGCCTCCAGGCTGGCAGCGCAAACGGCGGGCGGCAACGCATTTGAGAAAAGATAGGGTCTTGCCCTCTGGCGCAGCAGGTCCACTACCGGTTTGCGGGCCGCAACGAAGCCACCCATCGCACCACCTAACGCCTTGCCAAAAGTGCCGGTAAGAATGTCTATTCGTCCCTCGACGCCTCGATAAGCCGCGCTGCCGCGTCCCTCTGGTCCCAAAAAGCCACTGGCATGGCAATCATCGACCATAACCAAGGCATCGTATTGATCTGCGAGACGAGTTATGTTGGAGAGATCGGCGATGTGCCCGTCCATCGAGAAAACCCCGTCCGTGACGATCAGGATTGTGCGGGCATCAGCCTTGCGCGCCCGCATCAGTTGCAATTCCAAATCTGCCATATCGCCGTTATTGAATCGCAGCCGCCGTGCCTTGCATAACCTAACGCCATCGATAATCGATGCATGGTTGAGGCTGTCAGAGATAATGGCATCCTCTTCATTGAGGAGTGGTTCGAATACCCCGCCATTAGCATCGAATGCAGCAGCAAACAGTATACTATCATCGTAGCCAAAGTAATCAGCAACGGCAGATTCAAGCTCCTTGTGAATAGCATGGGTGCCACAAATGAATCGGACGGATGCGAAACCTGTACCAGCATCTTTTGTGGCCATGATGGAAGCTTCGATCACTCGTTTATCCGCCGCGAGCCCAAGATAGTTATTGGAGCAAAAGTTTAGTGCGGTCCGCGTGTGCCCATCAGCAGCCTGGACCACAACCTCCGGACCCTGACGGGACGCTAAGATGCGTTCAGGCTTCAGCAGACCCTCTGCAACAATGTCATCCAGTTCGGCGCGTAGCCGGGCATAAAACGTATTTTCCGTCATGATTTCATCTCTCTACATCTTATATTCATTGGCGGCGCCTTCGCGGAGTGAGGCGTACGGGATCAAGGTTCTGATTTGAAAGGAGGTCGACCTTTCAGATCGCATCAGCTCGCAGGAAGCTTCAACATCGGAATATCAGCAGTGCGCTTGACCACGTCCATCAAGAGCGATGTTTTGACCGTTTTCACGTTGGGAGATAGCAGAAGAACCTCTTTCAGAAACGATTTCAGCTCGGCCAGGTCGCGTGCGACGCAACGCAGGAGATAGTCCACTTCGCCCTGTAAGGCGTAAGCCTCATTTACGATGCTCCACATTTGAAGTTCGGACTCAAATGCTCGTAGGTCTCTGTCCGCTTGTGATTTCAAGCCCACGTAAACAAAAGCCATGGTGTTGAAGCCGAGTTTCATACCATCAATTTCTGCTCGATAGCCTAGGATAAAACCCTTCGCTTCTAAATTACGCCACCGTACCAGGCATGGCTGTGGGGTAAGGCCGACCCGACTCGCCAGCTCAATATTGGTAAGTCGCGCGTTCCTTTGCAGAATGGCTAAAAGTGTAAGATCAATGTCGTCGAGCTTATGCTGGGATACTGCGGGAGGCTCATTTGTCGTCTTTTTTTCCACACGGAACGGTTGACGGGATGTACTCATACTTTTCAAAGCTCCGGGGTCTACGGTAACCATATGATTGGAAGCGCGAGGTCGTGCATTAGATTGGTTTTAAGTGAGTGATGAGAGATTACGTCAAAGGTCATGGGCACGACGCATGTGCGCCGGTGGCATGATAGAGCTGCCGCGCATCATCCTTATCCTCATATTGTCCAGTTGATCGTCGTACTTGTAGTTAACACGGACTTTGCATCTTAATGTGAGGGACTCTCTGCACGCCCCGTGTGTTGAATGCGTCGGGTGCGACGCTCCTAAAGGTGATGTCTGCACTACGACAGTGTAGCGGATGGAATTGAGGCCGGTGGGGGAGGCTCGAACAGTCCAAGAGGCTGACCGTGGGTGTTGGTAAAGTCCTTAGTTGACAGTCGTTGCGACAGTCAGGAAGTCTGTGCCGCTACGTGCAGAGATCTTGAAAGAGCGACATGCGGGTATAGTGTGGATCCTAAGGAGCATTGCACATGGCGCTTCCAGGTGGAATCTTGCCGTCTATTTCGTACAAAGGATGTACCTCGGTCGAGGATCGTTGGAGGTGTTGTAGCATTTGTCGCCTTATAGAGCGCGCTTAGCCGATTACGCCTTCGGCATGGGGTCGAAAGGGCTTTAGCATTTGCAAAAAAAATGCACCCATGAGGGCAAGTGTGGCGGGTGCGACGGTATATCCAAACCGGAGACCCTGGACAGTATGCAACGATTGGTGGCTGCTGCCGGAAATGTAGCCAATTATGTTTAGCAGCTCGCCCGCCGCAAATCCGCCTGCGGAATCGGTGAGCTTATTGGCAGCTATCATGATCCCGAAGTAAAAGCCGGTGGCAATAACTATGCCTCCCTTGAGGCCCATCTGTGATACTTCAAGAACAGTGGTTTGCAGAACTACGTAGTTGACGCCAGCTGCGGCGCCTACCAACGCGATTGATATCCAGGTGGCCAAAATTGAACTGTAGCTGCTGGCAAACATCAGGATAAATGCAGCAACTGTCAGCCAATTACTCCACCGAAGGCAGGCAGTATCTCCGAAGCGACTGACCAGCCATGGCGTAGCTACCATTCCTGACAAGCCTGCAACGCGAAGCAAGACCACCAAAATCGAAAGCGCCGAGCTGCTCCCGTGCAAAACAAATTGATTGGCAAAGGGTAGAAACGCAAAAAGTACTGAAGTTCCGATTCCTTGGCAGATGAGGAACGCGATAAGTAGATAGAACGGGCGGTTGGCTCCGGTGGCCCTTATGGCTGTTAAAAGTGGGAAGGATTCAGTTTCATGGCTTTCAACTTTCACCGGTACTGCTCGTGTTGAAAGCGTAAAAATAGTCATGGCGCCGGAAGCTACGGCCGCCAAAGCAATCGCCATGTAGGTATATCCAGTTTTGCCCCCGCCAGCCTCATTTACAATTATGGGCGTTAAGGCGACTCCTGCTGTGCTGACCAATTGGCCGAAAACATTGGCTAAGGAAAGCAACCCGCTAAGTTCCACGGAATTTCTCGTCATTTCGCCGGCGAGAGCGTACTGCGACACCGAAAAGCCGGTCTGTGAAACTGAAAAGCTAATTAGGAGTAATGTTGAGATTATAACCAAAGCCCCTGACGATCGGACTTGCGGTAAGGAGAACAGGAAAATGAATGAAAGCACATAAGCCGTCGCCGACATGATATTTATCAATGTGCGCCGCTTCATTCTCAAGGCGAGACGATCGACCCACCCACCAAGGAGGGGATCGACCAATGCATCCCATATTTTGGGCAAGCCCACGGCTGCTCCCGCCAGAGCAGGGCTCAGGCCCGAAATCTGGGTAAGGTAGTAAAGCATGAGAAATGAAACTGGGACGGATAGCGTGGCGATACCCACTGTGCCTAGGCCGTAAGCGATCTTCTGCTGAAGGGTGGCGCGGGGGGTATGTGGACCTTCGGCGGCGCCATTAGTAGCGAACGTCATGATGGTCTATCCGGGGGGGATCTAAAGTGTTTCAGAGATCTTTTCAAATCGAAGATGCCGCGTTCTAACGGAATTCAATACGAATCCGCGGACCCGGCTTTCTTGGATATCAAATGTTAGGGCGCACGAGATAAGGCCTGAAAATGGGCCCGCGTATGCGATCACGTTGTTTAATGGTCTCAGTTCAGAAGTGGAGACGCCAATGTCATCAGTGAGCACAATCTTAAAGTGACCGCAATCGCTGCTTATTGCGGCGAAGGCATCTGCATCCTGGGAATAGTATCGTCCAATAATGGCGTCGTCACAGTTGGGAGGGCGGCAACTCTTCGATGTGAGGCGCTTTAACTTTGAGGTGCGTCCGCCAAATGATGCGACAAGCTCATCGTTACTATCCTGGTGAGGTGAAAATGTGAGATCACGAAATCCGGACTCCGAGTGGCAGAGATCGCCGCTCGTCGTTACCTTGAGATCCACACCGAGCGCGCTATCGAATGCATGCAGTTTAAGAGTGCCTTCGTCGCTGCGGAGATTGTAGATCATTCCTTCATTGCTGTCCCACCAATCTCCGACCATGGATTGATAGCTCTTTGAAGCGATCGGTGGATACCTATCAGACAATTGTTCGGAAAGAGCCGCATCAATCATCTTCTCTGCTAGGTCCGATGGATCGCATGTTGGGGCGCCGTTGGAAATTACGATGATATTTAGGTGATGACTGGGTACAGTGATCATCTGTGCTGAACCGCCGATGACGCCACCGGAATGGCTAATGGTGCGAATTCCGCGATAGTCAGAAACCTGGAGTCCGAAGGCATAGTATTCGCTTGCCTCGTGTGCGCCCTCGGGAGGGGCAGTCAGGGTGCCCCAATCAACCGGTCCGTTGCCGCAATCCAGCGCGCGCATCCAGCGAAGCATGTCGTCGGCAGTGGAGACGATACCGCCCCCGCCGCGCAACTCTTCGGACACGAATAATCCGCGACGCCACTTTCTATCCTCAGCCTCTACATGCATCGTGGCGATGCCTGGTGTTATCACATAATCCGTTGGTATAGATTGTGTGTCATACATTCCTAGAGGGTGAAACAGGCGCCGTTCTAGCAGTCTTTCATACGCCTCACCTGCAGCACGCTCGATTGCGACCGAAAGCAGGAGATACCCCCCATTGTTATAGAGCATGGCTTGGCCCGGTTGGAAGTTGACGTCCTGTTGGCGGGCGTAAAACTTCACGGCCGTGCCGACCGGAGACGGTGTGAGGCCATGGCAAATCATGCCGACGTCAAGGTGACACCTCGAGCCGCCACGATGAAGCATCAGTTCTCTAATCGTGGAATTTCCGGCAGGGCCAACCAGTTCGGGAATATGGTGGCGGACAGGAATGTCGAGGTTCAGCTTTCCGTCTCGGCACAGAAGCAGGGCTAAAGCCGCGGTAAAGTGCTTGGTGATAGAACCGATTCTCATACGCGTGGAGGGAGAAATCGCGAGCCGGCTTTCGAGGCTCGCCATACCGACGCCTCTTCTATAGAGCAGTTGTTGTCCGAGGCTAACGCCAACGGCCAGTCCCGGTGCGTCGGTCTGCTTGAATTGGGCAAGTATCGCGTCGAAGCGGGCTGCTAGCTCCGCCTCGGTCCGCCCCGCGAGCGGAAGGTCTGTGCTTTCCATTTGCTCACCCCTAACAGCCAGGGGACCCTAAGCCCGAGTAGCATTCCCCGCAAGAAAAAAAATCTCTATATAGAAAAGCTTGCCATCCAGAAAATTGCCCTCTAGATATAATATCGGGCGAACCCATTTGGAGCGAGTGATGGCCGCGGAAATTGACCCGGATGAAAATCTTACGGTTATCCACGCTGGGCAATTGCTCTCGATGCCAGGTCAGCCTCCGAAGGCCAAGCAGTCCATCTTCGTCGTAGATGGCGTAATTACCGCAATAGAGGACGGCTTTTCGAAGCGCGGCACACGAATTGATCTTAGCGATCAATACGTAATGCCTGGTCTAATCGATATGCACACGCATGTTACGGGTGTTCTAAACCTGAGCGAGCCTGCGTCCAAGCAAATTGGCTACAAAATCATCGGAAGACCGGCTGAAGCTGTCCTGGACACTCTACCAAGGGTTCGTGACCTTCTAATGGGTGGCTTCACGACCATAAGAAGTGTAGGTGATCCTACTTCTACAACATACGCTTTGAGAGATGCGGTTGAAGGCGGACAATTGCCAAGCCCCCGTATGTTTGTCTGTGAGTCACAAATCTGTGTCGATGGCGGAGACTTCGACGCCTGCTGTTGGTGCGTTCGGCACGACCTTGAGCATCATGTTGAGAATAGGGGTAATTATTCTGGTGCGGAAGAGGCACGTCGCGTTGTCCGAAAGGAAATAAATCGGGGCGCGGATTTCATTAAGTTCCGACAGGCTGGGGCCCCGGCAGGAAATCCAAATATCAAGATGGTCGAAACTGTTGAGGAAATTCGGGCGGTTATCGACACAGCTCACCAGCTCGATCGGCGGGTGGCGGTACATGTCAATGGAACACCTACGTTCTTGCATGAGGCCATCAAAGCCGGCGTTGACACCGTCGAGCACGGGCCGCTGGATGATGAAGCAATAGCGCTAATGAAGCAGCATGGAACCGCCTATACGCCAACATTGCTCGCGGCCAAAATGGTAGATTACCGATACCAAGATGCCGTGGAAGGAATGGTGAAGGCCTACCGTGCTGGCGTGAGAGTTGTATTCGGTTCCGATCTCGGAATATTCGGACCCGATCAACTTCACGAAGAATTTGCGCTGATGACGGACGCGGGCATCCCTCCCGAAGAGGTCTTGAAGGCCGCGACTTTTAACGCAGCGGCGGCACTCGGTCGAATTGGCGCGAACCTTGGGTCAATCCAGCCGGGTAAGAGCGCAGACATCGTCGCCATTTCAGGAGACCCCCATACAAACCTGGGCAGGTTGGGGATACCTGGTGAAATAAACTTCGTGATGAAGTCCGGAAAGATATTCAAGCATAAGGGGTGGGCTGCGGATTGATGCGTGATCAGATGCCCCATAGCCCGTCGGGTATCTCGATCAGGCCGTCGTAGAATAGCGCAGATGGAGTCCTGTCCCGCGCAAGAAATATAGGGGCGTCCAGATCCACGATCTTGCAAAACGATGCGAGGATAAGGGCCGGGGCAACGGATAGTGATGTGCCTCCCATATTCCCAACCATTACGCCGAGGCCCAGCTGCTGCGCGGATCGGGCCATAAGAAGGGCCTCCGTAAGGCCTCCGCACTTGTCCAATTTGATATTGATCATATTATAGTAGGGACGCGCTTTCTCAATATCGGAAAGTGTCTCGACGCTTTCGTCGGCAACAATAGGTATATCTCGAGGCAGACGCCTCAGGGCAATGGCCTCCTGTCCTACCTTGCATGGTTGCTCGATCATGGCGACCCGAGCGGCTTTCAGTGCTGGTAGAATCTCGCTCAATTCCTCGCCTGTAAGGCTCTGGTTGGCATCAACCCCCAGCCAAACATCAGGCCGGGCCTCCCGGACTTGCATAACTCTATGAACATCGGAGCCGTCGCCGAGCAACTTGAGCTTTATTGCCTTTGCATCCCCATAGGTCTCGGCGGCAATTCTTGCCATTGCGCCCGGAGCGTCGGCACCAATTGTGAAGGTTGTCAGCACCGGTTTGGGAGATGGAAGCCCCGCAAGCTTCCAGACGGGAGTTAGCGAGCGCTTGGACTCAAGATCCCATAGCGCACAGTCTAGCGCGTTTCTTGCGCCGCCGGCCCGGAGCAATTTGCGAAGCTGCGTTCGATCAATTCCGCTTTCGATTGGCTCCCGCACTGTTTCGATTTCGAGGGCTAATTGAGCGGCGGTATCCTGCCGATAGAACATGCCAAGTGCCTCACCGCGACCTTCATGGGGCCCTTCGGTAATCTTTGCGACAACGACAGTCGAATCGAAGAAGACGTGACCTGCTATCGACAGGGGGCGCTTCCAGGGCCATTTCTCGACCGAAACCTCTAATCTTCTCACGTGCTTCTCCTCAGCCTGGGCCGTGAACTGCGGCGTTGCAGCCACAATGGGGACTTTTCGACAGGCGACTTCGAACCTTCACAAAAGAAATATATTGCTATATAGAAAAAAATAGCGGTATGGAAATATCTTCGAAAGAGGGAATGGGGAACCATGGCATCGATTAAAATTAGGAAAAGCTGTCTGCTGTGTGGCGTCGCGGCCGCAGGATTGTTCTCAGCGCCAGCTCTGGCCATTGCCGCTCCCGCCCAGACCACACCGAAGTCGTTGGCTATCGAAACGGTCGTTGTCACCGCCGAGCGGCGTCCCGAGAGTGCTCGCACGGTGTCGGGATCCGTATCCGCCTATTCCGGAGCCGAACTCGCGAGCATCGGTGCACAAGGTATGGCGGACTATCTCACACGCACACCCGGCGTCGTGTTTAACGCGTCAACGCCCGGCAACTCCTCGATTACGATACGTGGAGTCTCCACGAGCACGGGCATACCGAATACCCAAAGTACGACCGCATACTTTATTAACGGTGTTCCGCTCACCGACCCCGGGTACTCGGTTGGGACCCCGGACATCGACACGTTTGATGTCAACCGCGTCACTATCCTGCGCGGGCCACAGGGAACGCTGTTTGGTTCGTCCTCCATGGGCGGGTCTGTAAACTATCACGCCGCCAAGCCGGACCTTTCCAACTGGGCCGCACACCTGCAAGGAACGTTTGAGGGTGTTGACGGTGGGGGAACGGGTGGCAGTGGCAAGGTGATGCTGAACGCTCCGATCCTATCGGATACGCTGGCAGTTCGTGGCGTGTATTACTACCGGCAGGACCCTGGCTACATTAGCAATATCGGCACCGGACAGAAGAACGCAAACTTCACATTGGTTCGTGGTGGACGCATCGAAGTTTTGTGGAAGCCCGCTGCAAATACCTCCATCAGCTATCTGTTCTTGGATCAAACAGAAGATACTGGCGACGATGGATATCAGGAGCCCCAAATCGCTGGACTAATGCAAAAGAATACCCTGGTCCCTGAGGCGAGCAATTTTGAAACGCTGATACACAGCATTCGATGGGATCAAAAGCTTCCCTTTGGTACGCTTACTGCCATGGCGAGCTACCACCAGAAAACACAATACACCCTCGCTGACTATACATCCTCTCTTGGTTTTCTTTTCCCGGGCGCGAGCCCTGTAACATTAGCTCAACCCGCGAAAAGCTGGGGAGAGACGTATGAGATACGCTTTGCATCTCTCTCGAACCAGGCATTCGAGTATGTAATTGGTCTATTTTACGACCAAACACGTGAGGAAATTAGAAACGTTGGCGCAGGGCCTGGCGTGGAAAACTCCATTGAGGCGAATTATAGCCCTCTCTTTGGCCCGGGCATTGGCGCTCTATCGGCTCCGAACAATGTATGGCTCAACGCAAGTCTTCCGACACGTGGTCAAGAAGAAGCGATTTACGGTCAAGCATCTTATCACATCAATAGCCGGTGGAAGGTTACTTTTGGAGGACGGGGCTTCAGCGAAAGCATAACCAGCTCAAATGCATCGTCCGGCTTCTACGATCTCCTTACAGCCGGCGTCTTGACGCAAACCCAGGCTGGAAAGCAGAGCGCGACTGGGTTCATTCCGAAGGGGGCAGTGACCTGGACGCCAAATAAAGATTTTATGGCCTACGCGCTGGTTTCCGAAGGTTACCGCTTGGGTGGACCAAATATCATAACTTCGACACCCGCCGATCGGGTCCCTGCAGAATATGGAAGCGATTCGCTAGTTAATTACGAGCTCGGCGTAAGGTCCGACTGGCTTAATGATCGGCTACAGTTGGACGCAACTGCGTTTTACATCGATTGGAGCAAAATCCAGCTACCGCTTCAGACATCAACGCGGCTCAACTACGTGACGAACGCTGGGGCGGCAAGAAACTACGGTATGGAAGCGAGCGCTGCATTTGCGCTCACGGATGATCTTACTTTGTCCGGAAACGCCACCTATTTGAGTGCCAAGCTCTCCAAGGCATTTAATCCTGGTGGAGGGCAGCCGGTCGTTCCAAGTGGAACTACATTACCAGGGGCATCAAAGTGGTTGTTGTCTGGCTTGCTGACGTACCAATGGGCTGATGCTCCCTATCATCCGACCTTCGTACTGTCCGACCGATTTGTTTCGCATGCTCCTGGGACATATTTCACCGGCGCGCCGGAAGGCGGATATAATCTCGTCGATGCTCGAGTGTCCTTCAACTGGGGCAATTATGAAGTTACCGGGTTCGTTGAGAACATTGGTAATTCACACGGTGTAACGTCTGGTTACGTGGGACCGCTCGAACAGTATATCGTACAGCCGCGTACCTTTGGGTTGACATTCGACTACAGAATGTAAATTCCCAAGTATCGCCTATATGTAAGGTCAAATAGCTCGGGAAATTGCGGGTGTTCCTTTCGGGCTCGTAATTTCCTCAATTTTCTTTGGCGACTGCCAAAGATCAGGTGTTTGTTATGCAGTTACTGGACGTTAGCGCGACCCGCAGATTGCTCAACGCAGTTGGAATTGAGCAGGCGATTAGCGAGTTAGCCGGATACATAGAGGGAGACTTTCAGAGGTGGAGTGAATTTGAAAAGTGTCCGCGTGTCGCCAGCCACTCTCGGGTAGGAGTAATTGAGCTGATGCCTACCAGCGATGGCGTTGAATACTGCTTCAAATATGTCAATGGACATCCTCAGAACGTCGCAATCGGTTTGCAGACGGTTACAGCGTTTGGTGTGTTGGCCAGTGTCGCAACGGGATATCCTGAACTCCTGGCGGAGATGACGATCGTGACAGCGCTGCGAACAGCTGCGACTTCTGCTTTGGCTGCTCGCTATCTCGCACGGCCAGATTCCCAGACCATGGCTATCATTGGCCTGGGGGCTCAGTCTGAATTTCAGGCCCTTGGCTTTCGTGCCTTGCTCGGAATACGCCGCTTAAGAGTGTTCGATGTGGATAAAGATGCAACTCGCAAGTTTATACGGAATATGCAGTCCCAGGGATTTGAAATCGTTGCAGCTGAAACCGCCGAGGACGCCGTCAGGGGGGTAGACATTGTCACGACTGTGACCGCGGACAAGGCACGTAACCACATTCTGTCTGACAATATGATTGGAGAGGGCGTGCACATAAACGCGGTTGGTGGTGACTGTCCTGGTAAGACCGAGCTCCAGGCGGAGCTTCTTCGGCGAAGTACTGTAGTTGTGGAATATGCGCCTCAGACGCGCATTGAGGGGGAAATTCAGCAACTTCCGGCAGATTTTCCTGTGACGGAGCTTTGGCAAGTGCTAGTGGGAGACGTACGTGGTCGGAGTAGACGGCAGGAGATAACGGTTTTTGATTCCGTGGGATTTGCCGTGGAGGATTTTTCTGCGTTACGATTTCTGCGGGACAAGGCTAACGTCCTGAATTTATATAAAGAAATCAATATTTTAGCGAAGGCCCGCGACCCGCGCGACCTATATGGACTGCTCCTGTCAGATGCAACCTAAGGCATATTCGCGATGCGGCTTACACCTGCTACTTTCTCTAGCGAAATGGTCGTTTGCGCCGTTTGTGCAATGTAAACCGCACATGGATGCTTCCATCAATGAATGATCAAACTAAAACGGATCGCCTGCTCGTCGCGCCTGGCACCGCCCTGAAAAGTTTGCGAATGGAACGCGGCCTCACGCTAGCCGAGGTAAGCGAGCGAACGGAGATTCCGGTATCGACATTGTCAAAGGTTGAAAACGGTAAGACTGATCTTACTATGGACCGCCTTCTACGAATTAGTGTGGCTTTGAATGTGAATATCGCTGACCTTTTTCGGTCGCCGAGCCACGAGCGTGAACAACGTGAGAGATCGCGGCGTAGTATCACTCGCATCGGAGATAGCGTCGGGGTCAAATCATCCTATGGTGAGTATTACTACCATGCTCAAGACCTTTTAGATAAACGGGTGATTCCAATAATTGCGGAAATTCGGGCCAAAACTCTCCAGGAATTTGGCGAATATCATAGTCACGTCGGAGAGGAATTTTTGCTTGTTTTAGATGGTGAATTGACCTTTCACACAGACACTTACGCCCCTGTGCAATTAAAAAAGGGCGAGTCTATATATTTCGACAGCGATATGGGGCACGCTTATGTTGCTTCGGGCGAAAAGCCATGTCGCGTCTTGCTCATATGTGCTCCGAGTAAGGCCATGCGCCTTATAGAAGAAACTTCAGCGCGACCTGATATCGATTTCGGATCCTCGTCCAAGGCTCTCAAGCGGAAGCTCTGAAGCGCCCCAGGTGCACGTGCGAGTTGGCGTTCTCGCAGCGCTGAACTCGGCTGACTATGCCCGCAGCCTGCCCAACATTTCCCTTGCGAAAAAATTTGCTATAGGGAAATATGGGGCAATGATCGCCACAGCAGAGACAGAGCGTAAAGCGCCATGGGAAATGGGCGCCGAAGAAAGGTCAGCCGGTGCAGCCGTGATGGACGAGCTGGCGAGCTTTGCGTCCAATTCGTTTACAGCCGAAATTTGTGGCAGCGCGGTGATAGACGCAACTGGGTGTCGGTGTCCGGTACCGGCACGTGTCGCAAGAGAAACTGCGGCGTCACGGAACAGCGGGGGCGGCATTGCAGGCGAGTCGCCGCGTACTGTCTCACGTATGAAACCGGGACTGGTCAGGGAAATTGCCGATCAATACGATTCACGTTGCACCAGCTTGGCCTGCAACAATATTGTGGGAAGGCGTGCGACGCTGCAGGCGGCGCATCATTTGGTCCTTAAGTGGTGTGCATTAGGTCTGCCGGAAGGTGCGTCTGCTTGGGCGCACTGCCGAAGGGCGAGTGCGCCTCGCAGTCGTTCATACGGCAACTACTGTTCAATCCGTTTGAACGTCTTCGGTCCAAATGTCCAAGCCCATTTTGCTGAAATATGTCTCAAGTAACGCGGCCGCTGATATGTCCCGCGACGTCATTTACCGTGCGCAGTACCAAGCGCTTTTGAGGCGGCGAAGCGAGATCTCCCGGCATATCGAAACGGAGCTAACCTGGATATTTCATGGACAACCGGGGCAGGTCGATATCGGCATGTAGGAGAGTACACAGCGTACGTCTCAAGGAAGCCGTGATAAATTCCTAAAGCAAAGCTGGAAGCGAAGATGGACTCTGACATCGAACCATTTCATGCAATCGAAATCAGCCGAATGGCGCATTCGTTAGAGGCTAAAGGGCGATCCGTCATTCATATGGAGTTTGGCCAACCTTCGTGCGGAGCCCCAAGAGCGGCGATCGCCGCAGCCCATAAGGTGCTTGATAGTGATCCGATGGGCTATTGGGAGAGTCAGCCGTTAAAGGATCGTATCGCCCGCCACTATAAGGACACATATGACGTCAGTGTTGGTCCAGACCAAGTGATTCTTACTTGCGGCGCGTCTGCGGCACTTGTTCTCGCGTTGCTCACGGCGTTTAAGCCGGGGGATCGTATTGCGCTCGCTCGCCCTGGGTATGTTGCATATCGCAATACCATAAGGGCTTTGAGCATGGTTCCTGTTGAGATCCCCTGTGGGCCCGAGACGGGATTTCAACTCTCCCGCGAATTGATTGATCGCGTCCAACCGGCGCCGCGTGGTCTTGTCATTGCAAGTCCTGCTAATCCTACGGGTACCGTTTTGGAAAAGCAGAGCATGCGGGCGATTTCTGAACTTTGTTCCGAAAGGCAGATTCAGATTGTATCAGATGAAATATATCATAAGTTGACCTACGAAGAGCGGGCGCATTCGATACTCGAGTTCACCTCATCGGCGATTGTGATCAACAGTTTTTCGAAGTACTTCGCAATGGCTGGCTGGCGCCTTGGCTGGCTGCTGTCGCCGAGAGATAAGCTAAGTCGCGCTCGCACGCTTGTAGGAAACCTGTTCTTATCGGCGCCTTCGTTGAGCCAGCACGCGGCTCTCGCAGCACTCGACTGTCATGATGAGCTGGATGGTCATGTGCATGAATATCGGAAGAACCGCGATCTATTGGTCGAAGCTCTTCCGAAATTTGGCTTGGCTTCAATCTCAAAGCCGGGCGGCGCCTTCTACGTCTACGCTGACGTTACAGACTTTACAGATGACAGCTTTACCTTCTGCAAAAAAATGCTGGAAGATGTCGGGGTTGCAGCCGCGCCTGGAATTGATTTTGATCCTGTTGACGGTGTTCGGTTCATTCGTCTTAGCTTTGCGATTTCTAACCGACAGGTGCACGAAGCAATCTCACGGCTCCTGCCTTGGTTCTCATCCTTGAAGCGCGATCGGCAGATGCGTTGAACCGTAGATGGTCACTCCGATGACGTGGAGTTCAGGTCAGCTATGCGGCGAAATCGCGTCCGCGGGCTCCTGCGCGGGCCGGCCAAGTGGGATGCCACTGGAGCGCTGTCTGGAGACTGGACCTTGGGGGCGATAAACTGATCGCCGATAGATGGGATTGCCTTGGCAAGGGGTGCTCTCCAGCTGGTATCTTTGCGGCTTCGGATTGGCGTCGTGCCCCAAGCGATCCCCCGCCGGTTTCGTAAAGGCGCCCCGCGAGTTGATAACTGAGAGCCGGATGTTGGGGCAGTGAGTCGGGCTGGGTGCGGGCTTTGGCTGCTCCGAAGTGCCCACCCCGCCGATTAGCGGTGATCCGCCACCGGGGCCTGGCTGTATAACGGGTCCAAGTTTACACCACGGGCGTTGATGGGCCGCAATCGTCAGAATGGTTAAAATCAGAAAAATTACTTATCTTCAAACGCTTACTAATTAATTGGACGCCACCCGGTTGGTGGGAGGGCTCTGCTGGCGCCAACGTGTAAGGCGGCGTTAGCAACTGGTATTGTTTTGTGTGATGCAACATAGGATAATAATGTACCTGTCTGGAGAATGGCATGTCGGAGGACATGAAGATTGATCGCTGTCGCCGAAACTTGCTTAAGGCGGCTGGCATTGCTGGGGCCGTGCTTGTTAGTTCGGTGGCCCTGACCTCTCCTGCGCTTGCCGATAACAACCATCATGGTGGAGGTGGCGACGGCGGTGGCGGTGGTGACGGCGGTGGCGGCGGCCAGTGGTGGAGTGGCGGCGGCGGCGATGGTGGTGGTGACGGCGGTGACGGCGGTGGTGACGGCGGATGCTTTCTGCTTGGAACACGCATTCGTACCCCGGACGGCTATCGCCAGATAGAGACCTTGTCCGCTGGTGATCTGGTCGCGACCCGGTTCGGTGGTTTTGTTGCGATCAAGGCCATCGGCAGCTTTTCGGTTGCTGCTCGTGGCTGGGTGCGGGAAGAACCTGCTCATCTGCAGCCCGTGTGGGTAAAGCGCGGCGCGCTTGCCGACAATGTGCCAAGCGCAGACCTGTGCTTGACCGCCTCGCACTCCGTGTATGTTGACGGGTATCTGGTACCGATCGGCCATCTGGTCAACGGAACGAGTATTGTGTTCGACACCGCGGTCCATGCGGAACCCCTCAGATTTTTCCATATCGAGCTTGATCGTCATGATGTGCTCGATGCGGAAGGGACGCCCTGTGAATCGTTGCGTGCGCCGGCGGCTCAAGCCTGTGCGCCAATGCTCAGTTTCAACGGTGCCCAAAGTGAACTGAAGTCGCGTCTGCGTAGTGCGACCTCCATCCTGATCGATCGCCGCCAGCCTATCGATATCATACGTGACGAAATCGAAGAGCGCGGTCTTAATCTGGCGCGGGCAGCTTAGAGCTTCGCTCGCGCCGGAGGCGCGCCTTATCCCTGACATGGAATCAAACCCGTCGACTGGGGGCGAACGCCCCCCTTCGTACCTCGGGCTTGTGATCTCATGAAAAAACCATGCCGGACAGTCCCGCTCTCAGTGTCTCCTCGCGGAAGATCGGCCATGGTTCCACCCGAGACAGCGGTCCCGTCCGACCTTCGTCCCCTCTCATCGACGCCGGCGGGATGGGCGGGAGGGGCGCGACAGGAGGCGGCGAAGCCCGCCCATAGTCTCTATCTCAAGCCAGGGCCGATGGCGCAGCGTCGCTGCGACCGCCCAGGCTGACGCCGAAATAAGTGTTGATATACAGATCTCCGACCAATTGAACCTGTTCGCATAGGTCGTGGCGATGATTGGTACCCACACGAGGAGGGTGAAGAGGCTGACCATCAGTGCTTCGAGGGTTGCGGCCAACCTTGGAAAAATTCCGAAAAGGATACCGATGCCGGCCGCGATATGGGCTGCACCTGTACCGTAGGCAAAAGCTCTGTGCGCCGGTAACCAAGCGGGAATGAGTGGGGCGGTGAGGTGGAGATAGAAGAAGTGCGAGAGCCCCATGGCGGGCAAAGCCAGCGCAAAGAGCAGCCTGCCAACCGTAAGATGGCGTGACGAATTTTTGCTGTGCGCCCGTGGAGATGCGAGAGAAAAGAGCGTCCAGCTTCCCGCCACGAAGACCAGGCTTTCGCTGAAATCTTCCCACACCCCCTCCACCAAAGGATGGGCCGCAAGCGCGGGTGTTTTGGCAACCAGCAGTGCGAGCCAGAACAGCGTCAGTACGAACGCCGCAAATCTCGCGGTTCTCTGGCTAAGGAGTCCTGCGCCTGCAAGCAGCAGGAAGATACCGCACAGCTCCGCCAGCGAGCCAAATCTGCTGAAGGCATTGGCAAAAGGGAGCCACTCCTTATAGAAGCCATTCCAGACGACAGTCAGCGCGCCCAATACCACGCAGCCAATGGCAAACAGCAATTGACCCAGCCGGGCGTTGCGCATGGTGAATCTCTCTAAAACAAAACAAGAATCGCACTGTACCGGCGGCAAGGACAGTCACATCCGGTTGAAAGCAGAATTGGTACCCCCGCATCAGCCGGAAGGTGAGGCTCGGACAACCAGCAATACACCCGTTACGCGTGCCGTCGCGCGTTGGTTATGCCAGACGCCGCCTCTAGGCCAAAGCAGTTAGGAAGATGCCAACCCTGGCAGTGGGGCTCTGCCTGCCTCTTGATCACGGCGGCAACCTGCGCCGGAACGTGGGTCTCTTAAGTGGCGGGATCAGGCTTCAGAATTCCGAGCTCTGTGGGCCCCGTTTGCTGCTGTTTGCATTGACGTCACATAGTTTATATAATAAACTGTATTTGCATTAAACAAATGTGCCAGTATGCGTGAAAGCTGGGATGTGATCGTGATCGGTTCAGGGATGGGCGGCCTCAGTGCTGCGGGTCTACTCGCGCATGCGGCCGGCATGAAGGTACTGGTGCTGGAAAGGCATATGGAGCGTGGCGGTCAGACCCATACCTTCCGCCGCGACGGCGCGAACTGGGATGTTGGTCTGCATTACGTGGGCAACCTCAGGAGCGGTACTCTGGAGCGCCGATTGTTCGACTACCTCTCTGGTGGCGCACTAGAATGGAAACCCATGGTGAAGGAGTTCGAGCGCTTCATCTATCCAGGGCTCGAATTCGCGGTTCCCTCAGACCCCCACGAATATGAAGCAAGGCTCGTCGCGAGGTTTCCTCAGGAAGCCGCTGCCATTGGCAAATATTTCCACGATCTGCGCGCCGCCGCGCGCTGGTATGTCCGCGGTATCCAGCAACAGATGATGCCGGCGCCGCTGAACTTTGCGCTGGGGCTCTTTCGCGACCTTGGTGCGGCAACGCCCACGCAGACGGTGCAGGATTATCTCGATGGTCATTTTCGGGCGCCGGAGCTGAAAGCGCTTCTGGCCACGCAGTGGGGTGATTATGGCCTGCCGCCGAAGGAGGCTGCCTTTGCCATCCACGCACTGGTTGTTGCCAGCTATTTCCGCGGTGGCTGGTTCCCCCAGGGTGGGGCTGGACGCATTGCACGGACCTTTGAACAGGGGATCGAGGCCAACGGCGGTGCGATCCGCGTCGGTCAGGAGGTGACAGAGATCCTCATCGAAAATGGCCGTGCAACTGGCGTGGCCGTGCGTGATCTGCGTGGCAGCGAAGTCAGACAGGTTCACTATCAAGCTCCTTTGGTGATCTCTGATGCCGGTGCCCGACTGACCTATGAGCGGCTATTGCCGATTACAGGTACAATCGGCCGGCGCACGCAGAAAATTCGCGACTTTATCAATAGCCTGAGCGGAGGCGTTTCGGCCGTGACGCTCTATGTACGCCTCAGGGAACCGGTGTCGAGCCTCGGAGTGCAAGGCGAGAACTATTGGATCAACAGTGATTTCAACCATAACGATGCTGTTGCGCATACCAAAAAGGTGCTGGCTGGGGATCCCGCCCACATCTATGTGTCGTTTCCATCTGCCAAATCCGGAGATGATCGCTTCCATACTGCCGAAATCATTACCATGGTGCAGCCGCAGGAATTCGCGCGCTGGCAAGGCACCACTGCTGGCCAGCGCGGTGCTGACTATGCCGAACTCAAGGAACGCATCGCCCAAGGGCTGCTAGGTGCCGCAGACCGTGCTCTGCCGGGGCTGGCCGCGCTGGTGCAATATCGCGAACTGTCGACACCGCTCACCGTCGAGCATTACACCGCTCATCCCAACGGCTGCTTCTATGGGCTGCCTGGATTGCCCGCGCGCTACAGGAAGATGCGGATCTCTGTGCGTACGCCCGTTGCCGGGCTCTATCTCACCGGTTCTGATGTTGCCAGTCCGGGAGTCGCTGGCGCAATGATTGGAGGACTGGCTGCAGCCAGTCGGGTCCTGGGCGTGCGCGGGCTACCACGCATCATGACGGCGATGGCGCAGGGGCCTAAAGTATCCTCGTCGCGCTGCCCCGCGTACAGGAGGCACGCGCGGCTTCTGGCCAAGACCGCACTCACACCCTCAATCTGGAAACTAGAATTCGAGCTCGACGAACCCGTCGCCTTTGCGCCTGGCCAATATGTCAAGCTCATGGTGGCGCCGTTCGAATGGCGGGATTATTCAATCGCGGGCATATCGGGACAGCGATTGATGCTTTTGGTCTCCAATCGGACGCATGGCGATGGATCGCATTTTGCCGATGGGGTGGCTCCTGGGGTCATGACTGAAATCGAACTTCCTCTCGGAAGCTATCGGCTGGAACACAATGGGAAGCGGAAAATCTTCGTGGCCACCGGTACCGGTCTTGCTCCGTTCCTGCCGATGTTTGAGGCGTTGGCGCGCACTGGTGAGCTCGATAACGCGGAACTCTATTTTGGCTGCCGCAAGCGATCGGAAGATATCACCGCGAGCTTTTCCCTTCGCCCGCGGACCATTGCCTGCATCAGCGGTGAAGCGCCACCCTTGGGTGGCTATGGCGGCCGGGTGAATAATGCGCTGCGCGAGCTTCAGTTCGATCCGGCGGCAACCGACTTCTACGTTTGCGGCTCTGCTGCCATGGTGGCAGACTGTCGAACGATACTGGAGCGTAGGGGCGTGTCTCGAATCCTGACTGAACCCTACTGATGATATGAAGAAATCCTGGTTCACCGAAACTGAAGTCTTTCTGTTGCACGAGATCGTCGGGCGGCTTGACCGTATCGCGCGCACACGGGTTCTGGAGTCCAGAGGACTTTCCTATCCGGAATTTCTGGTAGCGATGGCGGTACGCGAGCTGGAATCTCCAAGCCATGGCGAGGTAGGAAAACTTCTCGATATGAGCAAGTCCCTTGTCAGCCAGCGGGTCTCGAGCCTGATGACCAAAGGTGTTGTCCTGCAGAACCGCAACAATGACAACCGTAGGCAGGTACAGCTCGAATTGACCGCCTCAGGGAGGAAGATTCTGGAGCAGGTTTATCGGGAACTGGCGGAGCAGGCCTCAGGTCTCTTCGATCTACTCGGAACTGGCCGCCCGCGTTTCCGGCAGGCTCTCCAGCTTCTGAGAGATGCGCTCGCTGCCGAGGAAGCTCGAGAGCAATAGAGGGCATAGAACGTACTGCGGCGCCCGCTCGCATGCCTGGGCTCGAGGTAGAGCATGGACAGTTGTCATATGGCCAACCCGTATTGGTTATGGCACCTTGAACAGGGAAGTAGCGTTGATTAAGGGGTGGCGGCGACGGTGCCATAAAAGGTGCTGGGATAATTGGGCGATTCGGAGCTGAAGCATTCTGGCTTGCCTGCGTCACGGCCATTTCTGATCATAAGAACTCACGAAGCAGGGTGGTAACGTCAGGAAGCCACCATGTCGTTTTCTTGCCCAGGGGAATCCATGACAGACACGACCATAGCAGGGAAGCGGCTGCCGCCTGCGACCTATATAGGTCTCGTCCTCGCTCTGGCCGGACCTTTCGTGCCATACCTGATCGATCCGATTATTTTCGGGGCCGCATTGACGCCCGCCCGTGTTGAGTGGGACATCCTGTTTCATTGGCTTAATTTGGCTGCCGTGATCAGCGTGGTCCTATTTGCCGAGAAGTTGCCAATCAAATCCATCGGACTGGAACATGTGCGATGGTGGACGGCTCCTCTTGGATTACTTGCGGGAGCGATCATCCTCGGTTTGTCGAGCGTCGCGGTAGGTGTACTGAAGACAAGCTCCAATGCTCATTTTGTAGAACTCCTGACGTCCTTACCCTTTATGGTGCGGGTGGTCATTGTCATAACCGCAGGTGTGTTTGAGGAAACGCTGTTCCGCGGCTATGCCCTGGAACGCCTGACTACAGCTTTCGACAGCAAGTGGATAGCCGGCGGCATTACGGTTGCGCTCTTTACGCTGGCACATTTGCCGGCGGTTGGCTTCGAACACCTGTTGCCGATTTTCATTGTCAGTACGTTTATAACCTTGCTGTATCTGTGGCGACGTGACCTCGTAGTCAACGTGATTGCGCATACGACGATTGATGGCATCGGGCTTTTGCTGGTTCCCTTTCTGTCTCATCACTGACGCAGGTGGACGAGATAAGGGTGAAGGTAATTTATCTATTTAGCGTCTTCATTGGCAGGGTTGCGCGGTTGCTAGTCCTCTAATGGACCGAATAGGACGCGCAAGACCGATAGGGATCGTAGGGCGTCCATGAACAGGGCGCTGGAGCGCGGTAAGAGGGTCGATAGCGCTGATACGACGAATAGCGCGAATAGCCGGAATACCCCGGATCGCGCCGATAGGCGGACCAGCGCGGTTCGCGATAGACGGCATGGGCGTAACCGGGATGGTGATGGAAGACGGCCTCGTGGCGCAGGAGGACGTGCTCATGCCCTGGACGCCAGTGATGGCTCAAGGACTGGGCCTGATGGATGGCAATCGCCGTGACGATGAGACTGCCATAGCCCCGTACCGCCCAGGAGACCCGGCGGATCTTCCCGCGATGCCGCGGCAGAAAGAACGCGAGCAGCCGTAAGCCGAACTCAGCGGCGTAAAGAAGGCGGCGCGGCGACATGGAGTTTCTCCAGATCTGCCCGAATGGCCCTTAACTGTGGCCAGGGAAGATCCCCCGCCAGGACAGATGGGGCTCCCTCCTCAAGGAGGGCGTCGAGCTTGGCAAGAACACCTGTGAGCGAGGTTGCGGGCGTGGCCCAGAGCCGGTCGGCAAGAGCGCGTACGCGGGCAAGTGCCCGGCCTTCGGCCTCCAGCGCCGCCGAATAGCCAAGGTCCGCATCGGCAGCTGCTACGCGCGCGCACCGGACTTCAGACCCGGCGTAAGCCCCTTCAGCCACGTCCATTCCGTCTGCCTCATCCCCCACAAGCTCGCGGACATCCTCGCGGGTGAGCGCACTCACATGGCCGCCATCCGGAAGGAGGACACGGATGCCAGCAACACCAATGCGCTCCAACATCACGCTCTCGATCGCCTGCTGGCGATGGGTAAGCTTGCGCGCACAGCTGCGGGCCACTTCAAGATCCCGCCACAGGGGAAGAGTGGCATCTTGGCTCTGTGGCATTGGCGCGCTCTCCCGGAGATTTCTGAACGTCCCGCGGTCATGACGGCACGCCGCGTGGATAATGTTGGACACAGGCGTGCTATTGTCGGAATCACTCACGTTCCGAGTTCCTCAGCGCTGGAATTTTGGGCCAAACCTGCCTCGAACGAGGCGTTACAAATTGTATCGTTCAATACTTTTTGAACCGCTTTTGGGGCGGTGTCAAGACGAAAAGAGTTGCTTGCATAAATGGATCCGATATCCGCGGAGCAATGCAGGGGTGCCAGAGCGATGCTTGGCTGGAGCCAAAGCGAATTGGCGGAGGCTGCCGGAGTTTCGCGAACTCTGCTTGTGGAATTTGAACGCGGCGCACGCACCCCGCATCGCAATAATCTCGATGCCATGCGGCGGGCGATGGAAGCGGCGGGGATCGAATTTATCGAGGAAAATGGAGGCGGAGCCGGCGTGCGTTTTCGCCATCGCCAGAACCGGTGAGATGCAGGCGCTCTCACTGTCGTTCGGCTCCTGAACGCTCAGCCTCGTGCGTCACCACATGGGATACGGGCTGGAAAGGCGAGCATAGGTTCCACCGCAGCTGTGCCTTTGCGATAGCAATACCAGCCTGACTTCTGGCCTGCCCTGGCGAGCATTTCTGTGTTCCTTCAGATGAAATGTCAGCATCTGCCATCGTGCGAGATAACCGGTAGGCTACGATGTCAAACTTGGCGTTGGCTTCTTCGTAATGCGCTAAGTTCCCATTCATCATGGTGGCGGATACCTCAGCAGCGGCACTGCTGATGACATCACGGAGCCAATGGAGGCAGCCCGCATCCCCGCTGGCCCCTATAGGTCGAACAGACGGCACCTGTCGCGAGACAGCGGGAAAAGTGATCCTTGTTGTTACCATTGGATTTGTCCAATCTCCTGAGGCAGAGCGCCAGCCATGCGCCTGATCGGCTGGAGGGGTAGTGCCTGGTCGAGCTTAGTTCTGCCGAGGATCAGACGTGATCCGGCATTCAGGATATAAAAGTTACCCGGGCATCAGCCGCTGCCTCACGCCAGGATACAAAGACCATGAAGATCGAAACCTTTGCTCTCGAGCGTAATCAGTCACTGTTCGAGAATACGGTTCGCTTTAATCTCAGCGACAGCGGAGTTCATCCTCTTAGTCTCCGTCAGGTTCTTCTCCCCGAGGAGTGCGAGGAAATGCTCTCCCTCTCCCAAGGCTATGGCCAGACCAACGGGAGCCAGGAACTGCGTTGCCGCATCGCATCTTCTTATCGCGATCGCAATGAGGATAACGTCCTAATCACCAACGGGTCCGCGGAAGCCAATTTTGCGGTCATATGGACACTCATCGAACCGGGCGATGAGGTTCTGGTTATGCTCCCAAACTATATGCTTGCCTGGGGAGCTCTTAGGGCGTTTGGCGCCAAGGTTGCGGGCTTCCACCTGCGCGAAGCGAATAACTGGTCACCTGATCTCGATGAGTTGCGTGACAGGATATCTGCGCGAACCAAGCTGATCGTCATCTGCAATCCGAATAACCCGACAGGTTCCGTTCTTGATCGCCATGTCATGGAGGAGATTGTCACGCTGGC
>JAJZDZ010000073.1 GCA_021851325.1 Pseudomonadota bacterium | reverse complement strand
TGGCAGAGCGTGCCTTCATCACACGGCCGACGCTGGCGAAGGTCGAGAAGGGTGATGCATCGGTATCAATGGGCATCTACGCGACCGTGCTGTTTGTCCTCGGACTCACCGAGCGTCTTGGTGAGTTGGCCGATGTGCGCCATGACGAGCTGGGTTTGCAGCTGGATGAGGGGCGTCTGCCGCAGCGGGTTCGCCGCAAGAGGTCCTAAATGGAAAGGCGAGTTTACGTCTTCATCGACCTTGCCGGAAAAGCGCACCAGGTAGGTACGCTGTGGGCGCGTGCCAATCGGGGGCATGAAAGCGCTTCGTTTGAATATCACCGCTCGTGGCTTGATAACCCTGCGAGCTTTGCGCTTGAACCTGCGCTGGCGAAGATTTCGGGGCCGCAGCACACGCAAGCAGGGCGCTTCATCTTTGGCGCGTTTGGGGATTCGGCCCCGGACCGCTGGGGGCGCATCCTGCTCCAGCGGGATGAACGATTGAGCGCGCGCGCGCAGAAGCGTGAACCCTGCGCCCTGCGCGAGAGTGATTACCTCTTGCGTGTCAGCGATTTCACCCGGCAGGGCGCATTACGATTTGCGGAGGAGGAAGGTGGAGCATTTCTTGCGCCGAGCGACCGCAAACAGGTACCGCCGTTGGTTTTTCTGCCCAAGTTGCTGGCGGCAGCTTCGGCCATCGGCACCGAAGAAGAAAAAGATGAAGATGTGAAGCTGCTCGTCGCGCCTGGATCATCGCTGGGCGGTGCTCGCCCCAAGGCATCGGTGATCGACAAGGATGGAGCGCTATCGATGGCGAAGTTTCCGCTGAAAGATGACACGGCGCGCGTTCCGATCTGGGAAGCGGTCGCGCTTACGCTCGCGGCAAAGGCAGGGCTTTCGACACCTGAGTGGCGATTGGAAACTATTGCCGAGCGCCCGGTATTGATTCTGAAGCGCTTCGACCGCCAGGGTGACATACGCATTCCGTATTTGTCGGCGATGAGCATGCTGGGAGCGACCGACGGCGATATGCGCAGCTACATGGAGATTGCCGATGCGCTGCGCCAGTATGGCACGAAACCGGCCGAGGACTGCGCGCGGCTGTGGCGGCGGATCGTGTTCAACATCTTGATCTCGAACACGGACGATCACCTGCGCAATCACGGATTTCTCTACGAGAAAGGCGGCTGGCGTCTTGCCCCTGCCTTCGACCTTAATCCGACGCCCGCAGAGGTTCGTGAACGCGCGCTATCGCTAGCGATCAACGAAATGGACAATACCGCATCCCTTGCCATCGCCATGGACGTCGCTGAACATTTTGGATTGAAGGCAAAAGAGGCACGGGCGATTGCCCTTGAGGTCGGTGTCGCGATCAAGGAGTGGCGCGTTACCGCCCGCCACTTCCATCTTTCAGCTGCAGAAATGGATCGCATGGCGTCGGCGTTTGAGCATGACGATCTGCTCTCGTCCTTGAAGTTATCGCCAAAGCCGAGCACATAAAGCGCCATGGCATAGCCACCCCGACCGACGCCGGGATCGGGGCTGCTGACGGCGCGAATAATTCTTGGCGAATGCCAAGCTCCTGGCCAAAGATAGCGCCCCGCCCAAGTGGCGTAACTGGTAGACGCGCTGGATTCAAAACCTCATACGCAAGGCATTTCCTCAACCGTTCCGCTGCTTTTCCTTCTGGCGGAAAGCGTGGAGCGTCGGTTCGGTATAACCATTGGGCTGACGCACGCCATCAAAGATCAGCTGACGTGCCGCCTGAAAGGCCTGGCTTTCCGCTTCACGCCCGGACATCGGCCGATAGAGACTGTCGCCCGCATTCTGGTCATCGACCTTTCTCGCCATCCGCCGCAGTGAAGCCTCGACTTCCTCCTTGGTCACCACGCCATGCAGGAGCCAGTTGGCAATGTGCTGGGACGAAATGCGCAGCGTCGCCCGGTCCTCCATGAGACCGATATCGTGGATGTCGGGGACCTTGGAACAGCCAACGCCCTGATCGACCCAGCGGACGACATAACCAAGTATGCCCTGCACATTATTGTCGAGCTCCTCGGCAACCTCGCCTTCGGTCCAGTTGGCCCCTAGGGCAAGAGGAACGGTGAGCAGCTCTTCAAGCTGGGTCACCGCCTCGCTTGCCCGGGCCTTCTGGCGCTCGGCCACGCTGCAGCGATGATAATGGGTGGCATGTAAGGTTGCCGCGGTTGGCGAGGGTACCCAGGCCGTGTTGGCGCCACTCATGGGATGGCCGATCTTTTCGGTGAGCATGGCATGCATGCGGTCGGGCGCCGCCCACATGCCCTTGCCAATCTGTGCCCGCCCCGCAAAGCCGCAGGCCAGGCCGATCTGCACATTGCGATCTTCATAGGCCTTGATCCAGCGCGCGCTCTTGATGTCGGCCTTGCGCAGAAAGGCACCGGCCAGCATCGAGGTGTGGATTTCATCACCAGTGCGGTCAAGAAAGCCGGTATTGATGAAGAAGATGCGCGCCTTCACCGCGGCAATCGCGGCCGCCAGATTGGCGGAGGTGCGCCGCTCCTCATCCATCACCCCGACCTTGATGGTATTGCGGGCAAGACCGAGCAGATCCTCGACCGCATCAAAGAGGTCATTGGTGAAGCGGGCTTCCTCGGGACCATGCATCTTGGGTTTGACGATATAGATGGATCCGGTGCGGCTGTTCCGTACCTCGCCCAGCTGCTTCAGATCATGAAGCGCGATCAGGCTGGTGATCGCGGCATCAAGGATGCCCTCAAACGCCTCGGCGCCGTCAAAGCGGGCCGCCGGTGTGGTCATCAGGTGTCCGACATTGCGCACCAGAAGCAGGCTGCGTCCGGCGAGGCTGAAGCTCTGTCCGTCAGGGGCCTCATAGGTTCGATCCTTGGCCATGCGCCGGGTCATGGTGCGACCATCTTTGGTGAAGCTGGCGGCAAGATCCCCCCGCATCAGTCCGAGCCAGTTGCGGTAAGCCGCAACCTTGTCCTCGCCATCCACCGCCGCCACCGAATCTTCGAGATCGACGATGGTGGTCAGGGCCGCCTCCAAAATCACATCGGCAATGCCGGCCGGATCACTGCGGCCGACTGCGTGCGTCGGATCGATCACGATCTCGATGTGCAGACCATGATGGCGCAGGAGCAGATTGTCCTTCGCCCGGCCGACCAATTGGCCGGGATCCATGAGAGGCAGCGCTCCGCCCGTCCAGTCGGCCCATTTGAGCCCTTTGAGTGGTACCACCTCATCCAGAAAGCGTTTGCTCCAGCTGATGACCTCGGCGCCACGCGTGTGATCATACCCACCCTGGGCCGGCGGCGTCTTGCCGTCCATGGCGTCGGTGCCATAGAGCGCATCATAGAGACTGCCCCAGCGGGCATTGGCGGCGTTGAGGACGAAGCGGGCATTGAGGACGGGCACCACCAGCTGGGGACCGGCCAACTGGGCGATCTCGTTGTCAATATTGCTCGAGGTGATGGCAAAGGGGGCCGGCTCGGGAGCCAGATACCCGATCTCTTCGAGAACCGCGCGCGGCGCACCGGTGCGGGCCTCGGGATGGGCACGATGCCAGTCGTCGATCTTCTGCTGCAGCCGGTCGCGCTCCTTCAGGAGCGCCTGATTACGCGGCGACAGCCGGGCAAAGATGGCTTCAAGCCCGGCGCTGAATGCGGCGAGCGACAGACCCGTTCCCGGTAGCGCTTCCTCGGCGAGAAAGCGCGCAAGCGCGGGGGTGAACTCAAGCTTTGCCGTCGTGGCGCCGGCAGAACTGTGATGCGGCACGGGCACCGGGCGTTGCGCCTCCATGGTCTTTCCCCTGTTCTCAAATGCTGCAGGCCCGCCGGACCTCGGTGCGGGCCATGGGTTGGTCGTATCCTGGTGCGGCGGCCCGTCACGGGAACGTTCCCGCGCGCTTTTGAGGCGCGCGGGAGGTAGCCATAACAGCCGTGCCGTGGGCGGGCGCTTCGCGTTCTAGCTGACGCGCCGCAGACGGTGCAGAAGGTGGGCGTATTTATCGGCTTCGTCCGGATCCTTGCAATGCCGGATATGCTCGGTCACCGCCGCGCGCAAAAGTTCGAAATCCTGGGTCGAAAAGACCGCGCGTGGACGCTCGTGGCTGGGCTTCTTGATCTCGCTCGTGGTGCTCATGTCCATGGTTCCTTTTCGTCGCTCAGGCCACTGCGAACTGGTTCATGGTGTTGGCCGAGCCGCCAGCCTTGAGGGCGGCCTCACCGGCAAAATATTCCTTGTGGTCGTCGCCGACGTCGGAGCCGGCCATGTTCTGGTGCTTGACGCAGGCGATGCCCTGACGGATCTCCTGGCGTTGCACACCCTTCACATAGCCCAGCATGCCCATGGCCCCGAAATAATCACGGGTGAGATTGTCGGTGCTGAGCGCCGCGGTGTGATAGGTCGGCAGCGTGATCAGATGGTGGAAAATGCCGGCGCGGGCGGAGGCGTCTTTCTGGAAGGTACGGATCCTGTCGTCGGCTTCTTGGGCGAGGTCCGTCTCATCATATTCGGCACTCATCAGCTTGGCGCGATCATACCCCGAGACATCGCGGCCCGCTGCTTTCCAGCCGTCGAACACCTGCTGGCGGAAATTGAGCGTCCAGTTGAAGCTCGGCGAATTGTTGTACACGAGCTTGGCATTGGGCACGACGGCGCGGATGCGATCGACCATCTTGGCGATCTGCTCGATATGGGGCTTTTCGGTTTCGATCCAGAGAAGGTCAGCGCCGTTCTGCAGCGCGGTGATACAGTCGAGGACGACGCGGTCCTCGCCCGAGCCGGCGCGGAACTGGAAGAGGTTGGACCGCAACCGCTTGGGCTTGAGGAGCTTACCGGCGCGGGCGATGAGGACATCGCCATTGCCCAGCTTGCCCGGATCGACCTCTTCACAGTCCAGAAAGCTGTTGTACTGGTCGCCGAGATCTCCCGGCTCTTCGCTAAAGGCGATCTGCTTGGTCAGGCCGGCACCGAGGGAATCGGTGCGCGCAACGATAACCCCATCCTCGACGCCGAGTTCGAGAAAGGCGTAGCGGACCGCGCGCAGCTTCTGCAGGAAGTCTTCATGGGGCACGGTGACCTTGCCGTCCTGATGTCCGCACTGCTTTTCGTCAGAAACCTGGTTTTCGATCTGGATGGCGCCCGCCCCCGCCTCAATCATCTTTTTGGCGAGGAGATAGGTTGCCTCGGCATTGCCGAAACCGGCATCGATGTCGGCGATGATCGGCACGACATGGGATTCAAAATTATCGATGGCATGCTCGATGCGCTTGGCCTCGACTTCATCGCCACGCTTGCGGGCGGCATCAAGGCTGCGGAAGAGGAGCCCGAGCTCACGGGCATCAGCCTGCTTGAGGAAGGTATAGATCTCTTCGATCAGGGCCGGGACCGCCGTCTTCTCGTGCATCGACTGGTCCGGCAGGGGACCAAATTCACTGCGCAGGGCCGCCACCATCCAGCCCGAGAGATAGATGTAGCGTCCCTTGGTCGAGCCAAAATGCTTCTTGATGCTGATGAGGTTCTGCTGGGCGATGAAGCCATGCCAGCTGCCGAGCGACTGGGTATAGGCGCGCGGATCCGCGTCATAGGCCGCCATGTCACGGCGCAGGATCTTGGCGGTGTAACGGGCGATATCAAGACCGCTGCCAAAGCGGTTCTGCAGCCGCATCCGTGCCGCCGCCTCCGGATTGATGGCGTTCCAGCTCGGCCCCTGGGGACGGATGCTGCGATCGAGGGCGTCGATCTGGCTCTGATAGGTCATGATGGCTCCTGCACGGCTTGAAGAAAATCCTAAGCCCCACCATGCCTCCGTTTCATTATTGCGCGGAAGTAGGGATTGTGTGTTATTGTCAAACTTTACAAAACTATCTCGTAAAGTTGTAAAGTTCGCCACAGGATGGCCGCATGAGCAAGAAGACCCTTTACCTCGGACCGCGGCTGAAGCGTTTGCGCCGGGACCTCGGGCTTACCCAGGCCAACATGGCGGCCGATCTGGAGGTCTCACCCTCCTACGTGGCGCTGATGGAGCGCAACCAGCGGCCTTTGACTGCGGAGCTGCTCTTGCGTCTGGCCCAGACCTACCGGATCGATCTGGCCTCGCTGGGTGACGGCGACACGGAGGAGCTGGAAAAGCGCCTCTTAGGCGCCGCCCGCAGTCCGATCTTTGCCGACATGGACCTCAGCGCCCTCGATATTGCCGATATCGCCGCCAACTATCCCGATTTTGCCGAGGCCTTCCTGCGCCTGAACCAGGCTCTCGGCCAGTCCGAGCTGGCGCTGGCCGAGCGGCGCGAACAAGGTGATGAGAGTGCGAGCGTGGGCAATGATCCGGTGAGCGAGGCCCGTGCCTTTCTGGCGGCACGGCGCAACTGCTTTCCCCGTCTCGACGACAGCGCCGAGGCTCTCGCCCCGGAGCTTGACACCCTTGACGCGCTCGCCACCCGCTTTGCGCGCGCGCACGGTCTGCAGGTGCATTTCGTCGATCCCGCCGTCATCACCGGCGCGGTGCGCTGGTACGACTATCACCGCAAGCGCATCATGCTGAGCAACCGCCTCGATCATGCCGGGCGCAGGTTTCAGCTCGCCCTGCAGCTGGCCATGCTTGAACAGGCAGAGCAGATCGACGCCCTTCTCGACGAGGGACGCTTTGCCAGTGACAACGCCCGCACCCTCGGCCGGCGCGCCCTCGAAGCCTATTGGGCGGCAGCACTCCTGATGCCCTATCGCGATTTTGCCCGCGCCGCGCAGGAACTGCGCTACGATGTCGAAGCGCTCGCGGCCGGCTTTGGCGTCAGCTTCGAACAAGCCGCCCATCGCCTCACCACGCTGCAGCGTCCGGGTGCCGAGGGCGTCCCCTTCTTCTTCATCCGCATCGACCGCGCCGGAAATGTCTCCAAGCGCCTCGATGGCGCAGGCTTTCCCTTTGCCCGTCACGGTGGCGCCTGCCCCCTGTGGAATGTGCATGCCGCCTTCGAACAGCCGGGCA
>JAJZDZ010000072.1 GCA_021851325.1 Pseudomonadota bacterium | reverse complement strand
ACATGGATCTGCATCCACTGTTCCTTCCGAAGCATCGTTGGCCCCCGCGCAAAAAGGGCCAACTCTACGAACAAGTGGTTCAGTTTTACTTTGCGCGAAGTGGCTCATTTTTACTTTGCGCGCAACAGCGCGGTCATCGGCCACCTTGATCTGTGGCTGTGCCGAAGGGCGTCCACCCTTGGGCGAGCATGCTCAACTCAGTGCGACGCAGCGCTCCCGGCCATAGTATCCAGTACTTCAATTGCCTCATTGGGCAGATTAAGTTCAGCTGCCGCCAGGTTCTGTCGCAGATGCTCGACCGACGAAGTGCCGGGAATCAGCACAAGATTGTGTGAGCGCTGCAACAGCCAAGCAAGTGCCACCTGCATGGACGTCGCGCGGAGTTCTGTCGCCACCGCCGAAAGCGCATTCGACTGCAGCGGCGAAAAACCACCGAGCGGGAAAAACGGCGCGTAGGCGACGCCATCGCTGGCGAGTTGTTGAATCAGTTCATCGTCATGGCGGTGCGCCAGGTTGTAGTGGTTCTGAACGCAGACGATGTCGCATATCCGGCGCCCACCCGCGACCTGCCGGGCCGTTACGTTGCTCAGGCCAATATGGCGGATCAGCCCTTGCTGCTGTAGTTCGGCAAGGGCTGACAGCGGCTCTTCCAGCGAGCATTCCGCCGGCCCATGGATGCCCAACATGCTGCGCAAGTTCACCACCTCCAGCACGTCCAGGCCGAGGTGGCGCAAGTTGTCGTGAACGGCGCGGGTCAGCTCCTCGCGCGACATGGCTGGGATCCACGATGCATCCGACCCGCGCTTGGCGCCGACCTTGGTGACGATGACCAAATCGTCCCGGTATGGGTGCAGCGCCTCACGAATGATCTGGTTGGTGATGTAGGGGCCATAGAAATCGCTGGTGTCGATGTGGTTGACGCCGCTTTCCACCGCCATGCGGAGCACGGCCAATGCAGCCGCCCTGTCCCTGGGCGGACCGGACACGCCAGGCCCGGCAAGTTGCATGGCACCGTAGCCCATGCGTCTGACATCACGACTGCCGAGGCGAAAGTGACCGGCCTTATCAAGTGCGCTCATTTGGGGATTCCCATTCAAGAAGAAGGACACAATGTAGGCAGGCAGGACGCGTACGATAAGTAGGTTCAGTTGGTACAGGCTGTGCAATAAACAAAACAGTGAAAAAGGTATCGATGGCAGCACAGCTAAGCGATCTGGCGGCATTCCTGGCTGTCGCACGCGCCGGCGGGTTCCGCGAAGCGGCAAGGTCTGGCGGCGTCAGTCCGTCAAGCCTGAGCGAGGCGTTGCGACGGCTGGAGGCGCGGCTGGGCGTTCGCCTGCTCCACCGCAGCACGCGCAGCGTGATGCCCACCGAGGCCGGTGTGCGACTGCTGGAGCGGTTGGGGCCGGCGCTCGGGGAGGTGGAGGCCGCACTCGACGTGGTCAACGGCTTTCGCGATCGTCCGGTCGGCACGCTGCGACTCAACGTGCCGGCGAGTGCCGCGCGGCTGGTCCTGCCGAGCCTGTTACCGCCCTTCTTGGCGGCGTACCCGGACATCATCCTGGACGTGGTGGTTGAGGAAGGCTTTGTCGACATCCTCGCAGCGGGATGCGACGCCGGCATCCGTTACGAGGAGCGCTTGGCTCAGGACATGATCGCCATCCCCATTGGGCCCCGTCGGCAGCGCATGGCCACCGCGGCCGCTCCCGCCTACCTTGAGGCGCGCGGGCGTCCAGCCCATCCGCGCGACCTACTAAACCACGCCTGCCTGCGTGGCCGCTTCGCCAGCGGTGCGATGCCGGCCTGGGAATTTCAGCGCAGTGCCGAGGTGGTGACTGTGGAACCCAGCGGACCATTGATCGTTCGCGTGAGCGGGGGCGTGGACCTAGCGGTCGATGCCGCTGTCGCGGGCTGCGGGATCATCCATCTGTTCGAAGACTGGCTGAGACCCTACCTTGAAAGCGGTGCCTTGGAGCCGGTGTTGGAGTCGTGGTGGCGGCCATTTACCGGACCGTTCTTGTACTACCCGGGCCGACGCCATCTTCCAGCACCGCTGCGGGCCTTCGTAGATTTCGTGCAGGCACAGCAGGCTCAGGTTTGAGGACCAATGCAAAGACTGAGGTCCGCCTCGGGAGGCGACTGGGAAGGCCTGGTCCCGGCCACAACCGATCCGCCACCGGTTGCCCGAAGGCGTCATTCCAATGCCCGCGGCGCTCCGGAACCTGTCGAACGGCCTATGCGTGCTGATCGGCCTGAGCAGGCGTTGGGCGCACACGCTGGCAGTGGCTGCAATGCTGCATGCAACGGTCGCCAGATCGGTAGGACACTGAGCGGCCGCCTCCAGAACGTGCGAACTAGTGGTGCTGAGGGCTGCTCCGGCCAGGAGCGGCCACTCAGTAGCAAGTTCGCCCCAGAGCTGTGATGGGAGCTTGCAAGTCAATCGCCCCCGCACGGGCCGCTCGAGACGGAGCGCGACTCGTGCCGGAGGAGATCATTGATTCACCAAAGCCGGCGCTCGGCGCATGTCGAGACTGCGATTGCCATGTCCTAAGCAGTGGACGTCGGGTTTGATAGAGCAACGGCGATGGGAAGCGGAATGAAGCATCCTATCGAGACGCTCCTCAGCGCCGCTTTGCAATGCCGGAAACGCTTGCGAAGCTTACAAACGAAACGAGATGAAATATGCGCGAGACTCCTCAAAATCGGCCGTCCGCCGAGGCAAAATGCCGTTGTCAATCGCCCGGGCGCAGCGCTTTGGCGCGCTGCCTTTCGCAGCAAAGCGATCGCTTGTGTCCTTGCGTGGCAAGGGGTTCCATCAACGAACCCAACCCAAGCGCCCAGTTAATCCGTAGTCACAACAGCATCGCCGCTGGAGGACGCATGAGAATCTCAGTCTTTGTCGCATCGATTTGCGTTCTTTCCTTGTCAGCATGCAGCACGCTCGCGCGATATTCGGAAACGCAAAGCAATGCCGCCAGGTTTGACCGAGGGGCCCACGCCGTCGCTGCGTCGGAGATGGCGTTTTTGCACCAAGTCCAAAATGCCGAATGCACTGAAGCGTACTACAAGCGGGCATATGCGTACGCAACCGACACGCGAGACAAAAATTTCGACCTCGTATTTCAGTGCCATCCGACGGAGCTGACGAATGATCAACTTCAAATACGCCTGAAGTTGTTGAACGCCATCACTCTGTATGCCGATTCACTGACCGCTTTGACGAATGGTTCGAACGAGACGCAACTTGACAGTAATTCTTCCGACGTCGCCAAAAACCTCGAGGCACTCGCTGCGAAAGAAAAATTTAGCGCCATCGGGACAAATACGATCGCCGGGGTAAATGCAGCCGTGAGCAGCATTGCAAAATTCATCATCGAGCGACGCGAGGAACCGAAGATTGCCGATGCTAGTGCACGCTTGCAGGGGCCGCTGGAGACTATTGTTGCTGCTTTGAAAGCCGAAAATATTGACGATGGCCAGGGACTCAAAAGCAAAGAAACTGCCTTAACCAATGATTTTGCGCTTGCGGTAAGGGTCGCGCACGAACAGCGAGGGCCTGCGAGCTTGCTCGATATCTACCAGGCTCATGAAGCGCTAGATCATTTGATTGTTCAACCACAAGACGTTGGCCAGCTCAATGTCGCGCTGGATGCACTGGTTTCTGCCAACAGCGCACTTGCTAATCCCAAGAGCGCAGAAGCTTCTTCAACGATCTCCATCCTTGTTCGTGAGGGCCGTGCGGCGGTCACCTTGTTCAAGGCTTCGAAGTAAGTAAAGTAGCGATCCATTGAATGGAGCCATGCAATGCCCTCTCAAACGCAAAAAACCAACATCGCCAACGCCATTCAGTCGATCCGGAATGCGCAGAACTTATTGCAGCCACTGATCAACGCTGCGCCCACTGTGTCCATCGCGATTAAATTAACAAATGAATATAACTCGCTGGATACTTGCCTTTCGCAGTTGCTGCACGCCAAAAATAGTGCTGATGACGGGGTTTTTTCTAGCGCCGCAGGGGTCTTGAAATCGCAAGCCGGCGGGCTGCAGATGGACGAAAAGGCCATTAAAGCCATCATTTCTGATGTGGCAATTGCGGATCAGGTCGTGGGGCATATTGGCGAAGCGATTAGATATATTGCCATGTGCTAGCTATTCGATCTCGACGGTGCTTGTCGATACGCATGGCGTCAAAGCAACATCTTGTCATTCCCGCCGCGCGAGTGGTGAGGGGAAATAAGTCGCAACTGACATTTACCTCGGCGTGGTTTGCCGTATGGCCCGCGCCCGGCCAGGTCTGACCGCGACGTTGGATGATTGCTCGCGATCCAAGCACCGCGATTGCGGCGCTTGCAGCGGTGCGGTCGCTGTCACCGCTTGATCCCGACTTCCGCCTCCGACCGGTTGCAGCCGCTCCACTGATCAGTGGTTCAACGCTGGGTAGCAGCCACTTCGGGGGCCCAAGAGGTACAACAACGCTGGCGCGGCCATAAGATGGCTGCAAACGAAGGGCCGTGGGAGACTCTACATGCGAATCAGAAATATTGCGGCACGAGATGTTCTGCCGGTACGTCGCTTCGAAGTGGACGGCCTCAGCGATATGCTCGTCATTGCCGGGCAAAATGGTGTTGGCAAGAGCCGACTTGTCGACGGGCTCATAGCTAGATTTCAAAATCACCAACAACAAAGTGGCGTTCGACTACTCATCGAGGCGACATGTGAACGCGAGCGATCTGCTTGGGGACAGTCGACTCTGGACACTGCCGCTCCACCAGATCTACAAAAACTCGCGCGTACGCTTCAGGCAAGCAAGAGCAGAACAAAATGGGAGAGCAGCGTCATCCATTTTGAAAGCGATCGCTCAATCGCCCAGATTCAGCCCTATCAGTTCAATTGGGATGTAATTGATCCATGGGGTGAATCTCTTGGCTGGAACACGACCTTCGGTGGTCTGAAGGCCCGCTTTCAGGACACGTTACATTCCTTGTTCCGAAAGGTTCAAAGCCACGAGAAGCAAATTGCAAAGCGTGCCAAGGAACTTCAGGCGTCGGGCGCAAGTTCCATGGCCTTGGATTTTCAGGATCCGTTGATACTCTTCAAGGCGGCGTTCTCCCAACTTGTGGGACCAAAGATGCTCTTGGATCTGGATCCACGTAATCAGCAACTGTATTTCGACGACGCTGGTCAACGTCTTCCGGTTAGCGCAATGAGCTCGGGCGAACGGGAAGTCGTCAACATCGTGTTCGATTTCATCCTCCGTGCACCTTCGGACTGCATCATCTTTTTTGATGAGCCAGAGATTCACCTTCATCCGGAACTCAGTTATCGGCTTCTTCAGACGCTCAAGACGTTTGGGGCGAACAATCAGTTCATCTTCTGCACCCATTCTCCTGACATTATCACAGCTTCGTTGGAAAACACTGTTGTCTTCATTCGACCAGCGCAGCTTTCCGATGATGGGACACAGGCTAATCAAGCGGTGATCGTCACTGAAAGCGACGCAACTAATAGTGCATTGCGGCTGCTTGGCCAGTCAATTGGGATAGTCTCACTTGGAAAGAAGATCGTTCTCGTCGAAGGTGCCGCCTCCAGTTTGGACAAGCAGACATACGGTTTTATTTTGAAAAACCGTTTTCCTGAGCTTGTACTCGTGCCCTCGGGCGGCCGCCAGGTAGTAGAGTCCTTTCAGCAGTTAACGGACAACGTGCTGTCTCAAACGATCTGGGGTGTCGATTTCTTCATGGTATGTGATCGAGATGTCACCGACCCGGCTAAAGCAGCGGCCACGGAGAGCGCTGCAGCCGGGAAGCTTCGTTATCTAAGCCGCTATCACTTAGAGAACTATTTCTTGGACCCGCGTGCGTTGACCCTTGTATTTGAGGAGCTAGAACCAGACCACAGCTGGTTGCGAGATATACAGGCAGTTAGCAATCGCCTTCGGGGACTCGCGAAGGAGAATATTGCCTACGCCGTCGGTCTTATCGTATCAGCCGAGCTTCGCAGGGATGTTGGAAACGTCAGCGTTATGCCGAAAGGTTTACAAGGACAGAGTCTTGATGCACTGATTCCGCTTTTTGCAGACCGGGCGTTGCAGGAGGCTTCTCGCTCAAGAAGCGCGCTGGATCCTGCAAGAGTCGAAGCGCTTGTGCGAGAAACGTATCTAAAACTAGACGCAGCGTGCTCGGGTGATTCGGATGAATGGATAATCAGCATGCCCGGGAAACAAGTTCTGGCGCGGTTCGCCGGCCTGGCAAGTATTGATCTTGGTCGATTAAAGCTGGCGTACATCAAGGCTGTTCAAAAGCATTCACTTAACTGCTTCGAGGAGATCATTGAGATTTTTGGCGGGTTCGCGTCGCACAGGCATTAGGAAAACGGGGATTCGTCAGCTATCCGCGCGTTCACGCCACTGTCCGCTTCATTGCATACTGAATGGCCGCATTGGTTTGATAGCGCCGTTTCGCAGGCGCTGGAAGTTTACGCTCTGGGTGCCTGTGATCTCAGCGACCGCTGAGATCACCATGGCTGTCGTTGCCGCGAGCTGGGGCCAATGTCCGCTCTGGCCGACGACCAGTCATTCAATGTAGGTCTACTGCCGCCTACAAGAATTTGCGATCTTCGCGCGCACGATCCGCGGCCCACCGAAGCGTCTCACCCACACAATGTTGCGACGACCCTGAATTTTGAGTGGATGAAAAATGACGGTCCCGCTCTCAATGCGCGACTCGACCGCCCTGTAGCCGTGGAACGGCGTACGCGAGTCACTGATGAAACGCGCCCCGGCCGTGTCGTGCAACAGGTTGTCCCCCTGGCCAATCCGAACCCAGGAGTGGAGAGGGTGGCGCGGTAAGGCTGTGCTAATCAGCCTGAGAAGCGGGATTCGCGTTGGTCATCTAGCGATTGTGTATGAACAAAAACAACAACTTGCATGAACTTACAACCCTTCGGCCCGGAGGATTGGTCGGGGTAGGCAGCCATCGGCATCAGACTACGCAGCAACCGCT
>JAJZDZ010000004.1 GCA_021851325.1 Pseudomonadota bacterium | reverse complement strand
CGCAAATGCGCTCTGCTTCCTTTGGGCAGAAACAGCTCCGGCACATGTACCCCGCGCGGGTTTTTCGCCATGGGCTTTTCAGATTGCAGGACCAAAAGCGGAACGATCACGGTGCGTGCCCAATAGCTCATCTTGGACAGGTGAATGGGAAACCAGCGTGGCAGAAGGATCAGTTCGGCAGGAACGGTGGGCGTATCCTGCCACGAACAGTCGCCATAGAGCGCCAGCTGTATGCGGGTGAAGACATTGGCTTTGCGCGCGCCTCCCGCGTCCAGGATGGCCTGGCGGGCGCGACGCATGTGTGGGTCCTCGGGGTCATCACCAATCATCTTCAGGGCAAAGTAGGCCTTGACGGTGGCTGAGAGGTCGAAGGCCCCGCCATGAAAGAGCGGCCAGCCACCATGATGCGGCGATTGGATGCGACGCAGATAATGACCAATCTTGCGTTCTAGCTCGAGATTGGCGTCCTCGCCGAGGTAGTGGACGAGCAGGATGTATTCGGCCGGTATGGTCGCGTCTGCCTCCAGCTCGTAGACCCAGTGCCCGTCCGGTCTTTGATCCTTGAGCAGCGCCGCCGTGGCCGCGCTGATCGCCTGTTCCAGCGCCTGCGGCTCCACGCTCATGGTCTTGTCCATCTGCCTTCTCCGAATTCTGGGCGCGGCGGGCCGATGTTTTAGCGGAACCCGCGAGAGCGACCAACGCCTTTAGCCCGGTGTGAGGTTTACGCAGCCGTCAGGCTCAGCTCTGCTGCCATTTCGCCTGAGCGCAGGGCCCCTTCGATGGTTGCCGGCAGCCCGGTCTGGACCCAATCCCCGGCCAGGATAAGGTTACCCCAGGGTGTCACCGGACCAGGGCGCCGGCTGTCCTCCTGCGGGGTGGCGGCAAAGGTCGCCCTGCGTTCCTTGACGATCTGCCAGCGCGGCATGGGACCGGTCAAGTTGTGGGCGGCGGCGACGTCCGCCCACAGCCGTTGCGCCAGGCTGTCACGGTCCTCGTCGAGCAGGCGGTCGGCGCCGGATACGGTGACCGACAGGCGGTCGGAAAAGGCAAATATCCATTCGGCGAGCCCACCGATCACTCCGATGATAGGTTCGGCGCCCTTTGGTGCGGGCTGCGCAAAATGGCCATTGATGATGGCACGAAAGGCCGTGGGCGCGCGGAGCTGTGGGACGAGATCGGTCGCCACCCAGGCAGGTACGGCCAGCACGATCCTGTCCGGTGGCTCAAGCGCGATGCTGTGCCCGGCAAGCTCGACGCCGACGACGCGGCTGTCCTCGAACCGTAGCGTTCGCACGCGCTTGCCGAGGATCACGGTGGCTCCGTGCTGCGCGAGATAACTGAGCGCCGGGGTGACAAAGGCGTCGGCAAGGTGGGGGGTGGCAATTCGTGGACAATAGGCCCGGCCACCCTTGAACAGGGTTTGACGGATCACGGCTGCGGCCAGGCTTGCCGATGCCGTGCGCGGGTCGGTGTTAAGCGCTGCGAGCAGAAGCGGAGCCAGCAGCCTGTCCCATAGTGCGCCGCTGCACGAAAGCACGCTTTCGACCGGTGCATCGGCTCCGGCGCCAAGCAGCCTCAGGATAGAAAGATATTCGCCCAGATGCGTGTCTGGAACCCGTCGCGATGGCGTCAGAACCCACCATGCCAGTGGGCCGTCATTGGGATGGATGATCCAGCGGGCCCCTGTTGCAGCATCAAAAAACGCAAAACGTGCATGTCTAGGTCCCGTCAGCTGGGCGTGGGCGCCGATCCTGTGCACATAGCGATGGACGGCAGCGTTGCCAGAAAGAACGAGGTGGTTGCCATTGTCGATGACCTGATCAAGCGCAGCGTCAAAGTAAGAGCGGCAGCGCCCGCCTGCCTGATTGGCGCCTTCGATCAGCGTTACTCTGGCTCCGTGGCCAACCAGATTGACGGCGGCGCTCAGGCCGGCGAGTCCGGCGCCGATGACGTAGACGCGGCCGGCGGTCATCTGCCCAGCCCATTGGCAAGGACGATCTGTGCCAGCTTGAGTTTGGACAATGACACCCGATGGCGCGGTGGCTGCCAGCCGGCACGCTCCATCTCGGAGAGAATTTGCGAATAGACGGCTCCCATCAGCCTTGGGGTGGCGATGCGTCCCTTGGGTTTGGAGGCCATCAGACGATGGGCGCTGGCGTAATGACGATGGGCGAGGGCTGCCAGCTGGCGGCAGGCTTCGTCCAGGCGGGCATCCTTCAGCACTGTTGCCGGCTCGCGGCTGGTGATGCCGACGGCGTCAAGAAAGTCGCGCGGCAGATAAAGCCGGCCGATCTGGGCATCCTCATCAAGGTCACGCAGAATATTGGTGAGCTGCAGCGCGCGCCCCAGATCATGCGCAAGGGCAAAGCCCGCCTCTTCATTCATGCCGAATATCTTGACCGAGAGCCGACCTACCGCACTGGCGACGCGATCGCAGTAAAGATCGAGCACGGCCAGGTCCGGCGCGATGATGTCCTCGCGTACGTCCATTTCCATGCCGTCAATCACGGCGAGAAAATCCTCAAGACGCAGGCCATAGTCGCCTACCGGCCGAACCAGGTAAGACAGACGTGCAGGAGGATTGCCGCCATAGAGACTGGCAAGGTCGTCGCGCCAGACGTTCAGCGCATTCTGCCGTTCGCTGCGCGTGCCCTGACCGTCATCGGCGATGTCATCGACGGCGCGGCAGAAGGCATAGATGGCAAACATCGCATCGCGCTGGGCCGCCGGCATCAGACGCATGGCGAGATAAAAGGAACTGCCGGCTGCCTTCTGTTGGACTGACAGCGTCTGCGCCGGTTGCGCGTCTTCGGACTTCGTCGCGGTCATTGCTGCGTCCGCGCCAATTGTCCGGAACTGCGGCTCAAGCGCTGGGCGGCGAAGCGCAGGCTCGTGCCCAGGACAAGGGGTAACAGCTCCAGCGTGGTGTGGTGCACCCGTTCGCTCAAGGGATCCTTACGCAGCAGTTTGGCAGTCAGGTCCTGTGCCAGGTCCTGGATGATCGCAACTTCCAAGGACAGGCGGGGATCACGTATCTGACTGGAAAAGGGTTTGGCATAGCCGAGCAGCTGGCTGGTGCGCCGGGCCAAGGATTTGATGACCCGTTCCAGCGCCGGGGTGGCCCGCGGCTCCATCAGGGCTTCGGGGCCGATGCCTTCGGCCCATAATGCTTCCATGGGAAGGTAGACGCGATCAAGCCGCTGGTGATCCTTCTTGCAATCCTGCAGATGGTTGATCACCTGCAGCGCCGCGCACAACGCGTCATTGGCCGGCCAGGTGCCGACGTCTTCGCCGTGTACGTCCAGTACGAAACGGCCGACCGGCATGGCGGAATAACGGCAATAATCCATCAGCGCATTCCAGTCGCGGTAGCGCAGTTGGGTCACGTCCCGGCGAAACGCCTCGAGCAGATCAAGTCCATGCTGGAGCGAAAGTCCCTGGGCGGTGGTGATCTCGCGCAGCCGGACGGCCTGGGGAATAGTCTGGCTTTCGCCCAGAAGGCTGGTGCGGAATTCCTCGAGCAGCCTGAGCTTGTCACCAGCCGGCGCGGAGGGGTGGTCGGCGACGTCGTCGGCGGCGCGCGCAAAGGCATAAAATGCCTGAATGGCGGGACGGTGACGCTTGCGGATCAGTAGCGAGGCAACGGGGAAATTCTCGTCGCCCGATCCTTTTCCGGACTGAAGTTCGGCTGCCGTAATGCTCATGACTGTCCCATTGCCTGGGGCCGACCTTTCCACATGCCCCCCCGCCCACGCCAGTGCTGAACCGCGGAATCGAGGGTGAAGAGGGCATATAGAAGACCGATTGCTGGCAGGGCCAGCCCCCATAGCGGGGTCCGGCCATAAAAGCGCAGCATCGGCCGGAAGGAGGCGGCCATCAGCCCGTAGGCCGCTGCCGCGGCCAGCCAGCTGCCGTCCGGGGCGAGCAGCATGTAAACCGGCGGACTGAGGAACATCAGGCAGAGACCAAGAAGGGTGCCGAGGAGAAGGAGCGGATTATAGCGCAGCTGGGCATAGGCCGAGCGGGCGACCATGCGGCGGATTTCCCCCATCCGCCGATAGGGGCGAATAGACTGCGCCCGCTCCGTCAGCCCCAGCCAGATCGGCCCTTGGGCTTTCATGAGCCGGCCCATGGCACAGTCATCGATGATCTCGCTGCGGATGGCCGCGATACCTCCTGCCGCCTCCAGCGCAGGGCGTCGGACCAGCATGCATCCGCCCGCTGCTGCCGCCATCCTGTTTTGAACATTGTTTACCCAACTGAACGGATACAGCATCGCGAAGAAGTAGACGAAGGCGGGGATGAAGAAGCGTTCGGGCCAGGTCTTGCAATGCAGCTTTGCCATGAGAGAGGTCAACACCAGCGCGTGGGCTTCGGCGCGGCTGACCAGGGCTGTCAGACTATCCGGGGTATGGCGGATGTCGGCGTCGGTCAGCCAGAGATAGTCGCTTGGCTCTTTGCCGGCCTCGAGGATGCCCTGGTGCACCGCCCATAATTTGCCGGTCCAGCCGGCAGGACGCGGGCTTCCGCCAAGCACCCTGAGACGCGCCGCGCCGCCAAGGGCGTGGGCCTTTGCGCTTGTTCCGTCGCTGCTTTCATCGTCGACAAGCAGGATGCGCAGCGGACCGGGATAATCCTGGGCGAGAAGGCTCGCCAGCGTGGTGGCAATCACATCCGCTTCATTGCGGGCTGGCACGATCGCGGTCACCGAGGGCCAAGGGGAGGGGACAGATTGTGGCAGGTGGCGATCGTCACGCTCCTGCGCCTGCCAGAACAGGCCGCGAAACAGCAGCAGATAAAGCCAGATCACGAGCGGCAATCCTGCACATACCGCGTCGCGAAGGAGCGGCCAGATCACGACAGATATCCTTCGGCTTCAAACCAGCTGAGCGCATCGCGTAAAGCCTCCTCATAGGGGCGTGCGTGGTACCCGAGTTCTGTGGTTGCCTTGGCTGAGGAAAAAAACATGTGGTGGCGGGACATGGCGAGGGCATCGCGGGTGACGAAAGGCTCCTTGCCGCTTAGTCCCGCGGTGATTTCCGCGATCAGGGCCAAAGGATAAAGGGGGGTCCGCGGCAGGCGTATGGCCGGCGCCTTCTTGCCGGTCAGTCTGGCGATTTCTGCCAGCATCTGCTTCAGCGTCGCGTTCTGGCCACCGAGTATGTAGGTCTCGCCAATGCGGCCATGGGCGCGGGCGAGCAGGTGACCCGCGGCGACGTCGTCGACATGTACAAGGTTGAGGCCGGTGTCCACGAACGCCGGAATACGCCCGCGGGCGGCTTCGACAATGATACGCCCGGTCGGTGTCGGGCGTACATCGCGAGGTCCGATAGGTGTCGATGGGCTGACCAGCACGATCGGCATTCCCTGCTGCGCATACGCCTCGACGATGCGCTCAGCCACCACCTTGCTCTTCTTGTAGGCCCCGATGGCGGTGTCAAAGCCGGCGCGATCGCGCTCGTCGGCGTCGCCACCATCGCGCTGCGGCTTCAGCGTTGCTACCGAGGAGGTGTACACGATCCGCCGCATACCAACTTGCTTTGCAGCCTCCAGCACGTTGCGCGTGCCCTCACGGTTATTGGCGATGATCTCTTCGGGATTGCGGGCCCAAAGCCGATAATCTGCAGCGACGTGAAACAGATCTTCGCAGCCATCCATGGCCCGGCGTAGCGAGAGCGGGTCTCTCAGATCCCCGAGCACAACCTCGCAACCCAGTCCCTGCAGGTTGGTTTTGGGGCTGGTGGGACGGGCAAGGGCCCGGACCTCCTCGCCCTGGGCCAAGAGCGCACGCAGGACCGCAGAGCCCACAAAGCCCGAGGCGCCGGTGACCAGAACGCGACTCATCCTTGCACCTTGGCCTGGCGCTCTGCCCGCAGGCGTGCGGCAAAACTTCCCTCAGACAGCTGCCAACCCAGCAGGATCGGCGCGCCGTCGGCAATCTGCTGCGCCCGCCGCAGCAGCGACAGCGCGATCCCGATCTGGGCGGGCACGCCGAAGAGTGGCATGAGAACGGCGTAGCCTGCTTCCTGCACGCCGATGGCGTTGGGAACAAACACCGCCGCGCTGCGCAAGGCGCACATCAGCCCTTCGATAGCCACCGCATCTGCTAAAACCACATGCCAGCCCATCAGCCTGAGAGCCAGCCAGGTAAAGATGGCCGTCCCGATCCATCCGGCAAAATGGATGCAGAAGCTTGCCACCATACGCCGCGGCCGGGCGTGAACCTGCCCTATGAGGCGATGAATGTCGCCGGCATAAGGGGCCGCCTTGGGCAGAAAACGGGTGGCGACCCGCTCCAGGAGGTCGAAGCCACGGCGCTGGGCCACGATAAAGCCGCCGGCTCCCACCACACCGAGGGCGATGGCGACTGCAGCAGCTTCGAGAATATCGAGCTGGCGCCCGTCCAGCGGCAAGGTGATGACGAGGATGAGAATGCCGCCAATGATGAAGCAGATCTGCGCCACCATCTCGAGCGTCACGTCCACTGCCATTGTGCCCAGCGCATTGGCCATGGGCAGTCCGCGCAGGCTGGCAGCGCGGGCGCCGATCAACATGCCGCCCAGTTGCGAGAACGGCAGCACATCACCCGCAGAATCGCGCACCGCCCGGGCCCAGAAGAACGTCACCAGCCGGCGGGCGCGATGCTGCGGTACGATGAGGTACCAGGCGCTTCCCAGCAGCATGAAATTGGCCAAGGCAAACAGGCACAGGGCGCCAAATCCGGTCCAGCCGACATGCTCGACGGCGTGCCAGATGGCATCAAAGCCAACAAAGGCGATGAGGTAGCCGGCACCTGCAAGGCCGGCCAGCGCAGCAAGAATGACGCTGAGTTTCACGCTGTCTCCCGACGGCTGGACCTGCCTATGCTCATCCTTTGCTCACGACGCGCAATACACGCTGCCAGAGCCGTACCGCCCTGGGTACAAGGCGCGGGCGCAACAGGCGTGGATCATATACACCCAGTCTCCGGTCATTCTCAGCCAGGCACAGCTCCATCAGTTCCCGTATCGAAACCTCCACCCCGAGCTCCTTTGCACCGGTGACGGTGAAGTTGTTGTCCTGGCCATTGGCCAGATTGTTGCCAAGGCTGATCCGTTCGTAGATCAGAAAGGCCCAGACCGCTATGATTTTGAGTGCGAACCAGGGTCGTCTCCACAACGGCATGTTGCGCCGATGCCAGGCCACCCAGTTCACGAAGAAGAGGATGTGGCGGCCCTCTTCACGCATGACCGGCTCGAAGGTATCGACGAGTTCGGCCGGGAAAAAACCTGACCTCTTGGCCAGTTCGAACAGCCCGAAAGCAAAGAAGCTGTCAATGCATTCACTGTAGCCGGTGACCATGAAGGCCCATTCCGGGTCTTTAGGTGTCACATAATCCGGCTCGGGAGCCAATGTGATGCCATAGGCCTCTACCATGTTGTGCAACACATGCTTGTGTCGCTTTTCTTCGAAGGCGTTGAGCTCGATCGCCCGCTTCAGCAAGGGATCACGCACTTTTTCGCTATAGGTCGCCACCCTCAGGCCGGCCTTCCCCTCGGTCTGTACGGCAATGTCCCAGATCGGCAGCGAGATGATCTTGCGCCTGGTGTCCGCCGACAGACGAGGCCATTCCATGAGCGCCGGCCGGTAGGGGTCAAAGGTTGCCAGCAGCGTGTGGCAGAACAAGTTCTTGTGTGGGTCGCTCCCCAGCCGGATCGGCCCTGGGCCGGGGGGATTGCCCACGTCCAGGGTGAGAGAAGTAGGTATGTCGAGGGAAACTGCTCCCATGAGATCACCTTTTGCATCCGGGGTAAGTCGGCTCGCTCAATCCAGCTGCCGCGCGACGAGTATATCCGATCGGTCAATGTTCATGAAAAGAGGCGAATGGGCGCGGGGGGTTGCGCGTCAGAAATCGACGAACCCACCCCGCCTGATGCCGGGACTTTGGGCCAAGCGGGCAACCTCCTCATCACAAAGCGCTGCGAGTTCCTCGGCATAGGCGTAACCCTCAGCCGCACCCAAGAAGCCGCCGCTGGTCGCCGGATGCAGGTAGATCTCACTCAAGCCGTCCGGCAGATGGGCGATGAGCCCGGCAAGCCGGCTGCGCGTCATCGCTCCGGACCAGGCCAGGCCAAAGACATGGTCAGGAGTAAGAAGGCCGGCTCTGGCGATGCGGCCGCGCAGCAATTTGGCCCAGGGCGCGGTTACCCACGCCGGGGGTGGCGGTAGCTGTCCTGGCTCGGCGGCAGCCAGCACATGGCGGGGCTCCTGCGGCACCCGCATCGCGCGCATGCCGTAGCGTTTGCCGATCTTGAGGATCAGTGCGGTGATGGTGGGATGCAGGTGAAAGTGCTTGTGGGTATTGACGTGATCAAGCCGCAGGCCACAGCTGCGAAAGGCTTCAAACTGGGCCGCGATCTCATGCGCCAGTTGGCGCCGCACCGCAGGGCGCAGAAACATTTCCGCGCCCACCACCGCCATGTCGGTTCTGAACCAGCCATTACGGTCGACGAGGTCGGGTATTGCGGCCTGCGGCAGCATGGGCTTGCCTTCGACGAGGACGATGTGCAGCCCGACCCGCAGCTGCGGCATGCGGCGCGCTCGCGACACCGCATCGGCGACGAAAGGCGCGCCCACCATCAGACTCGCAGCCGACAGCACGCCATGGCAGTGGGCGCGCTCGACCGCTTCGTTCACCTCGCAAGCGGCGCCGAAATCATCCGCATTGACTATGAGGCCCTTCATGGCCCGGCCTCATCGCCCCAAGGTCACGCCGCGTGGCGCCGTTCGCGCAGGAACTGGAAGAATTCCACGCCTTCGCGCAGGCGACGCTTCATCATGTCGGTTGAACGAACCATCTCGCCGACGATGGCCGCGATTTTGGTCGGGCGAAAGTAGAACTGTCGGTAGAAATCTTCCAGCGAATCAAAGATCTGCTTGTGGCTGAGATGCGGATAATGCAAGGGCGCGATCTGGATGCCGTGTTCATCCACCAGTTCCGCATTGGCAGCATCAAGCCAGCCATTCTGCACCGCCTGATTGTAGAGGTAGGTGCCCGGATAGGGCGCGGCCAGCGAAACCTGAATGGTATGCGGATTGATGCGCTTGGCGAACTCGACAGTTTCGCGAATGGTTTCCGTGGTTTCGCCCGGAAGCCCAAGAATAAAGGTGCCATGGATGGTGATTCCCAGATCATGGCAGTCCTTGGTGAACCGCTCGGCGACTTCGATGCGCATGCCTTTCTTGATGTTGTGCAGGATCTGCTGATTGCCGCTTTCATAGCCGACCAGCAATAGCCGCAAACCACCGTCCTTTAGCTTCTCGAGGGTCTTTCGCGGCACATTGGCCTTGGCATTACATGACCAGGTCACGCCAAGCTTGCCGAGTTCCTTGGCAATGGCCTCGGCGCGGGGAGCGTCATCGGTAAAGGTGTCGTCGTCGAAGAAAAATTCCTTGACCTGGGGAAATGCTGCCTTGGCGTATTTGATCTCTTCGATCACGTGTTCGACGCTGCGGGTGCGGTAACGATGACCACCCACGGTTTGCGGCCACAGACAGAAGGTGCAGCGCGACTTGCAGCCCCGCCCGGTGTAGATCGAGATATAAGGATGCTTGAGATAGCCGATGAAATAATCTTCGATCCGAAGATCGCGCTGATAGACAGGCGTCACAAATGGCAGCGCGTCCATGTTTTCGATCATGGGCCGGTCATCGTTGTGCACGATCGCCCCGCCGCGTGTACGGTAGGAAATGCCCTTGATCTCTGAAAGTGCGATCCCGTCGGCGACATCCTTGATGGTGAAATCGAATTCGTTGCGTGCCACATAATCGACGACGGGGCCTTCCCTCAGGCTGCCTTCGGCATTGACCGCTACCTTGGCTCCGATCATCCCGACCAGAAGATTGGGATTGGCGGCCTTGAGCGCCTCGATCACCTTGACGTCAGATTTGAATGAGGGAACGGAGGTGTGGACGACGACATGGTCGAAATCCTTGGCCTGGGCCACGACCTCGCTCAGACCTATACCGGCGGGCGGCGCATCGATCAGCTTCGAGCCTTCAACCAGGGCGGCGGGCTGCGCCAGCCAGGTCGGAAACCAAAAGGACTTGATTTCGCGTTTGGCCTGGTAGCGCGAACCTGCACCGCCATCGAAACCGTCAAAGGAAGGGGCCTGAAGGAAAAGCGTGCGCAACATGAACCACCTAAGAACGAGATCAGGACATTGCCCCATCGCGCCCCACGCGCAGACGGGCGCCCCGCCAGCGCACTGCCGAACCGGACAGCGAGCCAAGGAACAGGGCAAAAGATAGCACGTCGCGCAGGGGCAGTGCCCACGCGGGACCAGCTTGAACTCCGACTATATGGTCTATCCGGGCCTTCAGGAAAAGCCGGGCGGCCAGAATTGTTGCAAAGCCCGCAATTGCTGTAGGGGTAAAGCCGGCCAATGACGCCCCAATCAGCCCAAGGGGCAGGGCGTGGGTCACAAAGCTGCCCCAATGTCCGCGCGGATCGATAGTTCGGATGGTTCGGGCCCAGCGCAGCTCATGGGCCACGAGTTCGCCAAATCCCGTCTCATTGCTGAAATGGTGCAGGATGAGTGGTGGATAGGCGACGCGTGCGCCCTGCATCCGCACCGCGCGGCCGATTTCGTAATCGTCGGCAAGCAGATTGGCGAAGCGCTCAAAGCCACCGATGCGGTTCAAAGTCTCGCGGCTGAGCGCCATGGTGGAACCGAAGCAGGGCGCGGCGAGGCCAAAACCGATCCCCGCGGCGGCGTTGGGCAGAAAGTTGTAGCTCACGGCCATGGCCGCCAGACGTGACCAGGCACCACTGCGCCCTTCACCCGCGTACACACAGCTGACAATCCCAACCCCAGGTTCGGTGAGGGCAGCCACCACCCGCCTCAGCCAGTCGGCCGGCACCGCAATGTCGCTGTCCGCGACCACGAGGGTGTGGTGTTTTACGGCGGACATCATGTTGATCAGATTGGACACCTTGGCGTTGCTACCATGGCGCGCCGTATCGCACACCAGTTCAATGTCATATCCGGGGTGGGAATTTTTGAGCTGCTCGACGATGTGGCAGGCTGGGTCATCGGCGGCGTGGACGCCAAATACAAACTGCACCGGAGCGGGATAGTCCTGCTCCAGGGTGCTCGAAAGAGCGGCATCAAGCCCCGTCTCGGCGCCATAAAGCGGCTTTAGCACGGTGATGGCGGGAGGCGAGGTCTCCGGCCTGCTCAACCTGGGAGCCATCAGGCGCGTCAGCAAAGCTGCAGCCGCAACCATGTAAAGGCCACCGCCAATGGCGGTCGCAAGAATGACCCAGCCCAGAACATGGCAAAATGACAACTGGCCCACTTTGGCAAGAGCGACGGCCCGGCTTAGCACAGCAGGACATCGGGTTCGACAGGCCGGCACCCTGCGTTGCAGGACGCAGGCGGACCGCCCTCTCTGGTCAAGGGAACTCGGACACCCAAGGGACTGGCCGCCGGGTAGGCGCCGGTCGGGCAGCCTCAGCCAAAAATGTCCCAGAAGCAGAGTTCACGGGCGCCAGCGCGCCGTTCGGCCGGGCTTCGCCGGAGCATCTCGGATTGGAGTTCTGCGATGGCCTGGCGCCAATGCGCCACCGCGCGGCCTTCAGGACGGCCCTCGCGCTCCCAGATCTGGTAGCTGCGCCGCGCGATCTGTTCCTCGGACAGCGCAGCCTCAGCACCATTGGGAGCATGGGATTTCAGCTCCAAGGACATCGGTATTCCTTTCGCGCACAGCGCGCCTGGCCCCCCGCTGTTCACCTTTTCCGAGCGCGCGATCCTCTTGCTCAAGTCAATGACTTATAAAATATCCTGACGGCGAAATGTGTGTTGATGCAAATCAGGCCCGGGCATCTCGCCACCCGTACATCGTCCCTTGCATGCTTGGTCGTACTTGAACCCAACTGTTTTGGGACGGTCTGACTTGGACGTTCACCATATCAGTGCCGGTAACCCCAGGCAACAATCGCGCCGGCTTATAGTCTACGGCCCAGTTTTCATTATGGAACCGGAGAAGATGAGGCTATTGACGGTGTGGTTACCTGTCGTCACACCATCCCAGAATGCAAGCTTTTGGCCATCACCCATTTCGCAACATCGTTGAGCGCGCCCGCACGCTGCTCCATCGGGTGAAGATTGGCGCCCGCACGCGCTACTGGTTTCCGCACGTTCCCCTGGCCCTGCTCTTCACGCTTGGCGGGTACTGGCTGCTGAACTTCGATCTGGGCCCAGGCTGGCCCTACTATCTCGAAAAGGTTGCACTGGGAACCGCAGAACTTCCACCCAAATTTCTTCCGGTTCTCGTGGTGGGCGGCGGGATGATGCCTGTGGGGCTCGGTCTTTTGTTCCGCTCCCGCGTAGCCTGGACCATGGCGCTCCTTCTTGCGATTGCCGCTGCGGCCACCACCGGGCTGGGCGTGGTTCGCTCCGGGGTCGGACTGCTTGCTTACTTTGCCTTCATGGTGGTTCTGCTGATTGTCGCCTGGAAGCGCTTTAACCGGGCGAGTCTTGCTGCGTCGACGCTGTTTGCGGTCACCTCGGTACTGATGCTGCTGATGTACGCCACCTACGGGGCTTTTTATCTCGGCGCGGAGTTCAAGCCGCGGATCACTGATCTGATTACCGCGTTCTATTTCGCGGTCGTGTCAATGAGCACGGTAGGTTACGGAGATATCACTCCACAGACACCTGAAGCCCGAATGTTCACCGTATCCGTGATACTCTTGGGTGTGGCGGTATTCGCCACCTCTCTGACGGCGGTGATCGCACCCTTGGTGTCGAACTCCATTACGCGGATTGTTACGCGAAGAGGCACTGGCATGAACCGCAGCAATCATTTCATTGTCATTGGCCGCACGGCACTGGCGGTCAACACCTGGCGGGAACTGGCCAAGCGTGGGCGAGCAGTGACGCGTATCGTTCGGGAAATGCCAGAGGAAACCGGCCATGAAGAGTGCGATCTCGTCGTTGGTGATCCTTCAAGTGCCTCCGTGCTCAAGGAGGCCGGCGCGGACAAGGCGCAGGCAGTTCTCGCCATGACGGCTGATGATTCCGAGAACGCCTTTATCGTCCTTGCGGTACGCGAGTTCGCACCCAAGACCCGCACCATTGCCGCCATCAATGACGCCAGTCACATGGGCCGCATTCGTCTCGTGCAGCCTGATGTGACGATCGCCCCCCAGGTTCTAGGCGGCGAACTTCTGGCGATGATGCTGTCCGGAGAGACGGTGTCACCGGATTACGTGATGGACCGCGTTTTTCAGCGCAAGCCCGAAAACGCCTGAGGCGGGCGGCTCACCTTCCACCTCATGGTCTACAATTGCCGAAAGATCTGCGGGAGTGCGGTCCCCTGGTCTTCACGACTGACCTTGATCAGCTGTCATCGCGGGCTCTCATCTTTGCGCCGTCAGAAGGCGTTCAGTGAAGCCGCGACCTTGCGCGTAGGAGCGGGCTCCAACACGCGTCACAGGCATTGGGCGGTTTTGAGGCGATGCATAAAGGGGCGCCAGCGCGGGCGCATCACGGCACTCAGAACGCCTCTATGCGCGGTCGGGTATCTTGACACAGGCGCGGGTCTCTTTATGGTAAATTGGACGAATGACCAATTTTGTCTGAGCTGTAGCGCCGACGTGTCACTGCAAGGATTGCGCCTTGGCAGCGCCGTGAGGCAGACGAGGGTCATGACAGCTACGCTGGTGCGCTGACCTGGTAGCGGCGCACATTTTTGAGAGGTCGCCTTATGTCCAAAAGTTGCGCGCAGGCGTCTTTGCGGGGTTCTCAGGCAGCAGGCAGACTCAATGCCGGAGCCTGATCCTATGGCTGGCGAGCCACATGTGGTGGCGCTCGACCTTGGCACATCTGGTCCAAAGACATTGGTGGTGTCGCTCTCCGGGCGCATAGCTGGCATTGGCCGCACCTTCGTGGATACGATCCATGTGCCTGGTGGCGGCGCGGAGCAGGACGCACAGGCGCTCTGGGAGGCGGTCAAAGGCTCGATAACGCAGGCGCTGAAGGAAGCTGATGTGTCACCGGCCGACATCAAGGCGGTGATCTGCGGCAGCCAGTATTCAAGCATCGTGCCGGTGGATCATACCGGCTCACCGCTTGCAAACATGATCCTGTGGCTAGATCAGCGTGGCACCGCGGGCAATCTCCGGCGCATGGCCAGACTTCCACGCGGCGTCGACCGGCCGCTGCAGCTTCTGGACTGGTTGCGGGTACACGGGCTGGCGCCGGTGGCTGGCGGTATGTCGCTGAACCATATGCGGTTCCTCAAATACGTTCGCCCCGAGGTTTACGCGCGCACCGCCTTTCTGCTGGAGCCGATGGATTACGTGGCGATGCGCTTGACCGGGCGCGCCACGGCCACCCAATGCACGAGTTTCATGAGCCTTCTTATGGATAATCGCGCTGGCGCTGCCCATGGCTATCATCGCAGGCTGCTACGTTACGGGCTGATTGATCAGGAAAAATTGCCAGAAGCAGTACCTATAGATGCGGTGATAGGAGGCCTGTTGCCCAAGATCGCTGATGAGTTGGGCCTGGCGCCTGGCACAAAGGTGATTGCTGGAATGGGCGACACCCATGCCGGTGGCATGGGGTCACTCGCATTTCAGGGCTCGCATTGCGGGCTGGCTATGGGTAGCAGTTCTGTCCTCGTGACGCATCGCGCGAAAAAGGGCACGGATTTGCGCAACGCGCTGTTTGCCCTGCCAAGCCCGATCGTCGGACAGTATTTTGCCGTAGCCGAAACTGGAATTTCGGGCCTGGCGCTCGACAGCTTCCTGCGCCAGACCATATTTGCTGAGGATAGCTTTGCCGGCGGATCGGTGTTGCCTGAGGGCCCGGTGCGCTATGCGGCGCTGGAGCGGGCAGTGGCGTCGGTCGAACCCGGCGCGGAAGGATTGATCTACCTGCCGTGGCTGACCGGCAGCCTGGCGCCAAAGACCGACAGCCAGATGCGCGGCGGATTTATAAATATGTCACCCAGAATGACGCGCAGCCATATGGCACGCGCAGTTCTGGAAGGCATCGCTCTTAATCTGCGCTGGTCACGTGATCCGATGCAGAAATTCTGTGGGCGGGAGTTCAGCCACTACCTCTTCTATGGCGGAGGTGCACAATCCGATATCTGTGCCCAGATCATGGCAGATGTTCTGCAACGCCCGATACACCAACTCGATCATGCGCAGCATATTACAGCACTCGGTGCGGCGCTGACCGCGTTTGCACGTCTGAAACTGATCGAGCCTGGCGATTTTGCGGCACGCGTGCGGGAGCGCCAGGTCGTCGAACCGAACAGGACACGTGCGAAGCTTTATGATGAACGGTTTGAGCAGTTTACAGCGGCCTTCAAGGCGCTGCGACCGCTCAGCCATAGGATGAACAGCACGCAGATGGTTGCCTGAAAATTGAAAATGTCTGGAGAACGAGCCTCAGTGTCGCGCCATGTAAAGGCACAGACGGGATCAACCGTTTGCTGCGGTTACTGCTTGTGGCCTGAACAAACCTGAAGAACCCTCGCCGCCTGATGGTGGTGCGAGCAGCGAAAATGCTCCCGGCGCTTCGTGACAGCTGGGCGCGATGGATTAACCGGGAAAGCACAACTTTGGATATGCACAGGGATAACAGTCATGGATATTGAGAAACTCCACCGCGCGCTATTTCCATACTCCGATCAGTACGGGGCCATTCGCTCATTTCCCGACGAGGGGCTCGCATCGGAAGACATACGCCGACAGCTGAACGAAATGGCGCAGAACGAAGACAAGCGATGGGAAGGAGGGCGTGTTTCAGGCTCACTCTACTGCGGCGATCATGCGCATTACGATCTTCTGAACGAGTGCTTTTCACTGTTCAGCCACGTAAATGCACTGCAGCGTGATATCTGTCCTTCCATGTCACGCTTCGAATCTGAGATTACTGCCATGACGCTCGATATGCTGCACGGGGATGCCGTCGCCAAGCACGATCCGAGCCAGAAGGCGTGTGGGGCGCTTGGCGCAGGCGGGACGGAAAGCATCCTGGGCGCGATGGTCGCCTATCGCGACAAAGCCCGCGAGGAGCGCGGGGTGACGCATCCAAACATAATCTGGCCAGAGACCGCCCATCCTGCCTTTCTCAAGGCCGCGCACCTGTTCAGTATCGAAGTGATCAAAGCGCCGACCGATCCGGTAACCACACAGGTCGACGTTGAATTCGTAAGGAAGGCAATCACCAAAGACACTGTTGCGATCATCGGATCGGCAGGCAACTATCCTTATGGGACGATCGACCCGATCGCGGAACTCTCCGCCATCGCCCTGGAGAAGAATACCTGGCTGCATGTGGATGGATGTCTGGGCGGGTTTATCCTGCCCTGGGGCCAGCGGCTCGGTTACCCCAATATTCCAGTCTTTGATTTTCGCCTGCCAGGCGTGACCTCCATATCTGCGGACACCCACAAATACGGTTACGGGCTCAAAGGCACATCAGTCCTGGCCTGGCGAGATGCCAGCTTCCGCAAATACCAGTATTTCATGCAACTCGACTGGAAGGGCGGTACCTACGCGTCTCCCGGCCTTGCCGGTAGCCGGAGCGGCGGACTGATCGCAGCCACCTGGGCGAGTATGGTGCGCCTGGGTAAGCAAGGCTATCTGGCGCGCGCCAAGGAGATTTTCGACACCGCCTTCGCGATGCAGGCCGCGGTTCAATCTCATTCCGAACTCATCATGATGGGTAAGCCGACGTTCTGCTTCTCTTTCCGCAGCGACGAGTTCGACATCTATCACGTTAACGACTTCATGGCCGCGCGTGGCTGGCGACTGAATGGCCAGCAGAGCCCGGGTTCAGTCCACATGTGCGTGACCGGTCCGCAAACCCGTCCAGGTGTGGCTGACAGCTTCGCCTCGGATCTTAAGGAAGCTGTGGCCTACGCCAAGAATCCACCGCAAGCGAAACCAAAATCTGGGGGCATTTACGGTGGTGGAGGGGTGGAGCTCGACATGTCGAACATTCCGCTGCTACGAGCGCTACTGGGGATGGCCATGGATGCCTTTACCGATGGGCCACCTTTGTGATGGCAGGACAAGTTCTGTTCACCTCCAAGGGTGAGCAAACGCGCACGAAGATCCTGCGTGCGGCGCAGCGTGTCATTGCCGAGCAAGGCGTCGGCGGTGCATCCCACCGCGCCATCGCGGCCCAGGCGGAGGTGAAGCTGTCGCTGACCAGCTATTATTTTGGTTCACTCGCCGAACTTCTCGAAGCGGCGTGGGATGATCATCGTGCGCGGAGCGCACCTTATAGCGTTGCGATGCTCACGCGCATGATGGAGATCTTTCAGGAGTTGCGGGTGGCACGCACCAGTCGGGCACGGGCAAGGCATGTACTGGCATTGGCGGATCATCTTGCCTCCTATATCGCGCAAGAGGCACGAGACCGGCAGCTGGATCTGGCCATAGATTGCAGCTTTCTGTTTGCCTGGTCTCTTCCCGATACGCTGCGCCAGAAGGTGGTTGCACATAACCGGCTCTGGGTCAGCCGTATCGCCGAGCAGCTGCGCCGCGTCGGCAGCACCAATCCGGATATGGATGCGCAGAACTGGCTCGCAGTGGCACGCTACTGTGAATTCTCGCAGGTGACCTACGGTCGCGAAGTCCTCGGGGAAGCAGAAATGCGGCAGCGATTCTTCTGCTTGCTGAAGGGGATGTTGCCAAACGTCGGCGACGTGCCCTGACCTCCTGAATCCTGAGGCTGGAAAGGTTGTTGCATACGATAAACGGGACCGGCTGCAAAGGAGGGCCGTCACGTCGACGATCCTCAGGGCGTCATGCCTGCCGGTGCGCGGATTCCTCCACGGCCGATTGTTGGCAGTGACGGCAACCAGGTGACTGGCTGCATGGAAGCGCGGCGGATTTAATCAATGCGTTGGCTTTTTCAGAAATGGTGGGCGCGACAGGGATTGAACCTGTGACCCCTCCCGTGTGAAGGGAGTGCTCTCCCGCTGAGCTACGCGCCCGGAGCTGGTCTTGCTACCGCAAGGAGGTAGCCCGAAGTGGGACCGCCTATAGGGCGGGCAAGCCCCACCCGTCAAGGTGCCGACGGTGCGCGCTCCCTCTTACCGGCCTCTGCCGCAGACAGGCATCAGCGCAGCAAGCTGGCTGCCACCGCGGGAAGCTGGCGGAAGTCGCTGATCACGGCATCGGCGCCAAGCTCCCGCGCCGGGGTTGGGGTATATCCGTAATCGACGAGAATCACCGGCGCTCCGGCCGCCCGCGCCGTGGCCACATCGGTGGCGCTGTCTCCGATCATGACCACCCCGCCTGCCGCCCCACCGAGTTCGTCCACCACGTGACGAAACACCCGCGGGTCTGGCTTGGCCACAGAAAGGCGGCCGACGCCGTGGATGGCCTGAAAATAGTGCTCGAGCTCCAGTTCGTGCAGCAAGCGGTCGGCAAGATCCTGGGGCTTGTTGGTCAACACGCCCAGGCGCGCCTGTCCAAGGAGCCTTTTGAGGGTCTCCTCGACGCCTGGAAACGGTCGGCTTTCCGCCGCAATATGGTCCCGGTAAAAGCTTAAAAAGCGATCGTAATGTGGGGGAAGGTCCGCTTCGGCCAACTCAGGTCCGGTTGCCGCAAAGGCTCTGAGAATGAGCACCCGGGCCCCCATTCCGACCATCTCGCGCAAACCGGACGGCTCAATGGCGGGCCTCCCGGCCTGCAGCAGGACGGCATTGGTGGCTGAAAGCAGGTCTGGCGCAGTGTCAACCAGCGTCCCGTCGAGATCAAATATGTAGGTAGGTTGCATCTATAGACTGAACATCCTGAAGTTTGAATCTGCGGCAATATTACGTCGCAAATCGTTGGTTTACCGTGGCGCGCTGCAGGGTTATCCGGCGAAGCGCCGGGCTTTGGCAAGGGCACAGGCAGAGACAGAGCGAGTTAAGGCAAGGGACAAACATGAGTTCCACAAATGAACGGGCAGCGGTGATCCTCGCAGCTGGCATGGGCACGCGCATGAAGTCGGCGCTACCCAAGGTTCTGCATAGAATTGCCGGCAAGCCAATCCTCGGGCATGTGATGGATGCGGTGGCAGCGGCCGGGGTTGAACGTATCATTGTCGTGACGGCGCCTGCCGGCCAGAGCGTACGCGACTATGCAGCCGCCCGTGGCGCCCACTGCGTAATCCAGCATAGCCAGCTTGGGACCGGTCACGCAGCGGCGGCCGCCCGTCCTGCGCTGGCTGATTTTGCGGGACGGCTGGTTGTCGCCTATGGCGACATGCCTCTCGTCGCGTCCGACACATTTGCCGCGTCCTTTGCCGCACAGGCACAGACGGGCATGGCGATCGTTGCCTTCAATTCGACCAATCCCTCCTATGGCCGGGTCATTGCGGAAAAGGATGGCCGGCTTGCGCGCATCGTGGAGTATCGTGATGCCAGTGCCGATGAACGCCGGGTGACCATCTGTAATGCCGGGATCATGGCGGCACCGGCGCCGCAATTTTTCGACTGGTGCTCGCGTCTTTCGAACGATAACAGTCAGGGCGAATATTATCTGACCGATGTGCCGCTTTTGGCCCGCCAGGACAGAGTTGCCTGCGCCATCGTCATGGCTGAAGAAACCGAAATGATGGGGGTCAACTCGCGCGGTGAGCTGGCAGCGGCCGAAGCTGAAATGCAACGCCGCTTGCGCAGCGCAGCGCTGGCCAATGCAGTCGGACTGCAGGCCCCAGATACGGTCTTCCTGAGCCATGATACCGTTCTTGAAAGTGACTGCACGATCGGCCCCTATGTTGTTTTCGGGCCAGGTGTAACCGTCAAATCAGGCGCTGAAATCAAGGCGTTCTCGCATCTGGAAGATTGCGTGGTTCATGAAGGAGCCATCATTGGTCCTTATGCGCGGCTGCGGCCGGGCGCTGACATCGGTCGTGGTGCCCATATCGGCAATTTTGTCGAGGTCAAGGCGACGAAGGTGGGTGACGGTGCCAAAGCCAACCATCTGACCTATCTGGGCGATGCAAGTGTGGGAGCGGGGGCCAATATTGGTGCAGGCACGATCACCTGCAATTACGACGGCTTCTTCAAATATCGCACTGAAATCGGCGCAGGTGCGTTTATCGGTTCCAACAGTGCACTTGTAGCTCCTGTTACCATCGCCGATGGCGCTTACATCGGTGCCGGCTCGACCATATCCGGCTCGGCCGTCGCCAAGGATGCCTTGTGCTTCACACGCGCGCCGCGCAAGGAAATTCAGGGCTGGGCCCATGACTTCCGTGAGCGCAAGGCCAAAGAAAAGTCCCTGAGCAAGAAGGAAAAGTAATCGATGTGCGGGATCGTCGGTATTGCCGGAACCAAGGACGCGGCACCGCAGCTGGTCGAGGCGCTGCGTCGCCTGGAATATCGCGGCTATGATTCGGCCGGGGTTGCCACTTTGGTTGATGGCCATATCGAACGGCGCCGCAGTCCCGGCAAGCTCACGCAGCTCGACCGGGTCCTGCAGCAAAAGCCACTGGGTGGTCGCACCGGAATCGGACATACACGCTGGGCGACGCACGGGGCTCCAACCGAGAGTAATGCGCACCCCCATGCCTCGCGTCGCGTAGCTCTGGTGCATAACGGCATCATCGAGAATTTCCGCGATTTGCGCAGTGAACTGATCGCCAAAGGGCATCATTTCGAATCAGAGACTGACACAGAAGTTGCGGTTCATCTCGTGACCCAACTGCTCGATCAGGGACTTGAGCCGGTCATCGCGGCAAGGGAAGCGGTCCGCCGACTTACGGGCGCCTATGCCCTGGCCATGATTTTTGCCGGACATGACGGCCTTCTGGTGGGGGCCCGCAAGGGAAGTCCTCTTGCGGTCGGATATGACGAGCAGGAAGCCTATCTTGGCTCTGACGCCTTTGCGCTGGCTCCGTTCACCAACCGCGTTGCCTATCTCGAGGATGGCGATGTCGCCGTGCTGCGTGGCCCAAATGTTGAAATCTTCGACAGCGCTGGGCAGCCTGTGCAGCGTGTCATCCGCACCACCACGGCTTCTGCAGGTCTCGTGGATAAAGCGGGCTACCGCCATTTTATGGCCAAGGAAATTCACGAGCAGCCTGAGGTCATTGCCCATACGCTGGCCCACTATCTTGATCCTTCGGCCCTGCGCGTTCAGTTGCGAGAGGAGGCTCTGGTCGAGGTCCTCAGGAATGCCAGCCGTTTGACGATTTCGGCTTGTGGAACGGCGTTTTATGCCGGACTGATCGGCAAATACTGGTTTGAGCGCATCGCCCGGCTTGCAGTGGAGGCTGATGTGGCCTCGGAACTGCGCTATCGTGAGCCCGTTTATCCCAAAGGCGGGGCCGCGCTCTTCATCTCCCAGTCTGGGGAAACTGCCGACACCCTGGCCGCGCTGCGCGATGCCAAGGCCAGTGGCCAGACCACTATTGCTGTGGTCAATGTGCCTGAGAGCTCGATCGCAAGAGAGGCAGATATTGTCCTTCCCACGTTTGCCGGACCTGAGATTGGCGTGGCCTCGACCAAGGCGTTCACCTGCCAGCTCTCCGTACTCGCTGCCCTGGCGATTGCCGCCGGTCGGGTCCGCGGCGTCCTTGGAGCCGATCAGGAGCGGCCGCTGGTCGCGTCTCTTCTTGAGATCCCGCGCCACATTGTTGACTTCATGAAGCAGGAAGAGGTGGTCGAGGCCCTGGGCGGCGATCTCGCCAAGGCCCGCGACGTTCTTTATCTCGGGCGCGGCGTCAATTTTCCGCTGGCCATGGAAGGCGCACTCAAGCTCAAGGAAATCTCCTACATTCATGCCGAAGGCTACGCTGCCGGTGAAATGAAACACGGCCCCATTGCGCTGATTGACGAGAACGTTCCGGTGATCGTGCTGGCACCGCATGACAACTGGTTCGAAAAGACCGTCTCCAACATGCAGGAAACCATCGCGCGGGGCGGCAAGGTCATACTGATTTCGGACGCCGCAGGAATCGCCGCAGCAGGGGAGGCGGCCCATGCTTGCATCGCAGTGCCGTCAATGGCCCCCACCTTTGCACCACTTCTCTATGCTGTGCCGGTGCAGATGCTGGCCTACTACATGGCACTGGCAAAGGGCACCGATGTCGATCAACCACGTAATCTCGCCAAGAGCGTCACCGTCGAGTAGTCCGGTCGACGCGGTGCCCGGCCGCTCAAGTGCGCTGGCGGCACGGCAGTAGGAATCGCGGGACAGGACCGCTATGGTCTGCCTTTAACGGGCCGGCGCGATAGGTCGCAATCGGCAGGGCTTGAAGTCATCTGCGCCGTGGTTGACATCGGGCCCTGATCTTTCGTCACCTTGCGTATTGCCGCCCTGAGTATGTTGTGACGTCCCCTCCTGCCTTCCACTGGTGGATGTTGAGGGGCAGGAGGCCAAATGAGCGATCCAGCAGAGTTCAAACGTGCAGCAGCGGCCGCCGCTCTCGATTTTATCCACCCGGGCATGCGTCTTGGACTTGGTACCGGTTCCACGGCAGAAGCCTTTCTCGAACTTCTGGGCGCGCGTGTCGCCCGGGGGCTTGAGGTGGTAGGGGCGGCAACCTCTGAGCGTACCGCTGACAAAGCCCGCGCGCTGGGCATCAGGGTCGCCGACTTGGATGATCTTGCACCTCTCGATGTGACCATAGATGGCGCCGACGAAGCTGATGATGCCCTCAATCTGGTCAAGGGCGGGGGAGGCGCATTGTTACGTGAGAAAATCGTTGCCGCGTCCTCCCGCAGAATGGTGGTGATCGCGGACCAGTCCAAACTGGTGAAGCGCCTCGGTGCCTTTGCTCTGCCGGTGGAAGTCGTCGCCTTTGGTGCGCGTAGCACCCTTGACCGTCTGGAGCGGGCGCTGGCGATTGCCGGATACAAAAATGTGGCGGTAACGCCACGCAACGGTGCCGAGGGATTGTTTCGAACCGATGGTGGCAATCTTATCTTTGACTGCGCTTTGAAGGTGATTCATGACGCACCGGCTCTTGCCAGTGTGCTGTCCCAAGTGCCCGGAGTGGTCGACCATGGCCTCTTCATCGGCCTCGCCAGTCACCTCATAGTTGCCGGTCCTGACGGCACAAGAATTCTGGAACGGAAGGCGTCATGACATACGATTATGATCTGTTTGTGATAGGCGGAGGATCAGGTGGCGTACGCGCCAGTCGCATGGCGGCAGCGCAAGGTGCACGCGTGGCTGTCGCTGAGGAATACGGCTTTGGTGGAACCTGTGTAATCCGTGGCTGCATTCCCAAGAAGCTCTTTGTCTATGCCAGTCATTTTGGCGAGGAGTTTGAAGATGCGTCTGGTTTTGGCTGGACACTACCTGCACGCAAATTCGACTGGACCACGCTCGTTGCCAACAAGGACAAGGAGATCGCACGTCTGTCGGACCTGTATCGTCAGAATGTGACGAAATCGGGTGCTGAAATCATCATGGATCGGGCCGAACTGCTCGATGCCCATACCATATATCTGGCACATTCCAAGCGGCGCGTGACCGCTGAATACATCTTGATTGCGACAGGTAGCCGCCCCTCGCACAACCTCGGTGACTGCACAGGCAGTGAGCATGCAATCACATCCAATGAAGCCTTTCACCTGGAAAGACTGCCGCGCCGCATCGTCATCGCTGGTGGCGGCTACATCGCTGTTGAGTTCGCCAATATTTTCCATGGCCTTGGTTGCGAAACAACTTTGGTCTATCGCGGTGAGAAGATATTGCGTGGCTTCGATGAACACATGCGTGATAGCCTCACCGAGGCAATGAACAACAAGGGATTGCGCATTGTCACCCGTCGCCAATTTCGTCGTATCGACAAGCGTGGCGATGAGTTCTTCGTGCTGACAGATCATGACGAGATACTGGAAGCCGACTGTGTGATGGCGGCTATTGGCAGATTGCCCAATACCGAAAATCTTGGTCTTGACAAGGCTGGTGTCACTGTCGGTGCCAAAGGGGAAGTGCTGGTAGATGAATGCTCGCGTACCAATGTGGAAAATATATATGCCATTGGTGATGTTACTGACCGGCTGCAGCTGACGCCTGTTGCAATTCACGAAGCGATGGCATTTGTGCGCACCGTTTTTGAGAAAAAGCGCACTCCTGTAGATCATGAACTTGTTCCAACTGCCGTCTTCAGTCAGCCCGAAATCGCGACTGTTGGGATGAGCGAGGACGCTGCACTCCGGAAGGGACACCGCATCGATGTCTACCTTTCGAAATTCCGTCCATTGAAACACACCTTGAGCGGACGTGAAGAACGCAGCCTCTTCAAGCTTGTCGTGGACGCTGATACAGGCCGCGTACTTGGCTGCCATATCTTCGGCCACGATGCCGCGGAGATCATCCAGGTCGTTGCCATCGCACTTAAAATGCGAGCGACCAAGGCTGATTTTGATGCAACCATGGCGCTGCATCCCTCGGCTGCCGAGGAACTCGTGACCATGCGCGCCAAGAGCTACAGCAAGGAGCCGTTACCGGCCTGAGGCCAGATTGGGCTTTCTTTCTATCCCGCAAAGCCGCCTGGCCGCATTCTCGTCCGCAGCCAACCGCCTGCAGGCACCTGGTCTGAGGTCGGGCCGGGGTCTTGTAGAAAGCAAGACCCGGCCTTAGATCTGCGACGCGCAAGACGCGGGTGGCACAGTTGACATTTGCCGCGATGATCAGGGGATTGACGAGAGCAGCGATGGTTCCAGCGCTTCTGCTCGTCAGCTGTTGCGCCCGGCTGTCTGCACCGGATGATCCCTTCGAGCCAGTGAACCGCGTCGTCTTTGGCTTCAACGAGCGCGTCAACCGCCACGTAACGTTACCCGTGGACTGGGTCTATACCTATCAGGTCCCGGTCGGGCTGAAACGGCCGCTGCACAATGTCCTCACCAATCTGCAAAGCCCGGTCGTGTTTGCCAACGAGCTGCTACAGTGCCGGGTGCAGAGTGCCGCCGAAACGCTGGCGCGGTTTTTCCTCAATTCGACATTGGGGCTCGGTGGTCTGAATGATTTTGCCGAGACCCACGCAGGGCTTCCACCCCAACACGCCGATTTTGGGCAGACACTCGCCGATTACGGTGTAGGGAGTGGCCCATTTCTGGTGCTGCCGGTGGTCGGGCCGACATCGGTGCGTGACGCGTTTGGCGCCCTCGTCGACGTTGTGGCCGACCCGTTGTTCTATATTCCTGGCGGCTGGTCGCTCCTTGCCCATACCGGAACGGTGGTCGGGATTGAGACCGTCCAGTCTTTTCAGGCCCATGCGAACGCGCTTTATCTGCGCACCCAGCTTTCGGATGCCTCGCTCGAGCCGTACACGACAATGCGCAGCGCTTACCGTCAAACGCGGCGCAGCGAACTGCAACGCGCGTCGGTGCGGGCAAAATAGGCCTTCTTGGGCGCCGCAGATTGGTGCCGGACAGGTGGCGCGGTTGTGGCGCACTGGCATTCTTTTGCAGTGTCCCGTATATGCGGGGGTGGTTCTTGGAGTACGCCACTGTGTCGTGGACGCCGTCCTCCTGGCGGGAAAAGCCCATTCGCCAGGTGCCTGAATACCCCGATCCGGCGGAACTGGCCGCGGTCGAGGCGCGCCTGAAGTCTCATCCACCCCTGGTTTTTGCCGGAGAGGCAAGAAACCTGCGCCGGGCCCTCGCCCAGGTCGCTGAGGGCAAAGCGTTTCTGCTGCAAGGAGGCGACTGCGCCGAGAGCTTTGCCGAGTTTCATCCTGACAATATCCGGGATCTGTTCCGGGTGCTGCTGCAGATGTCGGTTGTTCTGACCTTTGCTGCCGCGATGCCGGTGGTGAAGGTGGGACGTATCGCCGGACAGTTCGCCAAACCCCGTTCGGAGCCGTTTGAGCGTCAGGACGGGGTGGAGCTGCCCTCCTATCGGGGTGACTGCGTCAACGGCCCTGATTTTACCCCGGAAAGCCGCAAACCTGATCCCCAGCGCCTCATGCAGGCCTATGCCCAGTCAGCGGCGACGCTTAACCTCTTGCGGGCTTTTGCCAGCGGCGGCTATGCGGACCTCCATAACGTCCATCGCTGGACACTCAGCTTTATCGCTGGCAATGCCGCCGGAGAGCGCTACCAGGCACTGGCGGGCCGGATCGGGGAGACCCTCGATTTTATGGAAGCCTGCGGGATTACCTCCGCCTCGGTACCGCAATTGCGCACCACCGATTTTTATACCAGCCATGAGGCCCTGCTGCTTGGCTATGAGCAGGCGCTGACCCGGATCGATTCGACCTCTGGTGACTGGTATAATACTTCAGCCCATATGCTGTGGATCGGCGACCGAACCCGCCAGCTCGATGGCGCCCATGTCGAGTTCTGCCGCGGCATCAAGAACCCGCTGGGCCTTAAATGTGGTCCCAGTATCGGGGAAGACGAGTTGCTGCGACTGATCGCGGTTCTCAATCCCGACAATCTACCCGGTCGCCTCACCCTGATCTGCCGCTTCGGGGCTGATCGCGTGGCGGAACGGCTGCCCCGCCTCATCCGGGCTGTGAGCCGGGAAGGGGCAAAGGTGGTGTGGTCCTCCGATCCCATGCACGGCAACACGATTAAATCGCAGTCGGGCTACAAGACCCGACCGTTCGACCGTATTCTCAAGGAGATCCGCAGCTTCTTCGAGATCCACGGGGCCGAAGGCACCCATGCTGGTGGTGTTCATTTCGAAATGACCGGGCAGAACGTGACCGAATGTCTGGGGGGAGCCCAGGCGATTTCGGATCAGGATCTGTCCAGTCGCTATCACACCCATTGCGATCCGCGTCTGAATGCAAGCCAGGCACTCGAGCTGGCATTTCTGATGGCCGAAGCCCTGCGGGCTGAGCGTATCAACGGAAGTGGCTTCGCGGCATCTGCGTGAGCCGGGTGGCGAAAGGGCACTGGTCATGGGCATAAGCCGGCTCTTGGCCAAGGCCTGGATGGTTTTCTGCCTCTTTGCCGGGCTCTACGCACTTGCCCGTGCCGCGGCCGGTGCAAACGGGCTCAATCCCGATGCGTTGATCCGGATTTTGGCCATTGTGGTGCTGTTTCTGGCGACCGGCCTGCTCTTCGTGGCGGGCTATGCGGCAGCCACCAATCGCGCCGGGGATCTGGTCGCCAAGCTGCGTCTTCCGGGCTTTCATGACCTCGTATTCCTGGCCTTTGCCCTAATCAGCTTTATCGTTCAGAGCCTTTATCTGCCGGTGCCGCCGGGATCGGATCCTCTCGGGGCACTGGCTGCCGCGATCGGGTTTGCCGTGCCGGGCCAGGGGGCGCTGACGATGGCATTGGGCTCGTGCGGCCTCGGCGGAGATGCCCTTACGGCGTCGGATTTTGCCTGGCTGCTGGGCTTTATTTATGTGGGTTCGTCCTTGTCCCGCCTGAGGCTGGCAGCGGGCATCATCCGGCTGGAGCGCAAGCGGCGGCCAGATCCTTTGACGCCAACTGGCAGCGCACTGCTGACCGGCCTGGTTGCCGTCGCGCTCATTCAGCTGCTCTATGTTGGTTCGCTCTACAGCCTGCTGCCCTGCACATTCTGGCAGGGAATCGGCGGGGAGGTTTTGATCGGTCAGGCGCCGCTTGTCCTGGCCTATGCCCTGGTTGCAGCGCTGACCAATCTGATCGCCATGGGCGCGGAGGCCTGAATGGCTCCGCGCCCCAGGCGTTTATAATCTACACCACTTTGTCCGGCGCCAGACGCACCAGCATCTTGCCAAAATTGGCGCCCTTGAAGAGGCCCATGAAGGCCTCCGGAGCGCGGGCGATGCCGTCATAGATGGTTTCGTGCCATTTGAGCCGGCCTTCCTTTGCCCAGGCTGACATGTCGCGCAGGAAGTCGCCCATGAGATCGCCATGATCAGAGACGATGAAGCCTTCGATGCGCAGGCGATTGGGAACTACGGCGATCATCGTGCGCGGTCCGGGGGGCAATTCGGTTGCGTTGTACTGCTCGATCATGCCGCAGACGGCAATCCGCCCATGCGGACGCATATGCGCGAGCGCAGCCTCAAGGTGAGCCCCCCCGACATTTTCGAAGTAGACATCGATACCTTGTGGAAAGGCCTTGCCGACAGCGTCCATAAGGTTGCCGCAGGTCTTGTAATTGATGGTCGCATCAACCCGCGCCTCGCTCCTCAACCAGTCACACTTGTCGTCTGACCCGGCCGAGCCCACGACATAGCAGCCCTTGTTTTTGGCGATCTGGCAGACCACCGTCCCGACCGCTCCGGCAGCTGCCGAAACGAACACCCGTTCGCCCTCCTTGAGGGCGCCCACGCGTAGCAGACCGGCATAGGCGGTCAGGCCGGGCATGCCGAATGTGCCCAGATAGGCCTGAATGGGGGCGAGGGTAGGATCGATCTTCTCGAGGTCCGCACCATCGGATACAAACCATTCACGCCAGCCATTGAAATTGCTGACATAATCGCCCACGGCAAAGCGCGCGCCTGGCCCCGCCTCAACCACCTGGCCGATGGCGCCCCCACTCAGGGCCTCACCCAGGCGAAATGGCGGGGTGTAGCTTTTGCGGTCTACCATGCGCCCGCGCATGTAGGGATCTACCGACATGAAGATGTTGCGGACCTGGACCTGACCGGCGCCAGGCGCCGGAACGGTAGCCTCCGCAAGCTCGAAATTCTCTGGGCCAGGCATTCCGGCGGGGCGACTCTTCAGGCGGATTTCCTGGCTTTTCTGGGCTGGCATTGTGTTCTCCAAGACTGAGGTATGTTTACGGGGGTTCAAGATGTGCCAAGCCTATCAGGGGAGGCGAGGTGGGCAAGGGCGCAACAACACGAAATATTTTATGAGTCGCGCTTGCCGGCCAGCTGTGGTGCAAAGGCGCCGGTTCGAACGGGACTTCCGATTTGTTTCAGCCCTTTATCCGCCCCGACTCGGTTAGCGATGGCGTCCCTCTGGCGCCGTTCAGCCGCCGCCCCTTGCGGGCCGCGGTGATAGGAGCCGGTGCTTTTGGCCGCCATCATGCTGTGAAATATGCAGCGCTGGCGGGCGTTGAACTTGCCGCTGTAGCTGACCCCAGCCTGGAGGCTCGGGCCGGGGCAATGGCCCGGCATGGTGTCCCGACAGTGGCCGACTGGCGTGAATTGCTGGGCAAGGTCGATGTTGTCTCGGTGTGTTCACCGGCCCAGACCCATGGCTCGATCGTCCGTGCCTTCCTTGAGGCGGGAGCTCACGTTCTCGTCGAAAAGCCGATTGCGACGGACCTGGCTGAAGCTGATGCGCTGATCGCTCTGGCGCAGGAGCGCAAGCTGGTCCTTACGGTTGGTCATCAGGAGCGTTTTGTCTTCGCCCGCTCCGGTCTTCTCGATTTTGCCGATATGCCGCTCGAAGTGGAATGCTGGCGGACCGGCCCCTGGACCGGGCGTGGTGATGACGTCAGCGTGGTGCTCGATCTCATGATCCACGACCTTGATCTGGTGCACCAACTGATCCCGGGACGGGTGACCGAGGTTCGTGCCAGCGGCACGGCTCTCAAGAGTGTTTTTGCCGATGAGGTCGAGGCCCGCCTGCAATTTGAAAACGGGGCGCGGGCGTCGCTGCTTGCAAGCCGCATCGCCGATACGCGGAGCCGCGGTCTGCGCGCGGTTTATGCCGACGGCAGCATCGAGATTGATTTCATCACCCGCACGGTTCGCAATACCACGCCACGCGCTCTACGCCCCCTCGATCTTGAAGATCCTCTGGGCGCATCGGTGGGGTCGTTTGTAGCAGCCGTGCGCGCCGGCAGTGCCGCGCTCGTGCGTCCTGAGGAAGCCCGTCAGGCGCTGGCCATGGCGCTGGCCATCGACGAGGCCGCGCTCCCTGCACCGGCGCATCAAAAAGTGGCCGCCCGAGCCTGACACTCTTGGCCGGGTCTACTCGGGTGAGCCGCAAGCGCGGCCTAAACGCCCTGGGGGTTTCTTTCTGCCGCGCGCCATCCTAAGCACTGGCCGCAATGTCGCAGGGACAAACTCGACGCTATAATGGCGTATCGGCTCTCTAAGAGGTTGCAGGTGAGTGTCAAAGTGAATCGTCATCGATCCACCGGGATCGGGCCGCGCGCAGAGCTGTGGCGTGACCGGCGCCGTTGCGGCTTTGCGTTCGCACTGGAGGCTCGATAATGAAGCGCTTTCGGATTGCTCTGGCCCAGCTCAATCCTCTGATGGGTGATATTGCGGGCAATTTGGAGCGTGTCCGCCGCGCCCGTGCTGGCGCCATGGCGGCAGACCTCATCGTCTTTCCGGAACTCTTCATCTGTGGTTATCCGCCTGAGGACCTTGTTCTCAAGCCAGCATTCCAGGCTGACTGCCGCGCAGCTGTCGAAGCTCTCGCACAGGACACAGGGGATGGTGGACCGGCGGTTCTGATTGGTACGCCCTGGTTTGAGGACGGGCGTCTTTACAATGCTGTGGCCCTGCTTGATCAGGGGACGATCACGGCTGTAACCCGAAAGGTTGATCTGCCCAATTACGGCGTCTTCGATGAGAAGCGGGTATTTGCGCCCGGACCGATGCCGGGCCCGCTCAATATTCGCGGCCTGCGCATCGGTGTCCCCATCTGTGAGGATATCTGGACCGCCGATGTCGTCGAATGTCTCTGTGAGACCGGTGCGGAAATGCTGGTAGTTCCCAATGGGTCGCCCTTTGATGTCATGAAGTTCGACGAGCGCATGCATCATGTCCTCGCGCGCGTGGTCGAGAGCAAACTTCCTCTCGTCTATGTCAACCAGGTCGGTGGTCAGGATGAACTGGTGTTTGATGGTGCCAGCTTTGTTCTCAATGCTGACCGCAGCCTACCGGTTCAGCTCCCTGGTTTTGTCGAGCGCACGCTCGTGAGCGACTGGCTCCTCACGGAGTCAGGCTGGCAGTGCGCTCAGTCCGAGCGCGCCGTGCACGAGAATGAGGAAGGAGCGCTTTATGCAGCCATGGTTCTGGCGCTGCGCGACTATGTCGACAAGAATCGGTTCTCTGGCGTTGTCATCGGACTTTCAGGTGGAATTGATTCGGCGCTGAGCGCTGCAGTTGCGGTTGACGCCCTGGGGCCGCACCGTGTGCGCTGTGTCATGATGCCGTCGCGCTACACCGCATCACAGAGCCTGACGGATGCTGCTGAAATCGCGCGCCTCCTCGGGGTGCATTATGATGTGCTTCCCATCGAACCGGCAGTTGATGCGTTCTCGGGCATGCTGGCCCCGCTGTTTGCGAACCGTCCTGCTGATACCACGGAAGAGAACATTCAGTCGCGCATACGTGGCCTGCTGCTCATGGCCATTTCCAACAAGTTCGGCAGCATGGTGCTGGCGACGGGAAACAAGAGCGAAATGAGTGTCGGTTATGCCACGCTCTATGGTGACATGAATGGCGGCTATAATGTGCTCAAGGATATCTACAAGGTAGATGTCTTCCGGCTGTCCCGCTGGCGCAATGCCAACACCGTATCGATTGGGCTCGGGCCGAATGGTCGGGTTATGCCTGATGCCGTTATAACTCGTCCTCCCAGTGCGGAGCTTCGCGCCGATCAGAAAGATGAGGACAGTCTGCCACCTTATCCCGTTCTGGACGCTATTCTTGTGCGTCTCGTGGAGGAGGAACGCAGCGCTGCCGACGTTGTCGCTGACGGGTTTGATCCACAGACCGTCAAACGGGTGGAAAATCTTCTTTATGGGGCTGAATACAAACGCCGCCAGGCACCACCTGGGGTCAAGGTCAGTCGGCGGAATTTCGGCCGCGACCGACGCTATCCAATGACCAATGCCTATCGGAATGCGCGATGAAAGTTCGTTTTGCTCCCTCCCCGACCGGTCTGCTGCACGTCGGCAACGGCCGTACCGCGCTGATCAATTTCCTGGCTGCCAGAAAGCTGCAAGGCAGTGTGGTGCTGCGCATTGATGATACCGATCGCGAGCGTTCCAAGTCTGAATATGAGCAGGCCATTCTTGAGGATCTCGATTGGCTTCAGGTCGGTCACGATCTCATGGTCCGCCAGAGCGAACGGGTGCAGCACCACCGTGCGGCTGCGGAACTTCTGAAAAGCAGAGGGCTGCTTTATCCGGCCTATGAAACCGCTGAGGAACTCGAGCGGCGTCGCAAACGTGCCTTGGCACTCAAAAGGCCGCCGATCTATGACCGCGCCGCACTCAAACTCAGTGCGGTGGAACGAGCGGCTCAGGAAGCGCAGGGGCGCCAGCCCCATTGGCGCTTCAAGCTGTCTCACCGCAAGGTCAGCTGGCACGACCTCATCCGCGGTGACGTGGAGATAGATACCGCGCATCTCTCCGATCCGGTGCTGATCCGTGCCGATGGCAGCTTTCTGTATACGTTACCGAGTGTGGTCGATGACATCGATCTGGCGATAACGCATATCATCCGGGGCGAGGACCACGTCACCAATACGGCGGTTCAAATCGAAATTTTTGCCGCGCTGGGACAGGAGCTTCCGGCCTTTGCCCATTTTCCGCTTCTTGTGGGTAGTGGTGGCGAAGCTCTATCCAAGCGTCTCGGTTCATTGTCTTTGCGGCAGATGCGCGAGGAAGGTATCGAGGCCCCTGCTCTGTTTGCATATCTTGCCCGCATCGGTACCTCGGAACCGGTGGCACTGGCTGGGCGCGAGGACCTGATCGCGGGCTTTGACTTCGCCAAAATCGGCCGAGCCCCGGCGCACTTTGACCCTGCGGAACTGGCGGGGCTGAGCGCGCGGTTGCTGCATGGCCTCGATTATGAGGCGGTGCGCCTGCGCCTTCACGCTCTTGGTGTGGGTGGTGGTGACGATTTCTGGCAGGCAGTCAGGACCAACCTTACCCGCTTCGCTGATGTGATCGATCTGTGGCGGATTGTGGAAGGACCGGTGGTCCCAAGCATCGAGGATGCGGAGCTGGCGCGGCTGGCCATCCAGTGTCTGCCCGAGGGCCCCGTCAGTGAAAACACCTGGAGCCAGTGGACCCTTGACCTGGCTGCCCGTTCCGGCCGGAAGGGTCGGCAGCTCTTTCGGCCCTTGCGCCTGGCCCTGACTGGCCTTGAGCATGGACCCGAGCTCAAAAAGCTGCTACCTCTGATCGGCCGCGACAAGGTGGTCGCGCGCCTGGAAGGAAAGAGTGTCTGATCCTATGCGCCACCTCTGGCGAATTTGTGTGATCTCGATTTGCGGCTGACGCCGCAACCACTCTCTTGTCTCACCCAAACCTCACATATGTTTTGCCCTTCGGGGGAGCTGCCTGGTGCAGGCAGACAGGCTTCAGCGACGACAGCAGGTGTTCTGCTTCAAGGTCGGGAGCAAGCGGAAAAAGATCATGACGCGCCTTTATCTTTACAACACGCTGACCCGAACCAAGGAGCTGTTTGAACCCTTGGACGCCAGAAAGGTCCGGCTTTATGTATGCGGACCGACCGTCTACGATTTTGCGCATATTGGAAACGCCCGGCCTGCGATCGTCTTCGACGTTCTCTATCGGCTGCTTCGCCATATCTATGGGGAAGAACATGTCACCTATGTGCGCAACATCACCGACATTGACGACAAGATTAACGCCAGAGCCCAGGAGCGGCTTGCCCTCAGTAATCGGTCCATACTTGATGAGGTGAGGGCTCTGACCGAACAGACAGCGGCGCTCTATGAAGCGGACATGGCCGCAGTGGGTAATCTCTCACCCAATTTTGCGCCGCGGGCCACGGATCACATCGCCGCCATGATCGCTATGATCGGCACGCTGATTGCAAGCGGGCATGCCTATGTGGCTGAAGGGCATGTACTCTATGACGTAGCGTCAAAGCCTGATTACGGCAAACTGGCCCGGCGCAGCGTCGACGATATGATCGCAGGCGCCCGTGTTGAAGTGGCTCCCTACAAGCGCAACCCAACCGATTTTGTACTGTGGAAGCCGTCCGATGCCGGACTGCCCGGGTGGGACTCACCCTGGGGATTTGGGCGTCCCGGCTGGCACCTTGAGTGCTCGGCAATGTCGGCAGCCTATCTGGGGGAAACCTTCGATATCCATGGTGGCGGCATCGATCTCGTCTTTCCCCACCATGAGAACGAGATTGCCCAGTCGGAAGGAGCCCATCACGGCCATGCCCTTGCCCGCTACTGGCTGCATAACGGCCATCTCAATGTTGAGGGCGCCAAGATGAGCAAGAGCCTGGGCAATTTTGTCACCGTCCATGAGTTGCTTGAAACCTGGCCCGGCGAAGTCCTCCGCCTCAACATGTTGCGAACCCACTATCGCCAGCCCATGGACTGGACGGCGAGCGGATTGCGGGAAAGCTGGTCGATGCTCGAACGCTGGTATGCAGCGATAGAAGGTGCCAAGCGGGGATCATGCGCGCGCGTGCTTGACGCGCTTACGGATGATCTCAACACCCCGCTGGCCATTGCCGAACTGCATCAGGCTGAGCCCGATGCGCTCGCTGCCGGCCTGGCGCTGCTGGGCTTCTCCGGACGCCGCGAGGCGATTGCGCGTAGGGCGCAGCTTGATGACGCCCAGATTCAGGCGGCGATTGCCGCTCGCACCAGTGCACGCAAGGCCAGAGACTTCGCCAAGGCCGATCTTATCAGGGACGAACTTGAGGCGAAGGGAATCATCCTGAAGGATGGGCCAAACGGAACGAGCTGGGATTTCAAGCGATGAGTGATGCCTTTAAGCAGGTCACCGGTACCGCTGTAACACTGGTGTAGAGCGAAGCGAGGAAACCTGATGTCAGCCAAACTTGCCGTGGCGCTGCGTCCTATGCTGCCGTCTGATGGTCCGGAACTTGCGGCAATCTTTCGCGCCGCCATTGCAGACACTGCCTGCGAGGACTATTCGCCGGCACAGTGCGATGCTTGGCTTAGCGCTGCTGACGATGAAGCTGCATTCAGCAAGAAACTGCAGGAACAGCTCACCCTGCTCGCGACGGTGAACCGGCAGACCGTCGGCTTTGCCAGTCTTCGGGACAACGCACATCTGGATATGCTGTACGTCCAGCCAAAAGTGGGGCGTCGTGGCATTGCCACGGCACTGGTTGACGCTCTGGAAATCCTCGCGGCATCGCGGGGAACGGCACTGATAACCACGGATGCGTCCGACACGGCGCGTGATTTCTTTGCCCGCCGGGGATATGTGGCGATGCGGCGCAACACCCTGGAGATGGCCGGAGAATGGCTCGGAAACACCTCCATGGAGAAGACGCTCTCCGTCCCGCAACGTGGAGCGCTGCAGTGAATCCGAAGTGCAGATGCTTGATATTTTCTGGTGCCGCCCGGTGCCGCCGCAAGAGCCCTGGAGGCTGCAATGCGTGAACGCCTGTTCCTGTTTGATACGACACTGCGTGATGGCGCCCAGACCCAGGGGGTTGATTTTTCCATTGAAGACAAGAACCAGATCGCCCGCGCACTGGATCTTCTCGGTGTCGATTATATTGAAGGTGGGTTCCCTGGTGCCAATCCCACGGACAGTGAATTCTTTGCCCATCCTCCGCAACTGGCGCGTGCCCGGCTGACGGCCTTTGGCATGACCAAGCGGGCAGGTCGCAGTGCCGCCAATGATCCGGCCCTGTCAGCGGTCGTGGAGGCGCGGGCTGATTGTGCCTGCCTGGTGGGCAAGGCGAGCCGCTATCAGGTCGAGGTTGCTCTTGAAATATCGCTCCAGGACAATCTGGATAACATATCCCAGTCCATTGCCACCCTGGTTGCCAAGGGCCGCGAGGCGCTATTTGACGCCGAACACTTCTTTGACGGGTATCGTCAGGACCCAGAATATGCTCTGGACTGTCTGCGTGCGGCACATGAGGCCGGGGCCCGCTGGCTGGTTCTGTGTGACACCAATGGCGGGACCATGCCCGAGGAGGTCGAGCGTATTGTCGGACAGGTGCGTTCCAGGCTGATAAATGCGGGGCTTGGAATACACGCGCATAACGACACGGGACAGGCCGTAGCGGTGTCACTTGCTGCGGTGCGCGCTGGAGCCCGCCACATCCAGGGCACACTGAACGGGCTTGGTGAGCGTTGTGGTAACGCCAACCTGCTTACGCTGATCGCCAATCTCATGCTCAAGGAGGATTATGCCCGCGCCTTCGAGCTTGGTATCGGCATGACCGAGCTGGCCCAGCTGACGCATGTTTCGCGCCTGCTTGATGAGATTCTCAACCGCGCTCCGGATCGCCACGCGCCTTACGTCGGTACCTCGGCCTTCGCCCACAAGGGGGGGCTGCATTCCGCTGCGGTGCTCAAAGACCCGGGTACCTATGAACATGTTCCGCCGCACGTCGTTGGCAATGGACGCAAAATACTCGTTTCGGATCAGGCCGGGCGTTCAACGGTGCTGGCGCGACTGGGCCAGTATGGGATCGACCTTGATGCCAAGGACGAGCGCATCACCCGTCTGCTGGAAGAGGTTAAACGCCGCGAGTTTCTGGGCTATGCCTATGATGGTGCCGAAGCATCGTTCGAGCTCCTCGCCCGCCGTGCGCTGGGACAGGTTCCGGACTATTTTGACGTGGAAAGCTTCCGGGTCATTGTGGAGCGCCGTCACAATGCACGGGCGGAGTTGATGACGGTCTCCGAAGCGGTGGTCAAGCTCAAGGTATCGGGTGAGACCCTGCACAACGTCGCCACCGGTAACGGTCCCATCAATGCCCTCGATGCAGCTTTGCGCAAGGACCTTGGCGTCTATTCCTCGTTTCTCGCAGATCTTAGCCTCGTCGATTATAAGGTACGTATCCTGACGAGTGGTACGGAAGCGGTCACCCGCGTCATGGTCGAGAGCGCCGATGGTCAGGGACGACGCTGGTCGACGGTCGGGGTTTCGGCCAACATTGTCGACGCCTCTTTTGAGGCGCTTTCAGATTCGATCTGCTACAAGCTCTTTCGTGACGGGGCGGGTGTATGACGCGTAGCTGCTCTGCCTTCCGAACCCTCTGATGTGTCTGCCTCTCACCTGTTTAGCGCCCATCCCCGCCAAGTTCCGACCCCGCCATGAATCCGCCTGACACCAACGAACGCTTGGGAATCGTCTATGGGGCTGCAGCCTATGCCATCTGGGGGCTGCTCCCGCTCTACTGGGATCACCTTACCCATGTGTCGCCCCTACAGGTGACAGCCTGGCGCGTGACCCTGACTGCAATGGTCGTGCTCGGATTTACGGTGCTGCGTGGCACGCTGGGATCCGTGACCGGCTATCTCCGCAATCGGGCGCTGCTGCTGCGGCTTGCGGTTTCGGCGTCACTGATCGCGCTCAACTGGACGACCTATGTATATAGCATTGCCAGTCGGCAGCTGGTTGAGGCCAGCCTCGGCTATTTCATCCTGCCCCTGATCTCCATCGCGCTTGGCGTGGGCCTGCTGCAGGAGCGCATCTCTCGCTTTCGCCTTGCTGGCGTGGCGCTGATGCTTGTTGCGGTGGTGGTGCAGGTTGCGGTCCTGGGGCGTGTCCCCTGGATTGCGCTGGTGCTGGCACTCAGCTTTGGTTTCTATGGCTATGTGCGCAAGCTGGCACCGATAGGCGCAATTGAAGGTCTGCTCATAGAAACCTGTCTGCTGTTACCGGTTGCGGTTCCACTTCTGCTGTTCTGGGCAGCAAGTGGCAGCCTTGCCCTTTCCCCTCTGACCCCGGCACACGATGTGTTGCTGTTGTGCTGTGGGCCGTTCACGGCGCTGCCCCTGACGCTCTATGCCGCGGGCATCCGGCGTATTCGGCTGTCGACGCTCGGACTGTTGCAGTATCTGTCGCCCACGATTTCGCTTCTGATCGCCGTGGCGGTGTTTGCAGAGCCATTTCCGATGGCCGACGTCATAAGCTTCAGTTGCGTGTGGCTTGGTCTGGTTCTGGTTGCGGGCGAGCAGCAGCTGGAACGGGCGCGCATCTGGACGATGCGCCGGCTTTAGGCGTCGACAATGCGGTACGCTCGGGAAAGCGCCCGCTACTGCCTCCGTCAAGCGCCCCGACGAGATGGCTTGACCATCAAAAAGTGGCTTCAGCGCGTCGGAACCGGATGTTCGCCGCGATAATCATAGAAGCCACGACCGGTCTTCTGACCAAGCCAGCCTGCTTCGACATATTTCACGAGCAATGGGCAGGGGCGATATTTCGAATCAGCCAGCCCCTCATAAAGCACCTGCATGACCGAAAGACAGGTGTCGAGGCCGATGAAGTCGGCAAGCTGCAAGGGTCCCATGCGGTGATTGGCACCCAGCCGCATTGCCGTGTCGATGGCATCGACATTGCCCACACCTTCATAAAGCGTATAGACCGCCTCGTTGATCATCGGCATGAGAATGCGGTTGACGATGAATGCGGGAAAATCTTCAGCATAGGCGGCGGTCTTGCCGACACGCTTGACGATTTCAAGAGCGGCTTGATAGGTCGCGTCATCCGTCGCAATGCCGCGAATCACCTCGACAAGCTGCATCACCGGGGCCGGATTCATGAAGTGCAGCCCGATGAACTTCTCGGGGCGATCGGTTGAGGCCGCGAGCCGCGTGACCGATATGGACGAGGTATTGGTGGCCAGCATTGTCGTGCCGGGCAGGCGCGGACAAAGATCCTGATAGATCCTGCGCTTGACGGCCTCTTCCTCAGTTGCGGCCTCAATGACGATGTCCCGGTCGGCCATGTCATCGAGGTTCTGGCTGGTGCGGATCCGTGCGAGGGCCGCGGGAACCGAATCGGCGGCAATGATGTTACGGGCCGCCTGACGGTTCAGGTTGTTTTCAATTGTCGTTCTTGCCCGCTTGAGCGCGTCTGCGTTCAGGTCTTCAAGAATGACGTCGTAGCCTGCCAACGCACACACATGGGCGATTCCATTGCCCATCTGGCCTGCGCCGATCACGCCCACTCGCTCAATGCTCATGGTATTGGTCACCTGTTTGGTTAAAGGCCACGCGGTTCAGTAGCCGGCCTTGGTGAGGGCCTCTTCAAATTCCGGGACAGCCTTGAAGAGATCGGCAACAAGTCCGTAATCGGCCACCTGGAAAATAGGAGCTTCCTCATCCTTGTTGATCGCTGCGATGACTTTCGAATCTTTCATGCCTGCCAGATGCTGGATGGCTCCGGAGATGCCCACGGCAATATAAAGTTCGGGCGCGACCACCTTGCCGGTCTGGCCGACCTGATAGTCATTGGGTACGAAGCCGGCATCGACGGCGGCGCGCGATGCGCCCACCGCCGCATGCAGCTTGTCGGCAATGCGGTCGAGGAGATGGAAGTTGTCGCCCGACTGCATGCCACGACCGCCTGAGATAATGATCTTGGCGGCGGTGAGTTCGGGGCGATCGGACTTGGAAAGTTCTTCGTTGACGAAACTGGAGAGGCCGGGATCTGCCGCAGCAGGAACCTGCTGCAACGCTGCAGACCCGCCGCCATCGGCGGCTTTGAAGCCGGTGGTCCGCACCGTGATAACCTTCTTGCCTGACGGCGCCTCAATGGTCTGGATCGCGTTACCGGCATAGATGGGACGGCGGAAGGTGTTGGGGCCTTCGACAGCGAGAATTTCGGAGATCTGAGGCACGTCAAGCTTGGCCGCCACCCGTGGCATGTAGTTTTTGCCATTGGTGGTCGCCGGAGCCAGAAGGGCGTCATACTTGTCTGCCAGCGACAGAAGCAGGGCTTCCATCGGCTCGGCCAGCATTTTGGCATAGAGCGGGGAATCGGCGACGAGGACCGTTTCAACTCCGGAGAGTTTACGGGCTTCTTCGGCAGCCGCCGCGCAGCCCTGGCCGGCTACCAGAACGTGCACCGGCCCGCCAAGCTGGCTGGCTGCCGTCACGGTCTTGGCGGTCGCGTCCTTCAGAGCAGTATTGGTGTGTTCGGCAATGACGAGCGCGGCCATCAGATTACTCCCGCTTCATTTTTGAGCTTCTCGACCAGTTCGGCCGCGGTTTTGACCTTGATGCCAGCCTGACGCTTGGGCGGCTCGGTGACCTTCAGCACCTTCAGACGCGGAGTTGTATCCACGCCGTAATCGGCGGCTGTCTTCTCGTCGATCGGCTTCTTCTTTGCTTTCATGATATTCGGCAGCGACGCGTAGCGCGGTTCGTTGAGCCGCAGGTCGGTGGTCATGACGGCTGGAAGCTTGACCTTTACGGTCTGCAGCCCCCCATCGATCTCCCGTTCGATGGTGGCCGAGGTCTCATCGAGCTCAAGATTATGGGCGAAGGTCCCTTGTGCCCAGCCGAGCAGCGCCGCGAGCATTTGCCCGGTCTGATTGGAATCATCATCGATCGCCTGCTTGCCGAGGATGGCGAGGCCGGGCTTTTCGGCCTCACAGATCGCCTTCAGGATTTTGGCTACCGCGAGCGGCTCGACCTCACCTTCGGTCTTGACCAGGATACCCCGGTCAGCCCCCATGGCGAGGGCGGTGCGGATGGTTTCGCTTGCCTGCGCCGGGCCGATGGAGACAACCACCACCTCGCTGGCCTTGCCCTTTTCCTTGAGCCGGACTGCCTCTTCGACGCTGATTTCGTCGAACGGGTTCATGCTCATCTTTACATTGGCAAGATCGACGCCGGAGGAATCGGCTTTGACCCGGACCTTTACGTTATAGTCGATTACCCGCTTGACCGGGACCAAGACTTTCATGCGCTCGAACTTCCCCAAATTGAGGTGGCTTCTGCGGAGGGTCTGGCCCCCACGCCCGCCCGCCGGTTTCTTGTGCGGCGCAAAAACTAGGCGCGAGCTTGCCTTGCTGTCAACGAAAGCTGTGGCCTTCGCCTGGTTCCACGTCGGCTCCCGGGCCAGGCCCCATAAGGCAAGGGGTCCGCGTCGCGGTGACGCAGACCCCTCGAAGTCCGGCCGATCGGCGGTTGCCGGCGCTTATTTCAGCGTAGCCAGATAGGCGGCCACGTTTTCTGCCTTCTGCATATTGTTTGTCCCGGCATAGGGCATGCGGTTACCCGGCACGACCTTCTGCGGGTTGTCGATATAGGCGGCGAGCTTGTCCTCGGTCCACACAAAGCCTGCCTTCTTCATGGCTGGCGAGTAAGCAAAGCCAGGCACGCTGCCAGCCTTGCGGCCAACAACCCCATAAAGATCAGGGCCAATTTTGGTGCCCCCGCCCTTGACGTCATTGTGGCACATAGCACAGACGCCAGTGAAGAAAGTCTTGCCTTGGGCTGCATTGCCAGCAGCAAAGGCCTGGCTTGTGACAAAGAGGCTGGCGCCCATTGCCACGGCCGCAATCATTCCAAAACGCTTCATCTTCATCCCTCGCGCGATGGGTCGAACCCTTTTCGACCTTTCATCGATGGGTTACATAGCAAGAGCGCAGGCGATGTGGCTAGGTGACGGATTGTTCCTCCCGCTCTACGGGAGTGCGACTTTATAGCCGCGGGGGGCGGTTTATTGATCTCGCGCAACTTTATTCGTGGCTCGCTCTCTAGAGCTTGCGCCGGGTTTCTAACACCCGTGTAAGGAACTTCTGGTCACAGGAGAGGGGATAGTATCATGACATCTATGTCGCGTCGCACGCCTGGCAAGGCGGCATTGCTCATAGGCCTCGGGGCCTTGAGCCTCTGGGCTGCCTCCGGCGGACCGGCGGCCGCAGTACCCAGCTATGCGCGGCAGACCGGGCTTGCCTGCGAGGCCTGCCACACCGTGTTTCCTGAGTTGACGCCCTTTGGGCGCCGCTTCAAGCTGAATGGTTACGTCATCAACAATCGCAAGCAGGTCCAGGACACGACGGCACGGCATCGCAGCCTCGAGCTCAGCTTCTTTTCACCGGTTTCGGCGATGTTCGTCGCCTCCTACCTGCATACATCGGCGTCGCAGCCCGACAGCAATGGCTTGGGGCATGCTCAAAATGACACAGCGTCATTTCCACAGCAGCTCAGCCTGTTCTATGCCGGCGAGATCACGCCTCATATCGGCAGCTTCATCCAGCTGACCTATGATCCCACGAGCGGCTCAGTCGGAATGGATAACACCGACATCCGCTATGCCAACAACATGATGTGGCAGGGCAACAAGTTTAATTGGGGTATCAGCCTCAATAACAACCCGACGGTACAGGATCTGTGGAATACGGTTCCTGCCTGGTACAACCCCTACATGACAGGGGCCGCAGCCGCGACACCGGAGGCCGCCACGCTGATCGACCAATCTCTGGCCGGCAACGTCGCCGGTGTTACCGCCTATGCCATGCTCAATGACATCTGGTACGGCGAGTTCGGCGTTTATACCTCTGCGCCGCAGGGCGTTGGCCAGCCTTACGATACCGCGGCCCAGACGCTCATCAGTGGCGGCGCGCCCTATTGGCGCTTCGCCGGCGAATGGGACTGGGGTGTCAACTCCTTTGAGGTTGGGACCTATGGCATGGCGGCTCAGACCCGCGTTGCGGGCGCCTGCAATGTCCTGACCCAGTTGACCAACGCGGCCGGCAATCCCGTGGATGTCTACACCACCTCCTCGGGCCCCTGTCAGACGCTGTCGGCAGGTCCGACGGACAACTACGTCGATGTCGCCCTCGATACCCAGTACCAGTACATTGCCACGCATAACATCTTTACGTTTGAAGCGACCTGGATCCATGAAAACCGGACCCTCAACAGCACCGTCAATGCCTACAACCTTGCCAACAGCACAAACTTCAAGGCGTCCGGTGACACCCTGAACACTGCCCGGGCGAGCTTCTCGTACTTCTATGACCGGATGATCGGCGGCAGCATCGATCTCTTCGACACCTATGGTAATCCCGAACCGCTTGTCTTCACGTCCGCAAACGCAAAACCTGACAGCAACGGTATTGTCCTGGAAGCCGACTATCTGCCCTATCTCAATACCAAACTTGGCCTGGCCTACACCATCTATGGCAAGTTCGACGGTGCCACCCATAACTACAATGGTCTTGGAAGTAATGCTTCGGACAATAACACGCTCTATGCCTATCTCTGGCTGGCGTTCTGAGTGGAGACTCTGACTATGAAGAAGATCGCAGTTGCTCTGCTTGCGGGCGCAGCCGTCCTGGGCGCCCAGGCTGCCGCGGCACCGAAAACAAAGGTGCCGCCGGAGCCACAGACTGTCGCCCAGGTCTGCAGCCAGTGCCATGGTGACCGTGGGATTTCCACCTCACCCATTTTCCCCAACCTCGCTGCACAGAATAAGCAGTATCTCGTCCGGGAGTTGCATAATTTCCGGGACCGCAAACGCGATGACCCGCATGCGCAGGCCTATATGTGGGGCATGGCCAACCGGCTGACCGATGACGTGATTAACAAGGTCGCGACTTACTTCTCGTCACTGCCACCGCCTCCTCCCGACCTCAATCAGGATCCCAAGGAAATTGCTGCTGGCAAGGAGATCTTCGAGAAGGGTATTGCCTCCGAGCAGGTTCCGGCCTGTCAGCTCTGTCACGGTCCAACGGGTGCGGGGAGCGCGACGATACCGCGTCTCGCCGGCCAGCACCGTGAGTATCTTGCTACCCAGCTCCTCGCATTCCGTGACAACGAGCGGCAGAACATGATCATGCATGGTAACGTCGCGCACATGACCGACCAGCAGGTGCGGGATATTGCTGCCTATCTGTCCTCAATGTGAGGCTGGATAGCCTTAAGGAAACGCGATAGGAGGCAGGAAGACGGTTTGGCTCTTGGAGGTCCAGCACACAGTTGGCGACAGGGCATTGGACACGTCTTCCTCCTCCATCCGTTTAGGCGGGCACGCCCTTTTCGTTCGCGTCTGAGCAAGCAGCTCCCGCCTGGCAGCGCAGGGAATATCCTCCACCGGCCCGCGTACGACGCACCTATCCTCCCAGAACTATCCTCATCGGCGCCGGCACTGCTGCTGAGCCCGGCTGCGCGGCAGCAAGGTGAAGGATGGCTCGATGCGGACCTGGTGGCCGTTCTGGCCCCGGGCATCTGTAATCCCGGCTGGGATTGGCAGGCGAGGCCCCGTGGTGGGGTCTGGGGGTCAACGCAGGCTTAATTGGCGTGATCAGGAAGAAGCACCTCGCGTTGGCCCTTATGGTTGGGCTTTGAGATGACGCCTTCTTCCTCCATCCGCTCGATCAGCCGCGCGGCGCGATTGTAGCCGATGGTGAGGCGCCGCTGGATATAAGAGGTCGAAACCTTGCGATCGCGCGCGACGATGGCAAGCGCCTTGTCGTAAAGATCATCGCCGGCTTCGCCATTGCCGCCGCCAAATACGCCATAAGGATCGTCGCCAGCGTCGCCGTCGGGCTCTTCGGTGACGGCATCAAGGTAATTCGGTGTGCCCTGAGACTTGAGGAAGCTCACAACGTCTTCAACCTCATGATCCGAAACGAATGGACCATGCACGCGGCGGATACGCCCTCCTGCCATCATGTAGAGCATGTCGCCCTGGCCCAGCAGCTGCTCGGCGCCCTGTTCGCCGAGTATGGTACGGCTGTCGATCTTGCTCGTGACCTGAAATGAGATGCGGGTAGGGAAGTTGGCCTTGATCGTGCCGGTAATGACATCGACCGAGGGGCGCTGGGTCGCTGCGATCAGATGCAGACCTGCCGCACGTGCCATCTGCGCGAGCCGCTGTACGGCGCCTTCGATCTCTTTGCCGCTGACCATCATGAGATCGGCCATCTCATCGACCACGATGACGATATAGGGCATGGGCTCAAGTTCGAGAATCTCGTCCTCGTAAACCGGCTTTCCGGTTTCCCGGTCAAAGCCGGTCTGCACCGTACGCTTCAGAACTTCGCCCTTGTCCTTCGCCTTGCGTACGCGGTCATTGAAGGCCTCGATGCCGCGCACGCCCAGTTTAGACATTTTGCGATAGCGCTCTTCCATCTCGCGCACCGCCCATTTGAGCGCGACGACGGCCTTTTTGGGATCGGTGACGACCGGTGACAGAAGATGGGGAATGCCCTCATAGACCGACAATTCCAGCATTTTGGGATCGATCATGATGAGGCGGCACAGCTCCGGCGGCATGCGGTAGAGCAGTGACAGGATCATGGTGTTGATAGCCACTGATTTGCCGGAGCCTGTCGTACCTGCGATCAGAAGGTGGGGCATCTTGGCGAGGTCGGCCATGACTGGTTCACCGCCAATGGTCTTGCCCAGTGCCAGGACCAGGGGGGCACGGGCCTTTTCATATTCGGCGGCGGCCAACAACTCACGCAAGAATACGGTCTCGCGGTCCTGATTGGGCAGCTCGATGCCGATCACATTGCGGCCAGGGATGCCGGCAATGCGTGCTGCAACCGCGCTCATGGAACGGGCGACGTCGTCGGCAAGACTGATGACGCGCGAGGACTTCACCCCGGCCGCGGGCTCAAACTCATATAACGTGACGACCGGGCCTGGACGCACAGCCACGATACGTCCGCGCACCCCGAAGTCCCCCAGAACGGCTTCGAGCATGCGGGCATTTTCTTCCAGGGCCTCATCGGAAAGGGTGCGGTGATCGGCCTGCTGCACCGGTTCGGCGAGAAGGCCGAGAGCGGGCAACTGGTATTCGCCTGCTGATAACGCGAGTGCGGGCTGGCGGGTTGGCTTCTGCTTGTCGCGGCGGGCGTTATCGCGCTTGATGCGATTTTCCTGGCGCTCGGCGAGCCGGCTGGCGGCGATCGGCTCGGGACGAAGATCAAGACCGAGATCCTCGCTGTCCTCGTCCTCTTCGTCCTCCTCGTCCGACCATCCCGCGGTCTCATCCTGTGCCGCAGCGTCCTGATCGCTGTCCTTACCGAAACCCGGAAGCTTCAGCTTGGGCAGTCGTGCCGGGCTCAGACGTGTTACCAGCCAGAATACACCGACCGCCAGATCCGAGGCGCCACGCATGAGCGGCAGGAAGCGCAGGCCGGTAGCGATAAAGCTCAGGGGCAGGCCTATGGCTAAAAGCAATAACGGCACCGCGATGCCGAACCAGGGCAAGTGCCAGACGGCGCCGACATGGCCGGCGAGACCGACTGCGGCAATGCCAATCAGGCCCCCCGCTCCGGCAGGCAGCGCCAGAGGCGCCGGCAGGACACCGAGACCGGCGGCGATCAATATGGCGCCTACCGGCCAGGAGAGGGCGCGCCAGGTTGCTTCGGGTGGGGGCTTTCCGGCCAGGGCCTTTACGCCCCACACCGCTGGAGGCGCGAGAAGGGCAAGTGCCGCGATGCCGAAGGTCTGAAGCATCAGGTCCGCGGCCACAGCGCCCAGGCTCCCGAGCCAATTGGTGGGCGCCGCTCCCGTGGCATTGTCCAGGCTGGCGTCCGCCGAATTGTAGGTGATGAGAGCCAGAAGCGCGGCGCTCGTACCGGCAAACAGCAAGAGGCCGGTCAGGCGCATTGTCAGTGACCGCAGGAACCGAACCATTGCCAGTCTGGCTTCGGCCAGCTGGTCGGCGAGTGCATTCTTGCGTGATCGTGGCTGATAGACGCCAAGGCTGCGACGGGCTGGCATGCTCACGCTCCCGGGGTGAAAAGAAGTTCACCCAGCTGTCCAATAGCTGCCTCAATGGTTGACAAATCACTAACGAGCGCAACCCGGATATAGGGAATACCAGGATTGGAAGACGGATCTGTGGCTATGGCCGGGCGGCCCATGTAGGCGCCAGGGACCACCCGTATGCCCGCCTCCCGCCACAACTTGATGGCAGCCGCCTCACCGTCGCCCGTCCTGAGCCACAGAAAGAAACCAGCATCGGGGATGCGCGCGCGATTGCCCAGGATACGCCGTGCCGCAGCGAAGCGCTCAGCGTAAAGCGCCCGATTCTCTGCGACATGCTCCTCGTCGCTCCAGGCTGCGGCGCTGGCCATTTGCAGGGGTATGGGAACCTGGGGGCCCGCATAGTTGCGCCAGGCCATGAAGGCGGCGATCAGCGCGGCATCCCCTGCGACGATTCCCGACCGAAGGCCCGGCAGCGCAGAGCGCTTGGACAGCGAGTGGAAGGTCAGCAGGCGCGCGAAGCTGCCAGTGAGAAGGTGACGGATCGCCAGCGCGCCTTGTGGCCGTGCGCCCCAATAGATGTCGGCATAACACTCATCGGCAAAGATCGTGAAGTCGAAGCGGTCAGCCAGAGCAAAAAGGTTCTGCCAGTAAACGCGGTCCGCCACGGCACCCTCCGGATTGGAGGGCGAGCAGATGTAGCAGCCAACCGTACGGCGCAGAACTGATTCGGGCAGCTGATCGAATGCAGGCAGAAACCCGCTTTGCGCATCCGCGGTCACAAAGACGGGCTCCGCACCTGCGGCCAGGATCGCGGCTGCATAGGCCTGATAAAACGGGTTTGGCAACAAAATTACGGGTCGTGCACCATTCTTGCTTTCGGGTGTGACGATGAAGGGAACAAGAAACAGGCCCTCGCGCGTGCCGTTCAGAGGGAGCAGGTTCTGCACACCGATGGCCTTTGGGGGAAGATCAAAGCGGCGCTGCAGCCAGCCCAGCGCCGCGTCCCGCCATTCATCTGTGCCTTGGATGGGTGGGTATTCGCCGAAGCGGTGAGCGTTCCGGGAGATGACCTCGCGCACGAACTCCGGAACCTGCCCTCTGGGGTCGCCAACCGAAAGATTGATCGGCCCTCCACCCGGCGCAATGGGTTTGAGCAGATCGGCAAGTCGGGCGAACGGGGATGGTGGCAGGTGAGACAGTCGACCGGGGAAGAGGGGCTTGTTCATGCGTGACATGGAGCTGGTTCGCGGAACACATTACCGCGTGCCGGACTCACCCGTCCAATGCCGATCGCATTTTCGCCGCCCCGCGGTGCGGCAGGTGGGGGTTACCTGCCGCACCGCAAGGCGGCTGCTTTGCCGGTTTACTGCGGCAAATAGTGAACTTCGCGGACCTGAGGCGCGTGCTGGGCTGCCGCGGGTCCAAGCGGAACGAGATGGCCTTCGCCATTGCGGGGCAAATATGCGGTGGCAGAGGACATACCTTCGCTTTTGCCGCAGTTGCCCGCCATATGTTCGACGATATGCGGCGCGGCATTGCCGATTCGCGAAACTTCCACCGATTGCATGCACAGGCCCGGAGCCGCGGAAGCCCGCTCGATCATGGGCCACCCGCCAGGTCCCATGGGATGCAGGAGCGCAGCATTGTAGAGGGGACCCATGGCAAGCACGGGGGAGGTCAGCATGTCGGCCTGCTGCATCAGCACATCCATTTCACGGTTCATGGCGGCTGATATACGGGCGACATTGGCGAACGGCCATGCCGGGGCGAGCGCTGCTGTCATTTGCGCCGCCGGAACAAAGTGGACGATTGGGGCAATGTTGCCGCTATAGGAGATCCGCGCGATGCTCCCGTCCGGAGTTTTGACCGTCAGCGTGTGCATCGGCGGCGCAGAATCGGTGGTACGGACCGCTGCCATGCCGGCCGATGTTGCCAGGGCTAGGGCGGCAATGGTTGCCAGCAGCGTGGCTTTGGCAATTCTCATGGGCACCTCCATCGACAGAACCGATGCCATGAGAATATAGCGGCTCATCAAGAGCTTGCATGAAATGGCGCTAACTCTCAGCTGAAATCTCGGTAAGCTCGGTCAAGAAAAAGGCGCCCCCGAAGGGGCGCCTTCAGTGGTGCACAAGGTGTGGCTGCTAGCCGTGAACGATCTCCCCATGGAGATTGATGTCGAGACCCTCGATTTCGACTTCCCGGCTGACGCGCAGTCCGATGGTGATGTCGATCAGCTTGAGGATGATGAAGGTCACGATCGCGCAATAGATGAAGGTTGCCCCAACGTCGTAAAGCTGGACCAGCATCTGGTGCGCGTTGCCGTCAAAGAGCCAGCCGCTGCCGCTCGGATTGATGGCGTGTTTGGCCAGGGCTCCGGTCAGGATCGCACCCAGGGCACCGCCGACACCGTGCACACCCCAGGCATCGAGCGCGTCGTCATAGCCAAGCCATTTCTTCATGTGGACGGCAGAGAGGTAACAGACCAGTCCGGCCAGGGCGCCAATGATCAGGGCCCCCTGTGCATCGACAAAGCCTGACGCTGGAGTGATGGCAACAAGGCCCGCCACGGCACCGGAGATCATGCCCAGGACGGAAGGCTTCTTGAGGACAATCCATTCACAGGCAGTCCAGGCCAGGGCTGCAGCGGCGGTGGCGATCTGTGTTGCCGCTGCTGCCATCCCGGCGTTGGCGCTTGCCGCCACCGCGGAGCCTGCATTAAAGCCGAACCAGCCAACCCACAGCAACGAGGCGCCGATCACGCTCAGTACAAGATTGTGTGGGGCCATGTTTTCCGTGCCGTAGCCAACGCGACGGCCCAGTACCAGACAGGTCACGAGTGCTGCGGTTCCGGCATTCAGATGAACCACCGTGCCACCGGCATAATCGAGCGCTCCCATGCTGCCCAACCAGCCGCCACCCCAAACCCAATGGGCGATCGGGCAGTAGACAAGTATGAGCCAGAGCGACATGAACCACATGAAGGCCGAAAACTTCATGCGATCCGCGAGGGCACCGGCGATGAGCGCCGGAGTGATGATCGCAAATGTCATCTGGAAGAACATGTAAACCGATTCCGGGATCGTTGGCGCCAGCGGACTTACGGCATTCAAGGTCATATTGCCGAGGAGCAGCTGATTGACACCGCCGATGAGCTGATTGAAACCGGCATGGGCATTGGGGGTGAAGGCGAGCGAATAGCCGATCACCATCCAAAGAACCGTGATGATGCAGGTCGCGCCAAAGCTTTGTGCCAATGTGGCCAGTACATTCTTCTTGCGCACCATGCCGCCGTAGAACAGGGCTAGCCCTGGTATGGTCATCATCAGTACCAGAGCACTCGACGTCAGCATCCACGCCGTGTCACCGCTGTCGAATTTTGGAGTTGCAGCCAGGGCAGGCGTGACGGTGCTCAGAACCAGCGCCGTCACTGCCGCCAGCCACCCGCAGGCTCTCTTCCATGTGGTCATTATGTCCTCGCTAAGATTGCACGATTGGAATGAATGGGGGGTTGCTAGAGTGCGTCGCGATCGGTCTCGCCGGTGCGGATACGCACAGCATGCTCGATGGCTGAGACAAAGATCTTGCCATCGCCAATCTGTCCGGTGCGCGCCGCCACGGTCATTGCCTCGACGACGCTTGGCGCGCGGTCTGCCGCTACAGCCACTTCGATCTTGACCTTGGGCAGGAGGCTCACGGCGTATTCCGCGCCACGATAAATTTCGCGTTGGCCCTTTTGCCGCCCAAAGCCCTTGACCTCCGTCACGGTCATGCCTTCGATGCCGAGAGCCGTGAGCGTCTCGCGTACCGCATCAAGCTTGTGGGGTTTGATGATTGCCGTGATGAGCTTCATGCCTGGTTCCCTTTTGGCCAGACATCATTGTGAGCGGGCATAACCGGGCGCCAAGGTGTTCGGGAAGGCGCTGAGGCTGGAAAATGCCGTGCATGCGCCGGAATATGACTGTTTGTTGCCCGCAGTCCCGCAGCCAATGCCCAAAATCTGGGCATTGGGAAAAAATTGCGCAGGACTTGGGCGATATCGCCACTGGTCTTCCACGACCGAGTGGGTAAGGTGCGGGCATGGAAAAGCTTTACCAACATGACGTGCTGATTGGCGGCGGAGGGATGGCTGGCCTGTGCCTCGGCGTGGCGCTCGCACAGGGTGGCCTGAAGGTTGCCGTGGTCGAGCCGGTGGCGCGCACTGTCAGTCTGGATGCCGGTTTCGATGGCCGGGTGACTGCTCTGTCCTACGCCTCGGTCCGCATGCTGCGGGCGCTTAGGGTCTGGCCCCATCTGCAAGATGAAGCCCAGCCGATCCTTGACATCCTGGTGACGGACGCGCCGGCCGGGCGACCGCCTTCACCCTTATCCCTGCACTTCGATGCCGACGAGATCGGTGAGCCAATGGGATATATCGCCGAGAACCGCCACCTGCGCGCGGCCCTGTTTGCGGCCGCGGACGCAACGGCGGGACTTGAACTGCTGTCACCCCTTTCGGTGGAGCGGGCCCTGCCAGCGGCCGAGCATGTCGACGTTGTGCTGTCGGATGGCAGTTCCCTGCGCACCCGGCTTCTGGTCGCCGCCGATGGACGGGGCTCGCGATTGCGTGAGGAGTTCGGGATCGGCGTCATTGGCTGGTCCTATCCCCAATGGGGTATCGTTGCGACCGTGGCCCATGAGCGTCCGCATAACGGCACCGCTTACGAACACTTTTTGCCGTCTGGACCTTTTGCCATTCTGCCTCTGACCGGAAACCGCAGCTCACTGGTTTGGACAGAACGGGATGATCTGGCGCCGCTTTACATGAACCTTTCGGCTGAGGAATTCGATACGGAAATAGCCCGTCGCTTTGGCGACCATCTTGGTACCACCTCGGTGATCGGGCCGCGCTGGTCCTATCCGCTCAAATTCCATCTGGCGCGCGCCTATGTGAAGCCGCGCTTCGCCCTGATTGGCGATGCCGCGCACGGTATCCACCCCATTGCGGGACAGGGCTTTAATCTCGGACTGAAGGATGTTGCCGCACTGGCGGAGTGCCTGCTTGATGCGGCGCGGCTCGGCCTCGATTTTGGCCGCATCGACACGTTGCGTCGCTATGAACGTTGGCGTCGCTTTGATTCCACACTCATGGGCTTTTCGATGGATGCCTTCAATCGCATCTTCTCGAACGATATTGCGCCTTTGCGTGTGACCCGCGATCTCGGTATGGGCCTGGTTGATCAAATCGGGCCGTTGCGCCGATTCCTGATGCGCAATGCGGGTGGTGCGGTAGGAAAACTCCCGCGGCTGCTTCGCGGTGAAGCCGCCTGAGGCGGTGGTGCGCGTCCCGCGTTAGTTGCTAAGTTTTCCGTCATCGCGCGCGTAGAGCGCCCGCGGCAGGTCACGATAATACTGCATGGTAATCGCGCGGATCTTCTCGCTGCGAGCGCGCTCAGCTTCAGAGCGTAAAGCGAACTGTTCGCCGAGGAAGAGAAAGCGTGTCACGGCCGTCCCCAGACGCTCGTCGTGAACCCGGATCTCGGTAACGGCTTCGACCTGATCCTCCGCGATCGCCAGGGCATGACGGAAATGGGCCACTGGATCATCGCCTTCGCGTTCCTGCTGCGCAATACGCAAACGATTTTCGTGATCGAAACGCCTGAGCCTGTCGATGATCGGAGCACGGAAGCGATAGAGCACAATGGCTGCTACGATGATGCAGAAAGTCGTGACCAGGTCCCCGATCAAGGCCGTATTCTCCTAGCCAACACTTTCGGCAAAAGGGCGGGGATTGTAAGCATCGCTTTGCATCTCGATCAATCTGGAGGCGGTTCGGTGAAACGCCTCCGCACCGTCACCTTCCAGATAAAGGCTGTCCGCAGGTGCCGCTGCCGAACAGATGAAGCGCACCCTTTCATCGTAAAGCGTGTCGATGAGAAGGACGAAGCGCCGGGCCTGGTTGCGCATCGCTGGCCCCATGACGGGAATGTCATCGAGCAAAACGGTGTGGAAGGAGCGGGCAATCGCCAAATAGTCATTGGCGGCCAGCGGTGCATTACACAAATCATCAAAGCTAAACCTGGCTACGCCGTTCCAGGCAGCTGGTATGGGCAGCGTGCGTCCCAGCACCGAAAGCTGCGCCGGATTGCCCGGTGCTCCACCGGTCAGGCGCTGCCATGCCAGATCCATTTTGCGTGTCGCCAGAGAGCCGAGCGGATAGATATAGAGATCATCATCACCGGATTGGCGGCGGCGATAATCTTCCTTGCCGTTCAGTTCAACAACGTCGAGTGTCTGCTCGATCAGTGCAATGAACGGCTGAAAAAGCTGACGGTTTAGCCCCCCCTCATAAAGCCTTGGCGGTGGCGTATTGGAGGTCGCCACTACGACAACACCAAGCGCGAACAGCTGTTCAAACAGCCGACCCAGGATCATGGCGTCCGCGACATCGGTGACCTGGAACTCGTCGAAGCACAGAAGGGTCGACCGGGCGGCAAGCAGGCTGGCTACAGGTGGGATAGGATCCCTGGTACCTTCCTTTTGCCGCTCGGCATGGATCAATTCATGTGCTTCGCCCATAAACGCGTTGAAGTGGATCCGCCGCTTCTTGGGGAGTGTGACAACAGCGAAGAACAGGTCCATGAGCATGGATTTGCCACGCCCAACGTCGCCCCAGATATAAAGACCGCGTGGTGGTACGGCGCGGGTGAAGAAACTGCGCCGCCCTGGCCGATAGCGCACCAGCTGGCGGGCAAGATTGCCCAGACGCTCGGCGGCCCGTTCCTGCAGCGGGTCACGCGCAAGCTCGCCCTTAAGGACACGGGCGCGGTAGGTCTCGATCAGATCTGTCATCCCGCTCGCCGCGGCATCAGCGCCCAGTAGTCAAAGTCAAGCACCACTTCGGGCGCGTAAGTGCCGTCTGCGCGCTGGTACGGGAAGGTGCGGCATGGCACGTTCTTGGTAGCGACGAGGCGCAAGCGCAGTGCGGCGCAATCGCGGCGCCCGGCAAGTGGAGCCTTGTCGAGGACCTGGCTCCAGCAATAGATGGTGTCACCCGCAAATACCCCGGCAACGTGCTGCCCGCTGTTGATGGCCAGAAGACAGAAGGCATTGGCCAGTCCATTAAAAGACATCGCCCGACCGATGCTGATCGTGTGACCGCCATAGGCCAGACGCCGCCCGACATGACCCTGGCCCTGTGCATACTGGTCAAAATGTACCCGCGCCGTGTTCTGATAGAGGCGGGTGGCGATCATGTGCTCGGCTTCTTCCACGGTCATACCGTCGACGTGATCGATCTTGTCGCCCGGATTGTAATCGTCCCAGCAGAGTTCGGACCCGGAATCGCGTGGCTGAAATCTCGAAAAATCGATGTCCTCGGGGGCCCGTAACGCCTCGGCCGAAACCGCAGGTTGCAACTTCGGGGTGATCGCGTCGCGGACGCATGGCTTGTCTGGGTCGCGCTTGTTGACCATGACCCAGCGCACATAGCTCAGCACGTCATCGCCTTGGTCGTCGATGCCGGTGGTTCTGACCCAGACGATGCCAGTCTTGCCGTTGGAATTTTCCTTCAGTCCGAGGACGCTCGAATGTGCCCGCAAGGTGGTACCTGCAAATACGGGTTTGAGAAATCGGCCCTCGGCATAGCCGAGGTTGGCAACGGCGTTGCGGGAGATGTCTGGAACCGACTTGCCAAAGATCGTGTGGAACACGAGCAGGTCATCGAGGGGAGCCTGGCTGTAACCGAGGTCGCGGGCGCAACTGTCAGCCTGAAGGGCAAAGCGGGAGCCATAAAGAGCCATGTAAAGCGACGCATCACCCAGAGTGAGTGTACGTGGCGTTGCATGGGTAATGTTTTCCCCGATGGAAAAATCCTCGAAGTAGCGGCCACGATCCATTTGCATGTTATCCCCCTTGGCGTGCAGCGATGGCGTCGGCGAGCGCCACGGTTTGGCGCGCAATGTCGGCATGCAGACGTTCGACCATGCGACCGTCCAGCGCGATCGCCCCTTTACCGTGGTTTTCCGGCGCGTCGAAGGCCGCGATAATCTTGCGCGCGGCTGCGACCTCGCCTGCGTCCGGGGCGAATATCTGGTTACACGGATCAATCTGGCTGGGGTGGATCAGGGTCTTGCCATCGAAGCCAAACGCCAGTCCCTGACGGCAGGCGGCTTCGAAGCCTGCGAGGTTATTGATGTCGTTGTAAACCCCGTCGAGGATAGCCAGGTGATAGGAGCGCGCCGCTGCGATCGTGAGGGTGAGCGCTGCGGCGATGCCGGCGCGGTCGTCGGTATGCCGGCCGTGCAGTTCTTTGACGAGATCGTTGGTCCCCAGCACAAAACAGCTCAGGCGGCCGCCTGCGGCGGCAAGCGATTCAATCCGAAGAATGGCCTGCGGGGTCTCAATCATGGCCCACAGGCGGCAATTGCTGTCCCCAAGGTGATCCTCCAATTCAGCGAGTTCGGCGGCAGCACTGATCTTTGGAACCAATATGGCGTCCGGCGCCGCCGCTCTGGCCGCCGCAAGGTCAGCAACGCCCCAGGGGGTTGAAAGCGCATTGATTCGGATAATCACCTCGCGCCTGCCGAAGCCCTTCTGCCGGACAATGTCTGCGACCTGGACACGGGCCAGCTCCTTTTGGTCGGGCGCAACCGCGTCTTCAAGATCCAGGATCACTGCATCGCAGGGCAGCGTTTGCGCCTTCTGCATCGCCCGCAGGTTGGAGCCGGGCATATAGAGAACAGAACGGCGTGGGGTGATCGGTTTGAGCATGAGAGGCTCCGGGACAGCATATGCGACACCTAGCGCATGGCTCCCGCTTCGCCAAGTTTGGCGCTAGCATCGTTGCATGAACATTCTCTCGATACAGTCCGAAGTTGTGTACGGCCACGTTGGCCAGGGCGCGGCCCGTCCCGCGCTGCAATATCTCGGCCATGAAGTGTGGGCCATCCCGAGCGTGATCCTGTCGGGCCATGCCGGGCGGGCGACCGTTACCGGCGAGCCCGTCAGCGCGGACCTGATGGCACGGCTGCTGGATGGCCTCACCCGCTCGGGCTGGCTTGCGCACTGTGACGCGGTACTCTCCGGCTATCTCGGTTCGGCCGAGCAGGCAGGGGTGGTGGCCACCGCGGTGCGCGCCGTACGCAAGGCCAATCCCCACGCTCTTTTCTGCTTCGACCCGGTGTTTGGCGATAACGGTCGGGCCTATGCCAAACGTGGCGTTGCCGAGGCGATGGCGTCGCAGTTGCTTCCCCTGGCTGACATCATCACCCCCAATGCCTTTGAGCTGGCAAGTCTTGCCTCCGTGCCGGTACGTAACCCAGAAGAGGCGCACGCCGCCGCCCGGAGGCTTGCCCGCCCTCTGGTTCTGGCCACCTCGGTACCGGATGGGGCGCGAATCGGGACCTTGGCCGTGACGCCGAATGAGGCCGTCTGTGTCACGACCCCGTTTCTTGAGGGGGTTCCTCATGGCTCCGGCGACCTGCTGGCGGCGCTGTTTCTGGCGCAGCGGCTGGAGGGGGCGGAGCTTGCGGCAGCGCTGATTGGCTCGGTGGGCCCGGTCTATGCGCTTTTGTGCCAGAGCCTTAGGGACCGGACCGATGAAATGCCCCTGATCACGGCCCGCAGCCTGCTGAAAGGTCTGGTGCCGGCGGACCTGGAGGTCAGGGCGCTTTAGCCCCCTGCGGCGAAGTGTCGGAATTGTTTACTTGAGGGATTGGGGCGGGCTAGCATACATGGGGGACTAGGGAATCCATCGCAAGGATTGCGGCAGTGAGCGATCATTCGGTATCAGCGGGCGAGGTTAAGCGGCGTGACTTTCTTTATGTCGCGACCGGGGCCTTTGCTGCAGTAGGCGGGGCCATCGCCCTTTGGCCGTTCATCCAGCAAATGGAGCCCAGCAGCGACGTGCTGGCTGCCGGTGGGCCTTTGACGCTCGATGTGTCCAAGATCCAGCCGGGACAGCAGGTTCTGGTAATGTGGCGGTCCAAGCCGATTTTTGTGGTCAACCGCACAGCGCCGATGCTGGCGACGCTCAAGGAACCAGCCCTGCTCGCCAAGCTCAGTGACCCCCATTCCAAGGCCAAGCAACAGCCAGCCTATGCCGAAAACTGGTCGCGGTCTCTCAAACCAGAATATCTCGTGCTGGTGGCGATCTGTACCCATCTGGGGTGCATCCCCGGCTTCAAGCCCAATAAAGGCCAGGTCGATGCGTCCTGGCAGGGTGGTTATCTGTGCCCCTGCCATGGCTCGCGCTATGACCTTGCCGGGCGCGTTCATATCGCCCAGCCCGCGCCGCTGAACCTTCCGGTTCCGCCCTACCACTTCACCGATGCAAAGACCCTTGTCATCGGCGAAAATCCCAAGGGATCGACGTACTCGCTGTCTGAAGTGGAGACGCTCTAAGGCAGAGTGCGACGCCGGGCAGCCTTAGGCGGCCCGGCGCAACAGTTTGCGATTGATCAGGCACTCTGCAATCTGCACCGCATTGGTCGCTGCACCCTTGCGCAAATTGTCCGCGACCACCCACAGCGCAAGGCCATGCTCGACCGTCGGATCCTTGCGGATGCGGCTGACATAGACTGCATCTTCTCCTGCACACTCGATAGGCGTCGCATAGCCGCCATCCTCCTGCTTGTCGACAAGCAGGACGCCAGGGGCTTCACGCAACAGGTTGCGGGCTTTGGCGGCGGTGATGGGGCGCTCGAATTCGATATGTACCGCCTCACTGTGGCCAATAAAGACCGGCACACGCACGACGGTGCAGGTGGTCTGAATATCAGGATCGAGGATCTTCTGTACCTCGACCATCATCTTCCACTCCTCGGTCGTGTAACCCGAATCAAGGAAGCTGCCGCCCTGCGGGATCACGTTGAAGGCAATCCGCTTGGGATAGATCTTGGGCTCCATCGGATCGGCAACGAATACGGCCCTTGTCTGGGTAAAGAGCTCGTCCATTGCCGCCTTACCCGTGCCTGATACCGATTGATAGGTCGCCACTACCAGCCGCTTGATCTTGGCTTCGTCATGCAGTGGCTTGAGCGCCACAACAAGCTGGGCAGTGGAACAGTTGGGATTGGCGATAATGCCCTTGGGAAAGCCCTGATGAAGCGCCTCGACATTGACTTCAGGGACGATGAGCGGCACCTGCCGATCCATCCGCCACTGCGAGGAATTGTCGATGACGATCGCGCCGGCTTCAGCAATTTTGGGTGACCATTCCTTGGAGACGGCGCCGCCCGCGCTCATCAGCACGATGTCCGTACCCTTGAAATCATAATAGTCGAGAGCCTTGACCTTGAGCGTCCGATCACCAAACGAGACATCGATGCCGACGGAGCGCGTTGAGGCCAGGGCGACGACTTCGGAGGCTGGAAAAGCGCGCTCGGCGAGCACGTTCAGCATCTCGCGTCCGACGTTGCCGGTGGCGCCGACGATGGCGACCTTATAGGACATGGCCATTTCCTTCAGTTGTGACCGGGCGGGCCAGTTGGCGTACCCTGAGCGTGCTTTACGGCATTGTGCGGTTGCGGAAAAGAGCTGGCACGGGCCTGGGGCAGGCAAAGATCTCCTAACGCAGCCGGCACGCGCTTCCCTGTCCCGCGATCACGTCGGCGGGGCAGGTCTGCTGGCGTCACACCGGCGGAGGCGCCGCTCAGATGATCCCCTGCTCGCGCAGGCTGCGGATCTGGCCTTCTTCCAGGTTCAGTTCGCTGTGCAGGACCTCGTCGGTGTGTTCACCGAGCAGGGGGGGCGCACGGCGGTAGCTGGGAGGAGACTTGGCCAGTCTGAGCGGGCTCGCCACCAGGGAAATCGGGCCAGCTGCGCTATGGGTCATGGCTATACGGTGGCCGCGGGCCAGGGATTGGGGATCCGCGAAGACCTGATCGAGCCGGTTGATAGGACCGCAAGGAACATTGGCCGCTTCCAGAAGACTGATCCATTGCCCTGTGGTGCGGCTCGCCAGTGCGGGCCGCAGGTAATCGATCAGCTCGGCGCGGTGCTCCACCCGCCTCGGATTATCGACAAAGCGTGGATCGTTGGCGAGGTCGGCGAGGCCGGCTGCGGTACAGAACCTGCGAAACTGTCCGTCATTGGGGATGGCGAGGATCATGTGGCCATCGAGGGTTGCAAATACCTGATAGGGCACGATGTTGGGATGGCTGTTACCCTGGCGTCCAGGTGGCTTGCCGCTGACAAGATAATTCATCGCCTGGTTGGCGAGGGCAGCGGTCTGGCAATCAAACAGGGCCATGTCGATCCACTGCCCTTCGCCGGTACGCGCCTGGTGAATCAGGGCGGCCTGAATGGCAATCGTCGAGTAAAGGCCGGTGAACAGATCGGACACTGCAACTCCCACCCGCATCGGCTCACCTCCGGGGACGCCATCGGCCTGACCAGTGATGGACATGAGCCCAGCCATACCCTGGATCAGGTAATCGTAGCCGGACTTGTCCTTATAGGGTCCGTCCTGACCAAATCCGGTCAGCGAGCAATAAACCAGCGCCGGATTTTCGGCAGAGAGGCTCGCATAGTCGAGCCCATATCGGGCCAGCGCACCAGTCTTGAAATTCTCGATCACGACATGGCTGCGCCGGGCCAGTCGCCGAATGAGGGCGGCGCCTTCGGGACGGGCAAAGTCGATGGTCACCGACCGCTTGTTGCGGTTGGCAGAAAGGAAGTAGGCAGCATCTCCGCGCCCGCCCTCGGTAGCAAGAAAGGGCGGACCATATCTACGGGTCTCATCGCCCTCTTCTGGCTTTTCGATCTTGATGACGTCGGCACCAAGGTCGCCGAGGATTTGGGCTGCGAACGGGCCTGCCAGTACGCGGCTGAGATCGAGCACTTTTATATGTGACAAGGCGCCCATCAGATTTCCGTCCTAACCTCCCAAAGTTCAGGATAAAAGCGCAGATCCAGAGCCTTCTGCAGATAGGCGACGCCGGATGTTCCGCCCGTCCCCGCTCTGGCGCCAATAATCCGCTCCACGGTCTTCATGTGGCTGAAACGCCAGAGATGAAAGCGGTATTCAAGATCGACAAGTTTTTCTGCCAGCTCATAAAGGTCCCAATGGGTCTGCGTATCACGGTAGACCTGGCGCCAGGCGTTCGTAACCAGGGGGTGGGGGGAATAGGGGGCGCTGAAATCGCGCGCGAGCCTGTCCGCAGGAAGCTCAAAGCCCCGACGGGCTAGAAGTCGCAGCGTCTCATCATAGATACTGGGACTATGCAGGGCCCCTTGCACCCTCGCTGAAATGGTTGCGTCAGCGCTGAAGACATCCGCCATTTTCGCATTCTTGTTGCCAAGCAGGAACTCCAGCATCCGGTACTGGAAGGACTGAAAGCCGCTGGCCTTGCCGAGGGCGCCACGGAAACGCCCGTAATCGAACGGTGTCATGGTCGAGAGCACTTCCCAGCTCTGGATGAGCTGGGCCTGGACTCGCCCAACGCGCGCCATCATCTTGAAGGCCGGGCCAAGGTCATCGGCGCAGATACAGCGGACTGCTCCTTCAATCTCGTGCAGGCATAATTTTATCCAAAGCTCACTGGACTGATGGATGATGACGAACAGCATCTCGTCGTGCGCGCCTGACAGCGGATGCTGACAGTCCAGAAGCTGTGACAAATGTAGGTAGTCACCGTAGGACATCGCATCGCGAAGATCCCAGTGAACCGCTTCATTGCTCAAATCGACGGCGTGGCCTTTGGCCGGTGTTTTAGTCATGGCGGGACTCTTTTGTTAAGGCCCTGGCCGAAATTTGGTGATCCACCCATTTGGGAGAATAGCCAGCTGCACAGATACGGTGCTATCGTCAGCCTGTAGCGATCCTGAGTGATGGTTTCAATGGTGCGAAGATTGGGAGCTGGCATGCTCGCTGTCGTCGTCTCTGTAGGCATAGGTCCGGCAGCCTGGGCGCGGCAGATGCCCCAGAAATGTGCGCGTCCCGCCGAGGAGTTATCGGTTAGGGTTGCTGCGGTGCAGCAGCGCCTGATGGTGGCAGCTTTGACCTGCAATGACGTGGCCGATTTCAACAGGTTTCAGCGCGGGTACCTCGAGCGGCTGCGGCAGTCGGATCAGCACCTGCAGATGTTCTTCCGGCGCATTTACGGGGCTCGGGGCGAAAGCCGCTACTACAGTTTCAAGACGCGTCTTGCCAACGATGATTCGATGCTCAGCATCCATAACAATCCGGCCTACTGCAAAGCTGCCAATGACGCTTTTGCGGCGATGAAGGCACAGGACCGGCCAAGCCTGTCTGAGTTTGTGGAGGCCCTGCCGATGAAGGATCCCGGACCTGTTCCCAGTTGCTCCTCCTTGAGCGCTGCACGCGAACCAATCCCGAGCATCGTTCCAACGCCCAATCCTCTGCGTGTTGCGGTACTTGAAAGAGCTCACGGCAGCGCGGTCACGCAATCCCGGCAATAAAAACCTCCTCGCTCGTGCCTCTGACGCCATAACCGGTGCGGGAGAGGCACATGTGTCCCTTCCCAGGTGACGTAAAGACATAGAAAAAGGGCGGGCTTTTAAGCCCGCCCTTTTCCGTTCGGCGAGGAGCCGGCAACTTACATGCCGCTACCAGCACCCAGTTCGATGACCGCGCGGCGGTTCTGCGGCTCGCGCACGCCAGGACCAGTCGGAACCAGCGGATCATCGTAGCTCTTGCCCTCGGTGGTGATGTCGGCGGCGTTCATGCCTTCCTTCACCATCTGCGCCTTGACCGCGTCTGCACGACGCACGGACAGGGCCTGGTTGTAGCTATGTGAACCGACTGTGTCGGTGTGCCCGGTGATCAGCACCTTGACGATGCCGTGTTCCTTGGCGGTCTTCACCGCTTCAGACACAACCGACCGTGCCTCGGTCGTCAGGTTCGACTTATTGAAGTTGAAGAACACAATATAAGTCTTAACTGGCGGCGGAGGCGGCGGAGGCGGCGGCGGAGGTGGCGGAGGAGGCGGCGGTGGCGGCGGTGGCGGTGGCGGTGGTGCAGCTTCGGAGTGACCGAAGAAATAGCGCACGCCGATCATGACCGCCTGTTCGTTCAGGTCGCCCGGACGCACATAATAGCTCGTATAGGACGAGGCATAGGCGCCGTGGATGCCCACATTGCGGTAGCGCCAGTCAAGATAGACATCGACGTTCGGGTTCACCGTGTAGGTGAAACCAGCCATCGCCTGCCACATCCAGCCTGTGCGACTGCCGTTCATGTCGACCAAGCCAGCCGTTACGTTGTTTTCCTTAATGTCAACCTGACCGATACCGGCACCGGCACCGAGGCTGAAGGCCCACTTTTTGGCCAGCGGAATATCGTAAGCGGCGTTGAACATGGTCGACAGGATGTTCAGATGCCCGTCGGTCTGGCTGCCGAGCAAGGTCCCGTTGATGTTGTGCGGGGCATAGCCGATTTCGGTTTCCAGACGGATGTCGTTCTTGAACTTGTAGCCGGCTGTGAGCGTTAGCAGTGCCGAATTATCGGTACGTACCTTGCCCTGGAGGCCGGAGGTTGTCGGGCTGATGCCCGAAAAGCTCGTTTTGAAATTGCCCATATGGTCGAGGCCGGCACCAAGGCCGAGATACCACCCTTGACCGGCAGATGCCGTGCCACTCAAGGCCAGCAGCGCCACGCCCGCTAGGGCCATCATACGAATCTTCATATTTTTCCCTCATAATGTACCGACGGGCGGGGATTCCCCCACCGACGCGTCTGGGATCGCGGGTATCCTATAAAAGATATCGTCCCCGATGTGGAGCTATAATGGCTGTCCTGGCCGGTTGTTTCCTAGCGAACAGTCGGGAATTCCAGGGGCTGTGTCGCGCCTGCAACATAGGTCAAAATCTGTGACAAAAGCCCGGCGGAGCCTTCGAAAATAAAGGCATAGCGAGCTCGCAAAATCTCCAGGCTCCCGTCCAATGCTGCCTCTTTACTGTCGAAGACCATCTCCAGGTGGGTGAGTATTGCCGTACGGGGCTCGACATGGAAGCGACGAAGCCAGGCGCGCATGATCGCCTGTCCGCAGCTCCCCAAGCCCGCGAAATCGGCAAAATCAACGACATGCAGGCGCCCTTGGGGAGCAAGGCTGCCCAGGGCGGTGGCGAGCGCGCCCTGCCAGTCGGGGATCATCGAGAGGCTGTAAGAGAACACGACCCGCTCGAAGTCCGGTACACCGAACTGGGCGGGATCAAGGCCTTCGGCATAGCCTTGGGCGACCTTGATGCGGCTGCCGAGGCCGGCGCCGGCGATCTGCCGGCGGGCGGTGTCCAGCATTTGTTCCGACGCGTCGATCCCGAAGAAATAAGCCTCGGGGTAGTGGCGCGCCATGCAGATCAGATTGCGGGCGGTTCCACAGCCGATCTCGATCACCCGCTCCCGCGGCGCCAAGGCGAGCCTCCCGATCAGGCGATCACGCCCAAAAAGATAATATTTTCTTGTAAAATCATAGAAGTAGCGCTGATGGCGATAGACCTCATCCATCAGCTGGGCGTGACCTGCCCCTGGAGTTGCCAGGCTCACGACAGCGGCCTTCTGGTATAGATATGGAAGCCGCCATAAATGGCAGAACGGTCCTCAGCATGCAGGGCCCGGCTTTCTTCCTCCAGATAGAGCCATGGCGCGAGCAGCAGCGGTGGCAATTTGCGCGCAAGCGGCGAGCTTGATCCCGCCGTGCGAAAGATGACGCGCGCATCATGTATGTCGGCGGTTCGGTCAATTTGCGTCCAGAGCTCTGAGAGCAGGTCCGGCGTCATCCAGTCCTGGGCGTCCAAAAGTACGAAGCGGTGAAGAGCCCCCTCTGGTTGGGCCTTGAGGAAATCGATCAGCGACGCATGGTGTACTTCTACCCGCCCGGCCCGCTGGCGAATCGAATCATAGACATCGGCGCGCAGATAGTCCGGTACCGCGTCACGGTTATGGATGTCATAGCTGCGGGTAAACGCCTGCCAGGCAAAGTAATTGTTCTTGATGGGAAAGCTGCAGGCCAATTTTTCCACCCGCTGCCGCAAGATCCGCGTCGGGTCTTCCTGCGCGTCGGCGATGAGTTCGTCGTACTGTGCGGGTGGGATACCCAGGGCGTAGAGAGATAGGGGCGACTTTGCCAGCAGGCGAATCGGCCGCGACTCAAACAGAGGCTCGATCAGCTGCTCGAAAAGGGCCCTTTGCTCTTCTGGGGTACTGGCCGTGACGATGTCATCGAGCCTCTTGCCATGTAGCCGGGCAACGGCGTGCAGGATACCGATAAAGCGACCGAGCAGACCATAGCGGTAGAGGTTCCGCGCGAACATATTGATCCGCCGCCCCAAAAGGGGGCTCTGCTTTTCCCAGTAAAGGCGAGTGTCAGGATCGAGCTGATCCGCGAGAAAACAGTCATAAGCCGCCTGATTTGCGGTGTCGTCCGCACGGCCGAAGAAGCGGAAGAATTCCTCGTAGGAGGGAAGCTCAGCAAGCGCCGTCAGCTTCAGTCTGGTCAAGGCGACATGGTTGGGGTTGAGGTCGACCGCGATGATGCGGGCCGGATCGGCAGCCAGGTAATTGAGGACGTTGCAGCCCCCGGAGGCGATGGTCACCAGTCGGTGATGCGGACGCAGCGCCAGCGCTTTGAGATCGACCTGGGGGTCTTCCCAGATCTGGTTGTAGACGAAGCCCCGGAACATCCGCGTGAACAGTCTCTCCATTGCCCCTCGCCGGCTCGCTGCCGGACGGGTATGGGCGGCACGTTCGAGAAGAAGATTAGTGGCCATGGGGGGCGTCTCGGTCCTTTTCGGAGCTGGGTGTTTCGGTGTAGGCAAGCCCGACGCGGCCACATGGACGGCCGCGCGCGAACGGATGACGATGCAAGATACCAGGCCTCACTGTGATACCTCCCAGCCAGATCCGGTTACCGAGCTTCTGGCGTTGCTCGACCTTGAACCTGTCGAGGTGAATATCTTTCGCGGGGTGAGTCCCAAGGACCGCTCGCAGCGTGTTTTTGGCGGCCAGGTGCTGGGCCAGGCCCTTGTCGCCGCCACCCGCACCGTCAGCGATCGGATCTGCCATTCACTTCACGCCTATTTTCTGCTTCCTGGCGACCCCAAGGTACCAATCCTTTATCAAGTAGACCGCAGTCGCGACGGCAAGAGTTTCAGCTCGCGCCGGGTCGTTGCCATTCAACACGGCCGACCTATTTTTCATATGTCAGTTTCTTTTCAGATCGATGAAGCCGGGCTCGAGCACCAGCTTGCGGCCCCTGAGGTTCCACCTCCGGAAGCCTTGCAAAGCGAAGACGCCTATCGTCACAAGATGATTGATCAGGTGCCGCCCGAAATGCGCGAACATTTTTTGCGCCCACGGCCAATCGAACTGCGTCCAGTTGAGCCATCGGACAGCCTCATTCCCGCCAAGCGCGCACCACAGCAGGCCGTGTGGGTACGCGCTACCGGCAAATTGCCGGATGACGGACCACTGCAGCAATGCGTGCTCGCCTATGCTTCGGATATGACCCTGCTCGATACCTGCCTGCTGCCGCATGGCATTGGCTGGTTTGATCCCCATATGCAGATGGCAAGTATCGATCACGCCATGTGGTTTCACCGGCCGTTTCGCGCCGACGAGTGGCTGCTCTATGTCCAGGATAGCCCGTTTGCCGGCAGTGGGCGGGGGTTCAATCGCGGTCTTGTCTATACACGCGATGGAAAGCTCGTCGCCTCGGTGGCGCAGGAAGGCCTAATCCGGACACGCGCCGATTGACGATCTTCTGACCTGCGCGTGCTCGTGCAAGCTCAGGGGCTGTTCCAGATCCGACGTGGTCCCATCAATGGCCGCCAGCCGCGGTGGTTCCGCGCGCCTCATAACTCTGCGCCTGCGCGTTTGCTGCATTGAAGTACTTTGCCGAATCCGATGGTAGCGCCCCGGGTTCGCAATGATGGTCGGCACAGGCATAGGTCATTTGCTCCGTCCCCCGGTCGAGCGTGACCTCATCAGCGGCGCGGGCAACCACAGTCACGACATCGTTGACCACCTGATCTCCACGGCCGTTGAGACCTATGAGATTGGTGACGCCAAAAACCTTGCCCAGTACCAGCACATGGCGCGCATCAACCACCTGGACGTCGGCGATAGACGGATTGCCAACGTCAACCGTTGCAACCGGCTGCGAAAATGTAACTAGCCGCGCCTGGTCCATCTGTACGGACAGCGCACCAGCTCGCGCGGCAAGAGCACTCAATGCAATGCTGGCTGCCAGTCCAAGGGAAAATCTGCGCATACACGGCCTCCACGATAACGAAGTGCGGAGGCAAGGATAGAAATAGCCACGTAAAGGAACGCTTAAAACGCAGCCCGCGTCACGCTCGACGGAAAAACGCAAGCAGATTGCATTTTAATGATATTGAATCGATGTCTTTTCGTGGAATAGCCTTATCAATTGATACTCCCGATACGTAAAATTGCTTACAACTAGGCGGTTTTGTTTCAATAAGGAACGCTTGGGCGCTTTAGGTGCCAATTCCGATTAAGTGCCCATTAAATCTCCGGGCCTAGCATGAACGCGTTCCGATGGTGCGGCAGCAGAAGAAGCGTCCGCATCGGATCATGGGTGTCAAACAAGCGGAGTCTTCCATGAAAAACCTTTTGTCTCAGTTCTTCGCCGACGAATCTGGCGCTACCGCCATCGAATATGGGTTGATTGCTGCCGGCATCGCCGTGGTCATCATCGCCGCGGTTCAGCTCATTGGTACAAACCTCACCACAACCTTTAACACCGTAGCCAGTGCGGTTAAGGGGCCGGCCTCCTGAGGGTCGCGGCGGCGAGCGCCAAAAGTTGCGCAAACCTGGCAACGGCCGCCGTGTTCCGGCGGCCGTTTGCATTTTGTGGAAGGTGGGAGCTGACAGATGATTGGGCAATTCGTGGACTTCGTTGTTATACCGGCCCTAATCGTCGTTGCAGGCTTCTGCGACCTGACGCGCTATACAATTCCCAATCCTCTACCGGCCGCGCTTGCTCTTGCGTACTTTGCAGTCGCGATGGCGTCGGGAGCGGGTTGGCTCGGCTTCGGCATGCATGTCGCGACCGGCATTGCGGCCCTGGCAGCTGGCTTCGTGATGTTTACCCTGCGCTGGATCGGTGGTGGCGATGCCAAGCTTTTTGCAGCCACAGCGCTGATACTCGGTCCATCTCTGGCGCTGGACTATACGCTGCTTGCCGCTCTCTTTGGCGGTGCCATGGCTGTTGCATTGCTGGCGATGCGCCAGTTGCCCTTGCCCGCGCCTCTTTCGACCCAGGGTTGGCTCGTCCGCCTGCATGATGCGCGTGAAGGGATTCCCTACGGCGTGGCATTAGCGCTGGCGGCTCTGGTGGTCATTTTTCGAAGCAACTTCGTGCACTTTGTCGTCAGTTAGCTGCATTGCCGCATACATCCTTAAGTGTTTTCTAAAGTCTTCATGGTGCCATCTGCACAAAGGAGCATCGTTCCATGGACAGGTCACGTATCATCGTTTTGAGCGTCGCGGGCATCGCCGCCGTTCTCGCGGCGTTGATGGTGCGTAATCTCGTCGGGCACAGTACCACCACCGCCCACGCCGCCGTTGAACCGGCTCCGAGCTCAACTCTGTCAGTCCTTGTGGCACGCAGTGATTTGCAGCCAGGTATGAAGATCACTCCGTCTGAGGTCAGGTGGCAGACGTGGCCAGATGCAAGTGTAAGTGCCAGCATTATCTCGTCACGTCAGGCCACAGATATAGCTCAGATTGTCAACGGGACGGTGGCACGAGCGCCCATCTTCGCGGGACAGCCTCTTACCACGACCAATATCGTTCACGCCGCATCTGCCGGATTCATGTCGGCGCAGCTGATGCAGGGCATGCGCGCGGTGTCAATCCATATCAGCGACTCTACCGGCGCGAGCGGATTCATCCTGCCGAATGACCGCGTCGATGTCCTTATGACGAGCAACGCAACCGGTACCGGCAGTCAAACGCGGACGATTCTGCAGGATGTTCGCGTCTTGGCCATTGGACAGACCTACAAGCAGCAACAGGGCGAAAAGATCATAACGGGAAAGACCGCGACACTGGAAGTGACTCCAGAGGGTGCGGACGCGCTCGCCAATGCTGCGGCCAGCGGCACGCTCACCCTGGCCCTTCGTCCACTCGTCAATGCACCGGTGGCCGAGCAGACTTACGCCGATGCTCCCATCTCTGTCATTCGTTACGGGATCCCGTCCAGCACTGGACAGAAGCAGGATTGAACCATGCGTATTCTCGCTGCTGGTCTTTTTGTAGGTCTTTTGGCAATGCCGGTCTTCGCGTTCACGGCGAAGGCATCTTCAGCTGGAGCGACACCGCAGGTCCTCAGGGCTGAGGCGGCGCAGGGCGGCGTGCATGAGCGTATCCAGCTTTCCTTGCACAAGGCTGAACTGGTGCACCTCGACGAAAACGCGCGTGACGTCCTGGTCTCCAATCCTGATATCGTTGACGCCATCGTGAAGGGCCCTCGGCGGATCATTCTGCTGGCGAAAAAAATCGGTCAGACCAATGCATTCTTTTTCGATGCCGCTGGGCATCAGCTGCTATCGATTGATATCCGGGTCGAACGCGATGTGACCGCGCTTTCCAAGATGCTGCATACGGATATGCCGGGCAGTGACATTCACGTTGCGGCACTCAATGACAACCTGGTGCTTACCGGGGATGTCGAAAATGCGGTGCAGGCGACCCGGGCGGCAGACCTGGCGGCACGTTTTGCAGGCGACCCCAAGAAGGTCGTAAACATGCTCAATATCGGTGGTGGCGAACAGGTCATGCTGCGCGTCCGGATCGCCGAAGTGCAGCGCGCCGTCGCCAAACAATTGGGAATTGATCTGGCTGGCGCTGTTGTCGCCGGCGGTGTTCCGATAGGAGTATCGACATCTAATCCCTATGGCTTGGTGGGACAGGCACTGAGCGATCTCTCCGGCTTTCAGGCGGGACAGGTCTGCTCTGCGGCGAGTTCCGCGATCAACCCCCTGCAGGCGCTGCAGGGTGGAGGTGTCTGCCAGATCCGCAACAATGTTCAGGGCACGTTGAAGGCGCTGGAGACTGTAGGCCTCGTACACATGCTCGCGGAGCCTAATTTGACCGCAGTCTCCGGGCAAACCGCGCAGTTCCTGGCGGGCGGAGAATTCCCCGTACCGGCTGGTCGAGACCTCGAAGGTAACGTCACGGTCGTTTTCAAAAAGTTCGGGGTCGGCCTGTCCTTTACTCCGGTCGTTCTCAGTCCGCATCGCATCTCACTGCAGATCTCAACTGAGGTGAGCGAGTTGACGAACACCGGTTCTTTCACCCTCACCGGGACTACACCAGGAAGCAATCTCACCATACCTGCGCTCTCTGTGCGGCGCGCCCAAACCACGGTTGAACTGCCGTCTGGAGGCAGCTTTGCAATCGCCGGCCTGCTTCAACATACCACCAAACAGCAGATTGACGCTTTTCCCGGGCTGAAGGACATGCCGGTATTGGGCGCACTCTTCCGCAGCAGGGATTTTCAGAATAACGAAACCGAACTCGTTGTTATGGTTACCCCATACCTCGTCAATCCGGTAGCACCCGACAAGATTGCGCTCCCCACAGATGGCTTCAAGCCGGCCACCGACGTCCAGACGCTCCTGTTTGGTAACCTCAATCAAGCCCATCAAAAGGTACCGCCCAAGCTTGCACACAAGCCCGATCAACGCTTCATCGTCCAATAGGAGCAGGCACATGCACGTTCAACCTTCACGACTGCTCGTCGCATCTGCTGCGCTAGCTCTAACCCTTGTTGCCGCAGGATGCAGCTCGGACAGCGATCTGGCCAATCTTCAATATGACGCTGCCGCCAATCATCCCATCACGGTCGCCCCGCACAATGTAAGCCTGGCGGTGCCTTTTGCCACCCGCACAGGCGGTCTGACGCCACAAAGCGAAAGTCGCCTTCGGCAATTTGCTGCGCGCTATCTCAGCAGTGGCCATGGGGCACTTTCAATTGTGGCCCCCCAGAATGCAGAGGCCCGGCAGCAACTGGCTCTTTTTGGACACAAGCTCGCTCACTATGGAGTAAGCGTGAAGCGCATTCTGGCGGGAACCGATGGTGCAGTGGCGCCTGGACATGTCGAACTGCAGTTTATGACCTATGAAGCCAAGGCACCGCACTGCGGCGACTGGAACAATATCAGTCATACCGGTTCCAATCTGCCGATGGAGAATTTTGGCTGCGCAACCCAGCATAATCTGGCCGTCATGGTCGCTGACCCCAGAGATCTCGTTACCCCCCGCAGACTCGGTGCAAGCGATGCCACTGAGCGCACGCAGATGATGCAAAAATACGAAGCGGGCAAGCTCACGACATCTGCGCAACCCCCGCAGTCGGTAGCGCGGATTGGCGACTAGGTTGAGGAGAATGACATGGCTAAGCCGATGGACAGAGGCGATCGGGAATTTTCTGGCACGGCGCCGCACGAACGTCCCGTACCGCGCATCACCATGCACGCATTCTGCGACTCTGGTGAGAACCAGTCCGCCCTACAGCTCGCGGCCGAGGATCGTCGCCTGGCAAAGGCAACCCTGAAAATAGAGCTTGGTGGCATAAGCGAAGCAGTTAATCACTATACGGGGCAGATCACCCCTAATCTGCTTATCGTTGAAACGGCCCTACACGGCGCCGAGGCACTTGCCGAGATCGATCGCCTGGCGGAAGTATGCGACCCGGCGACCAAGGTCATCGTCATCGGGCGAGCAAACGATGTCGAGCTGTACCGCGAGCTCATGCGCCGTGGGGTCAGTGAGTATCTTGTTGGACCAGTGAAGCCGCTGCATTTAATCGAGACTGTTTCTGGGCTGTATCTCGATCCGGATGGTGCGCCGATTGGGCGGGTCATCAGCTTTATCGCCGCCCGTGGTGGTGCCGGCGCATCGACAATATCCCACAATATCGCCTGGTATATCGCCGAACAGCTGGGCGTTAGTACAGTTCTGGTGGATCTGGACCTGCCATTTGGTACGGCGAGCCTCAATTTTGATGAAGACCCCGGACAAGGGGTTGCGGACGCGTTGGCCGCACCCGAAAGACTTGATGAGGTTCTCCTTGACCGGGTTCTGCAGAAGGTTGGAGAGCGACTTTCTCTGTTCAGCGCGCCGGCCATGCTCGAACGCGAATATGAGACTGCCCCAGAGGCTTTCACTGCGGTTATTGATGCCGTTCGTGCGGTTTCACCTTGCGTCGTTCTTGACCTGCCACACGTCTGGTCACCTTGGGTCCGACAACTTCTGCTGCACTCAGACGACATTGTGATTGTCGCTACTCCGGACTTGCCTGCTCTAAGAAATGCGAGGGGCATGTGTGAGCTCCTGAGGCAGGGCCGCCGCAATGACTCGCCGCCCAAGCTCGTCCTAAACCAGGATGGAATTCCCAAGCGCCCGCAGATCCCGATCAAGGATTTTGGTCAAGCATTGGAGCTCAATCCTTCGCTTGTGCTTCCATTCGAGCCTGCTCTTTTCGGCTCTGCGTCGAATAACGGTCAGATGGTGTTTGAGAGCCAGCCGAATGCGGCAGTTAGCCTTGCCCTTGCGCAGCTTGCCGGAGCGTTGACGGGACGGGGTGGCATGGCGTCGACAAAAGCCGTCAATCCTCTGCTGTCGCTATTGATGGGGCGCAAACGGGCCTGATCCATGTTTGGCAAGCGTTCAGCCATCTCGGAACTGCCTGCCCGTCCTGCGGCGAGTGCACGGGCGCCATCCCCGGCTGCGTTACCCGAAGTCCCTCCGGTAGCGGTTTCACGCCTGGCGCCAAAAGCTGAAACTGCCCCCCCGCCGGCGAGTCCTGTGGTCAAATCGGCGCTCCCGGAGACGCGGTCGGGGGATTATTATGCGGTTAAGACAACCATATTTAATGCCCTCATCGACAGTATAGACTTGGCGCAGCTGGCGCAGCTGGATGCGGCATCAGCACGCGAAGAAATCCGCGACATTGTCAATGAGATCATTTCGATCAAGTCGGTGGTCATGTCGATCGCCGAACAGGAGCACCTGCTGCAGGACATCTGCAATGATGTTCTCGGCTATGGGCCACTCGAGCCATTGCTCGCACGCGATGATATTGCTGATATCATGGTCAACGGAGCGGATCGCGTCTTCATTGAAGTTGACGGTAAGGTTCAGCTGACTGATATCAGATTTCGTGACAATGCCCAGCTCATGAACATCTGCCAGAGGATAGTCAGCCAGGTGGGCCGTCGGGTCGACGAGAGTTCGCCGATCTGCGATGCCAGACTGCTGGATGGCTCGCGCGTGAACGTCATTGCGCCACCGTTGGCCCTGGACGGGCCGACGCTAACCATACGCAAGTTCAAGAAGGACAAACTGAAGCTCGAAGATCTTGTCCGCTTCGGATCGATCAGTCCGGCGGGAGCCAACGTCCTAAAAATTATTGGTCGCTCTAGATGCAATGTGCTGATCTCCGGCGGAACCGGGTCTGGAAAGACGACCCTGCTAAACTGTCTCACTGCTTTTATTGAGCAGGATGAACGTGTGGTTACCTGTGAAGATGCCGCTGAACTGCAGCTGCAGCAACCACACGTCGTACGCCTGGAAACGCGGCCGCCAAATCTCGAGGGTCAGGGTCAGATTACGATGCGCGATCTGGTGCGCAACTGCCTGCGCATGCGCCCGGAACGGATCATCGTCGGTGAAGTGCGTGGTCCGGAGGCGTTTGATCTCCTGCAGGCAATGAATACTGGCCATGACGGTTCCATGGGTACGTTGCATGCCAATTCACCTCGTGAAGCTCTTTCGCGTCTTGAGTCAATGATTACGATGGGCGGGTTTCAGCTTCCGACGCGGACTATCCGCGAGATGATCGTTGCCTCAATCGACGTCATCATTCAGGCGGAACGGCTGCGCGATGGTTCGCGGCGTATAACTCACGTTACGGAAGTGATCGGCATGGAAGGGGAGGTCGTCATTACCCAGGATCTGCTCAACTACGACATCACGGGCGAAGACGAAGCAGGCCGGATCAAGGGAACACACGTGGGGACAGGAATCGTGCGTCCCGCATTCTGGGAGCGGGCACGCTATTACGGACTTGAGGCGGAACTTGCGGAAGCACTGGACGAATTGCAGTCGGCTGGCGGCTTGAGGTGATTTGACAATGATGACAGTGGGTTTGTTCGCACTCATATTTGTTTCGGTGGGTGGACTGGCGTATGCGGTTATGACTCCTGGCAGCGGGCGTGCGCAGAAGCGGGTCATTGCTGTTGCGCGAGGAGGTAACGCCGCTCCAGCAAGCCCGGCCGCACGGGGGGGCGCAGATGTGCAGCAGCGGCGCAAGAGCGTGTCCGCTTTGCTCAAAGATCTGGAAAAGCAGCAGAAGGCTAACAAAGTCCGGCCCAGTATGCGTAAACGCATCGAGCAAGCCGGGCTCAAGATGGACCCGCGTACGTTTTATGTTGTGTCAGGATTTTCCGGACTGATCGCAGCGGCCGCCTGTGAGATTTCTCACTTTTCGCTGTTGGCTACGGTGTTTAGCGCTTTTGCTGCCGGTCTCGGTTTGCCGCGCTGGCTGCTCCTGTTCCTTAGGTCACGCCGGCAAAAGGCCTTTACCGCTGAGTTCGCCAATGCGATTGACGTCATTGTTCGCAGTGTCAAATCGGGTCTTCCCACCAATGAGGCGCTGAAAATCGTTGCCCGCGAAATGCCGCAGCCGGTCTCGGGCGAATTTGATCAGCTGGTTGAGAGTCTTAAAGTTGGGGTTACGCTCGAGCAGGGTGTACGGCGTATGTATGAACGTATGCCGACAGCGGAGGTCAATTTCTTCGGTATTGTGATGACGATCCAGGCGCGAACGGGAGGTAATCTTTCGGAAGCATTGAGCAACCTTTCAACGGTGTTGCGTGATCGCAAGCGCTTGCAGGGGAAAATCCGGGCGATGAGTTCGGAAGCCAAGGCGTCGGCGATGATAATTGGGTCACTGCCTCCCAGCGTGGCACTCATGGTGTATATGTCGTCGCCGAACTACATTCTGCCGCTGTTCACGACCCGAACGGGCAATCTGATGTTGACGGCGTGCGTATTATGGATGAGTTGCGGCATATTTGTCATGCAACGCATGATCACCTTCAAGCATTGAGAGGCTAGCATGGGCATACATCATCTCATTGCCTTGCTGTTCAATCTGCAATTCGTGGTTACGGTTTTGACGGCGGTACTGGCGTTTGCCACGATTGTGACGATTGGCATTCCTCTTATGGAACGCAATGCACTGGCAGCACGTATGAAGTCCGTGGCCGAACGACGGGATGAACTTCGGGCACGCCATCATGCCACGTTGAAGAAAGGCAAGCGGGGGCTGAGAAGTGAGCCAGTCAGCTTTATGAAGAGCACGGTCGATCGTCTCAGGCTGTCAAGGATCATGGAGACCAACAGCACCCGGGACAAGTTGATCAGGGCCGGCTACCGCGGTCAGGCTCCGCTGATTGCCTTCATGTTTTTCCGATTTGTGATGCCGTTTATCGTGTTCGCGGTGTCTCTGTTCTATCTGTTCGTGGTGCTGCATCTGTCGTGGTCTGCTAGCGAAAAGCTCGTCGCGTCGTTTCTGGCGGCCGGGTTTGGCTACTACCTTCCGGACCTGTTCGTCACCAACAAGATCCAGCGCCGGCAGGAATCAATCATGAGAGCCTTTCCCGATGCGCTGGATCTGCTGCTGATCTGCGTCGAGTCCGGGATGTCGATCGAGGCGGCCTTCACACGTGTTGCGAGCGAAATCGGATCTCAGTCGGTGGAGTTGGCAGAAGAGTTTGCGCTCACTACTGCGGAGCTGTCATATCTGCCGGACCGGCGGCAGGCCTTCGAGAACCTGGCCAAACGCTGCGGGCATAGCGGAGTGAAGGCGGTGGCGGCTGCGCTAAATCAGGCTGAACGCTACGGGACGCCGCTGGGCCAGGCGTTGCGGGTGACGGCTCAGGAGAACCGGGAGATGCGGATGCAGGAGGCCGAGCGCAAGGCTGCCGCATTGCCGGCAAAGCTGACCGTGCCGATGATTGTCTTTTTCCTGCCCAGTCTCTTTATCGTCATTCTGGGTCCGGCCGCGATGCGGGTTATGCACCTGATGCACTGAGTGTGCGTTGGGCCCTTGTCCGTGCCCGCCGTTGGCGTGGTCGGAGGGCACGGACGTAGGCAGGAGGATCTGGGGCGGACGGTGAGATGGTCCGCTCCCTCGCTACCCCTTCAGTTTCGTCGCCACCTCGGCAACACGCCGGCCCTGGGCCTTGGCAATCGCAAGCTCCTTGGCGCTTGGCTGGCGTGAGCCGTCACCGCCGGCCATCGTGGCCGCACCGTAAGGAGAACCGCCCCGCACTTCGGAAATGTCGAGCAACTCACTGACGCTGTAGGGAACCCCGACATAGATCATGCCATGATGAATCAGGGTGGGGATGACGGTCAGGATCGTCGCCTCATTGCCGCCGCCGGTTGCGGAAGATGTGAAGGCCGAGCCTACCTTTCCGATGAGTGAGCCTTTGGCCCACAAAGGCCCGGTCATATCCCAGAAATTGCGCATTTGCGCTGCCATGTTGCCAAAGCGGGTCGGCGTGCCGACGATGATGGCATCGTAGTCTGGGAGCTCTTCGACACGGGCGAACTGGGCTTCCTGCTGCCACTTCATGCCCGCCTGCCGGGCATGTTCCTCGTTCATCAGCTCTGGCACCCGGCGGATGGCAACCTCTGCGCCCGCCTCGGTGGCCCCTTCGGCGACTGCCTTGGCCATGCGCTCGATGTGGCCATAGCTGGAGTGATAGAGAATTAGGACTTTGGTCATATACCGCCTCCTGGGTTAGAACAGCTCAGAAGATGGCGTCACAAGTCCATTCGTGCTAGGCGTCCGAATGGAACTCTGATGTTCGAATTTACCGAACGATGAAGCCCAGTCTCGATGCCATCACCACCTTTATCGCCATCGTCGAGGGCGGGGGTGTCAGCCCAGCCGCAAGACGGCTTGGAATCGCCAAGTCGGTTGCCTCCAAACGTCTGGCAGAGTTGGAGGCGATTGCTGGTGCGGAGCTGATCCGTCGTTCCTCGCGTGCCAGCCAGCCAACCGATGCTGGTGAAGCGTTTTACCTGCGTTCCAAACGCATCATTGCTGAACTTGATGCCGCGCTGGAGGAAAGCGCTGCGGATGAGGGACCGCTGCGCGGCCCACTGCGGGTGGCCGCGCCACTAACGTTCACCCGACTCTATCTCAGTGATCTGTTTGTCCGCTTTGCCGTCGATCATCCTGGAGTGCTGCTCACCCTGGACTGTGACGACCGCTGGGTCGATATCCGGGGCGGCGGCTACGATCTGGCAATCCGCATCGGGCGGCTTTCGGATTCAGCCTTGATCGCGCGCAAAATTTGCGCCGCCACAATGGTATTGGTGGCAAGTCCTGATTACGTGGCGCGCACCGGGGCGCCTCAAACGATCGAAGATCTGAGCCAGCATAAGGTTCTTGCTTATGGCAATGCGGCGATGCCTCATCAGTGGCGCTTTGATAGCGAGTCTGGTCCGGCACGCAGTATCACTGTTGAACCGCGGCTCACAGTTAACAGTACCGATGTGATGCTCGATGCTGCTAAGGCTGGTCTTGGCGTGTCGCGCCTGCCATTGTTTTGTGTTGCCGAAGCTATCACCCGTGGTGAACTGGTTCGTCTGTTGCCTGGGATCAGCCTCGAAAACGGGCCGATCAGCGCTGTGTGGCTGCCGGATCGTCCACCCTCAAGACGCCTGCGCACCCTGATCGAAGTCCTTGCGGACGCCATTCCACGACGGTTGAGGCAGGCCGGCGCCCTGACGTCTTAAATGAACCTGGTGTCAGTAATTATCTTCCGCAGTCCGCAGGGCCGGAATTTTATAGGGCGTTGCAGTGGCGTTCGGGGACGCGGGCTGTGCCTTGGAGGCGACGACCTTTACCGCGGCCGACGCGGACTGACCGGGCTTACCGGTCGCCGCAATGGAAGGAAGCTTTTTCACCACCATTGCCGCGGCTTTGCGCGTGCTGACTGGCACGGCCGCAGCCCCGGGGCCAGGCGCCGAAGCGGCAGGGTGCGGTGCAGAGGGGGCGGCTTTCACGGCGCTGGGCACCGTGCTGGTGGTGGCGGCTGCAGGGTGGGTTAGCTGCGCCAGGTTCTCGGCAATGCGCGGATCCCTGCCGCCGTGCGCGAGCGCTGCCTCGAACAGGGTCTTGGCCTGATCTGTGTACCCCTGCATCATCTGGTTCAGTGCATAATTGTTGAGAACACTGGGCTGATCAGGGCTGATAGCCAAAGCAGCGCGATAGGATTGGGCCGCCGCCTTGGTCTCATGGAGCTGGTCTTGCGCAACGCCGCGGGCAGACAAGTATGACCAGTCATGTGGCTTCAGTTCGATCGCCCGGTCGAGGAAAGCCAGGGATTCCTTGGCCCGACCCAGCTCGACCAGGTCCTTGCCATATTCTCCGACCACTTGTGGATTGTCAGGTGAGAGCAACATCAGCTGCGCCAACGCGCGCAGAGCCCGCTTGTAGTGACCATCCGTGCGCAGCTGCCGCGCCCGACTGATTTCACCCGAAAGGTTTTGCGGATATTTGCCCGGCCTGCCCTTCGCCGGCTGTGTGCGCGCCACAGCTGAGGGCTTGACGGCCTGCGATGTCGCAGGACTGCCTGCACAGCCACTTACCGCCAAGGCGGCTGCGCCAAGTACGGCCAGGCGAAGCAGATGCCGACGCATTGAGGAACCAGGGACGGGTTTTCCGTGCTCTATAATGACCCTGATGCCTCAATAAAAACTTAAGTGTCTCGCGAAAATCTGCCTTTTCCCAATGGCAGGACACTTGCCCCGTGCGGCTGAATTTCCTGGGGTCGCATCGGCCAAAAGGCGCCTTGCGCGACCTTGGACCGTGGCGGTTGGATCTTAGTCCGCCTGCACGCCTTACTGCCGTCTGGTGCTGATCAGGCTCCAAGTTCCTTGCGGGCCGCAGCGGTCCAGTCTTGCATGCCCGCAAGCGCCATGATGCGTTCGCAGTATTGGGTAAGGCGGGGAGTTAAACTGACCCCATAGGTGACAAAGCGGCTCACCACCGGCGCATACATGCAATCGGCGATTGAGAACCGTCCAAACAGGAAGCCTCCGTCCGTTTCATGACGAACGAGCGCCTCCTCCCAGGCCGTGGTCACGCGGGCGATGTCCTGTCTGACCTCGTCACCGAGTTCCGGCGTTGGCAAGCGGCTCGCAATCTGCATCGGCAGGGTTTTGCGCAGGGCCGCAAACCCCGCATGCATTTCACAGGCATAGGCGCGCGCGCGGGCTCGGACGAGCGGTAAATCCGGCCACAAACCCGCCTCTTGATGCCGCTCGGCCAGGGTTTCGCAGATCGCCAGGCTGTCAAACACGGTCACAACTTCGCCGTTCTCTTCGATCTTGAGCGCCGGGACCTTGCCGGAAGGCGAGTGGCGCAGGATGTCAGCGTGGGTTTGCGGGCGGTTGAGAGCGATGACGACTTCCTGGAATGGGGCGCCAGTTGCCCGCATTGCCAGATAGGGGCGCAGGCTCCAGCTCGAAAGCTGCTTGCTGCCCACAACAAGGGTGTACCGAAAGGTCATGATGCGCTTTCATTTGCGGTCGACGACGGTGCTACTTAAGGTCGGGCGTCGGTAAACGCAAAGGGTCTTCATGCACAGCTGCCTTGTCAAAAGCGCAAAAATCGCGACCCCACTTTATGCGGTCGCTGCAAAGGAGCGCGGGGCGGTGCTCCGCGCGCGGGGCCATCGCATCGAACAATGGGCTCAGAATGCGGGGTTCCAGGCCAGAGCCGGGGAGATACTGCCGGTCCCTGATGACGACGGGCGGATGGACGCAATCCTGTTCGGCCTGGGCAGCAATGAGGATCCGCTCGCGCTGGCCACTGCGGCCGAGAAACTGCCGGCTGGAACCTATCGGCTGGCGTCAGGGCCATCGGATGCGGATCTTGCGGCCCTTGGCTGGTTGCTCGGTACCTACAGCTATACCCGCTACCGCTCCGCGCCGCCGCGCTCAGCGCCAAAGCTGGTGCTGCCGGAGGGATGCGATGGGGAGGCGGTAAGCCGGATCGCTGCGGGGCTGTTCTGGGGTCGCGATCTGGTGGCAACTCCGGCCAATGAGATGGGACCTGAGGATCTCGCAGCTGCGGCCCGCAGCCTGGCAAGGCGTCACCGCGCCAGATGCCGCGTCACTGCGGGGACAGCCCTCGCCGAGGGCTATCCCATGATCCAGGCGGTGGGGGGCGGATCGGCCCGGCCGCCCTGTCTCATTGATCTTATCTGGGGAAACCGAGGAGCCCCCAAGCTTACCCTGGTTGGCAAGGGGGTCTGTTTTGATAGTGGGGGTCTGGATCTCAAGTCGGCTGCAGGCATGTTGACGATGAAGAAGGACATGGGCGGCGCTGCGGCCGTACTCGCCCTTGGTCACATGATCATGGCTGCAGGACTTGACGTGCGCTTGCGTATCCTTGTCCCCGCAGTCGAAAATGCCGTTTCCGGCACGGCCTATCGTCCTGGGGACGTCCTGCGGAGCCGTAAAGGATTGACCGTCGAAATTGGCAATACCGATGCGGAAGGCCGTCTCGTGCTGGCCGATGCCCTCAGTCTGGCCGATGAAGAAGAACCGGACCTCCTTATCGATATTGCGACGCTGACCGGAGCAGCGCGCGCAGCCACCGGAATGGAATTGCCTCCCTTCTTTACGGATGACGAAGCTTTGGCCAAGGCGCTCGAGCAACATGGACACGCGGTGGCCGATCCCCTGTGGCGCCTGCCACTGTGGCGCGGTTATGAGAATACACTCGACAGTTCCATCGCCGATCTCAACAATGCGCCCGGCTATACGCTGGCTGGCGCGATAACCGCAGCCCTCTTCCTCAACCGCTTCGTTACGAAAACAGCGCGCTGGATGCATCTGGATATCCCAGCCTGGAATGACAGGCCACGGCCTGGACGGAAGGTTGGCCCCGATCTTAACGGGGTGCGCGCCCTTTATGCCTTGCTCTCTGCCCGCTACGCGCCCGCGCGGGTCCGTCGCGCTTCGGCGCATTAAGGATGATCGCATATGCTAAGCAGCCAAGCCCGCGCGCTTGCCGATATTGCCTGGGAAGCCGGAACCGTGATCCTGGGTCACTATGGCGGGAGCGTGGAGATGCGTCGCAAGCAGGATAGCTCGCCGGTAACTATCGCAGATGAAGAGGCCGAAGCTCTCATCCTGTCGCGATTGCGGGCCAACTGGCCGGAAATTCCGGTCATTGCCGAAGAGGAGGTTGCCGCAGGTCACCGCGTCATAGCCGGCAGTCACTTCTTTCTGGTTGATCCGCTCGACGGCACCAAAGAGTTCATCAACCGCAATGGTGAGTTTACCGTCAACATTGCGGAGATTAGCGACCGGGAACCGGTGCGCGGTGTGGTCTATGCGCCGGCTCAGGGTCGAATGTGGATTGGCGACGGTGCAAACGGTGCCGTGAGCTTGAGCGTACGCCCCGAACTTAAACCGGACCTGTCTTCGGTGGTGTCGATCCGGGCGCGATGTGCGCCGTCCGATGGCATGATCGCGGTCGCCAGTCGTTCGCATCGCGACAGCAAAACCGACGAATATCTCGCGCATTATCGGATAAAGGATTTTATCGCGGCCGGATCCAGCCTCAAGTTCTGTCTCGTTGCCGCGGGTACGGCTGACATCTATCCGCGTCACGGTACCACTATGGAGTGGGATACGGCCGCAGGACATGCCGTACTGGCGGCGGCTGGCGGAACGGTGACGCAGCTTGATGGCTCACCGTTGCTTTACGGCAAGCCCAACTATGAAAATCCCTATTTCGTAGCCCGCGGTCGGTGCTGAACTGCGCCGATGGGCGCCTGAATCAAGCGGGCCTGCTGGTGGCGCCGCTCCACACGTGCAACCCTGATGCACGGTCAGATGCCCACTCCGCAGTCCGGTGGCGCGCTGTCTGGATTGGGGGAAATTCGCAGGGCGGCCGCCAGCGCGTGGCCTCTGTGCTGCTTTCGGAGGCGGCGTCGTGGAGCATCTGCGGCAAGAGGGAATGATGGCCTAACGGTCGTAGTCATGCCGGCTGGAGTAAAACAGCAACGCCATCAGACCGCCACCAACTGCCAGCGTGACGACGATGCCGAGGCCCATGAACAGCCAGCCGAGCGGGCTCATGGCTACGCCGTGCAGCGACGTCCACGTACGCAGGAAAATCCAGGCCGCCCAGGCCAGAAACCCAAACAGCACAATGATCGCGAACCAGCCGGCCGGGCCCAGAGGCGTACCTTTTGGCAGGGCCGGGCGGTTACTCATGGCCGTGCCTGCACGCACTCCTGAGGGCGCCGGTGTGCACGGGGGTGTCAGTTCTGCTTGACGGTCCGGATAAAGCTGCGAATGGCGTTGGCATTGCGCCCTCCATCATTGCGTCCGACGCGACTTTCCGAGCGAATGTCGACTTTGGCGCCGGCGCCCGAAGGACGCACTCTAATGACAATATCGTCTACGAGACCAAATAGGAAGCTGGTATCGGTTGCCTCAATGCGCCCCTCGTCCGGGCTTTGAGCAACAATGTGCCACCCCATCTGCCGCGCGGCCTTGAGCGCGCGTGCATAGAGTTGCGCCGGGCTCATGAGCAAACGCAGCGTATAGATGTCCGTATAGTATTTGCGCTGCCACTGGGCCACAGTCCGGGTCTTGCCGTGCCAGGTGACGGGCTCGTTGCCATCATATCGGGCGCTGTTGGGTGCGCCCTTACGCAATGCGAGCAGGGCGCGAAAATGCGGGGGGTTGGCGATGTCTGTGGTGATATCGTGGATCGGCGGCGAGTTCTCGATGGTATAGTAGTCGTAGATCGGAAGTGCCAATACCAGTGCTGCGCCAAAGACGCCGATAAGTCCGTAGGCGGTTGCCCCGTCATTCTTGCCGAACCAGGCCAGTATTCCCCAAACAAGGCCGATGGCGAGGGCGGCGATGGCGACATAGACGCACCACGGCAGCAGAACGTCGAGACCGACATGATAGGTCCAAAATCCCAGACGGGTGCCAAAGCCTGCGGTCAGGCCAAGTCCTGCGGAAAGCACGAATCCCGTAAAGGCCAGTTTGCCTAATGCCGGTACAATGCGCATGGCTGCTCTCCCGACCTCAGGCAACGCCCGGCAGGCGATAGTTGGCGAAGGCTTTGCGTAGTTCCAGTTTCTGGATCTTGCCGGTTGCGGTATGGGCGATGCTGTCAACGAAAACGACGTCGTCGGGCATCCACCATTTGGCGATCTTGCCGGTAAGGTGATTGAGAATGTCCTCGCGCGTTGCGGTTCTGCCTGGCTTCAGAACCGCGATAAGCAGCGGGCGTTCATCCCATTTGGGATGATGGACACCGATCACGGCAGCTTCGGCGACAGCAGGATGACTGACAGCAAGATTCTCGATCTCAATGGACGAAATCCATTCTCCGCCAGACTTGATGACGTCTTTGGCACGATCAGTGATCGTCATGTAGCCGTCTTCATCGAGGGTCGCTACATCGCCGGTATCAAACCAGCCCTCGGCATCAAAGGCACTGGCTCCCTCACCGCGAAAATATCCTTTGGCGATAGCAGGCCCGCGCACCTTGAGGCGACCGAAGGTTTTGCCGTCGCGGGGCTTCTCCTGCCCGTCATCGCCCTCAAGCTTGAGTTCGACGCCGAATAAGGGCCGTCCCTGCTTGACCTTGTAATCCAGCTGGCGGGGGTAAGGGAGTTCTTCGAAACCGGCCTTGAGTGTCCCCAAGGTGCCCAACGGGCTCATCTCGGTCATGCCCCAGGCATGAACGACTTCGACCCCATATTTGGTTTCGAAGGTTTCGATCATCGACCTTGGTGCGGCCGACCCGCCAATCACGACCCGCTTCAGATGCGGCAATTTTTTTCCCGAGGTCTCGAGAAATTGCAGCAGTCCAAGCCATACCGTGGGGACTGCGGCGGTCATTGTCACCTTCTCGGTTTCAAGCAGCTCGCAGATCGAATTGCCGTCCAGCTTGGCGCCCGGCATGACGAGGTTGGCGCCCACCATCGGCGCGAGGAAGGCAAGGCCCCAGGCATTGGCATGAAACATTGGGACGATCGGCAGCACCGTGTCGCGGCCGCTGACACCGAGTGCGTCGCTCCCGCCGGCCATCAGGCTCAGTAGCACATTGGAGCGGTGACTATATAAGACACCCTTGGGATTTCCGGTTGTTCCGGAGGTGTAGCACAACCCACAAGCTGCCCGTTCGTCGAGCTCACGCCAGGCAAAATCGCCGTCACCCCCGGCTATGAAGTCTTCGTAGGCGAGGAGGTTGGACACGGAGATCTGAGGCAGATGGGCGCGATCGGTCAAAGCTACAAAGAGCTTGATCGCCGGCAGCTGGGGGGCAATCTGTTCGACGAGGGCTGCGAAACTGGAGTCAAAGAACAGAACGCGGTCTTCCGCATGGTTGGCAATCCAGGCGATCTGCTCAGGAAACAGGCGTGGATTGATGGTGTGATAGACTGCTCCTATCCCGGTTATGCCGTACCAGGTTTCCAGATGACGGGCTGTGTTCCAGGCCAAGGTGGCAACCCGTTCGCCCTCCTTGATGCCGAGCCGATCCAGCGCCTGTGACACTTTACGGGCGCGCAAGGCGAGTTCGCCATAAGTCGTACGTACGATCGGCCCTTCCATGGAGCGGGTCACGATTTCCCGCCGAGCATGGTAGAGCGCAGCATGATCAATGATTTTGTGGACCAGCAACGGCCAGTCCTGCATGAGACCAAACATCCACATATCCCCGATAATGGCCGCATCATAGCCAGCCCGGCGACGGGAGCAATCCGGCTTTGTCTTTCGGTTCCGTCATAAGCCGCGCCGAGCCCGTCCCGGCCTTGGCGGCGATCTCCGGTGTGGGCCGGGCAGGGCGGGAGGGGGCGGTGCCAGGGCCGGGGGCCGGTCACACCCATCAGAGCCTGTTCCTGAGGACATAGCTCGCCTCCGGGTCGGCAGGTCACAGGCTCTCCTGGCGGCTGGACGGGGGCGTACAATGGCGGTTGCACCCGCCTGACTTCCTGCTCATGCTTTTGCCGTCATAAGCCAAACGCAAACCCGGGACCACGATGAGCTGCGAACACTCCACCTCGGCGACGCGCCGGCATATCTCAGCCGTTACGCTCGGCAATGCACTCGAATTCTACGATTTTCTGACGTATTCGTTTTTCGCCATCCAGATTGGTCACTGCTTCTTCCCAAGTGAGAGCGGGTACGGAAGTCTGATGGCCTCGCTTGCGACGTTTGGTGCAGGCTTTGCGACCCGGCCCCTAGGGGCCCTTGTGATCGGCCAGTATGCCGACAAGGTCGGACGCAAACCGGCGATGCTGCTCAGCTTTGTGCTGATCGGGCTGTCGATTTTTGCCATGGCCCTCATACCGACCTACCGCAGCATAGGGCTGGCCGCGCCGATACTCTTCGTTGTAGCGCGGATGCTGCAGGGATTTTCCCTTGGCGGAGAAATCGGCTCCAACACCGCATTTCTGGTAGAAGCGGCTCCACCCTCGACGCGTGGCTTCATTGTTTCCTTTCAGGGCGCAAGCCAGATGGCTGCGGTCCTCGCTGGCAGCGTGGTTGGTGCGGTGCTGTCCGCAGTGCTGTCTGCTGATGCGTTGACTGCCTATGGCTGGCGCATCGCCTTCGCGCTCGGTGGCCTGGTTGTGCCGCTGGGCTGGTCGCTGCGCCGACGTTTGCCTGAGACCCTGCATGTGCGGGGCTCCGTGCCCGAGTCCACAGCTACGCGCGCAAGCCTCGCCCGGGGACACTGGGGCGTAATGACCCTTGGTCTCATTATTCTTGGTATGGGCACGATCGGCAGCTATGTGCAGATGTACATCGTCACTTTTGCCCAGCATGCGCTTGGCCTTTCGGCACGCGCTGGATTTCTTGCTTCGTGTGCCAATGCGGTGGCCGCCATCCCGGCTTTGTTACTGGGAGGCTGGCTATCGGATCGTTTTGGCCGCTGGCCGGTCAACGTCTTGGCCAATGCGCTGCTACTCGTGCTCGTGGTACCGCTCTTTGCCTGGACCGTGGACCTCAGATCCGCCGGAGTTCTCATCGCCAGCATGACTCTGCTTGGCTTCGTTTCCAACCTAACTTTCGGTGTGGTGTGTGCGGCCCTGGGCGAAGGCCTGCCCCATGCAATCCGTTCCAGTGCCTTCGGTACAGTCTATTCACTTGCGATGGCGGTCTGTGGCGGCTCGACGGAATTCGTCGTTACATGGCTGATCCATCTTACCGGCAGTGCGATGGCTCCGGCATGGTATGTTGCCGGCGCGACAGCAGTGGCGCAGGTTGCGCTGATGATGCTCCCGGAAACAGCGCCGGTCCGGGTTGAGCATTTGACGGTAACGCTGAAGTCAAGTGCTGCTGCCCCAGAACATACCTAGGTCTCCTCCTAACCCATGGATGGTCTTCAGATGTCACTGTCAAACGCTCAAACACGCGATGTGGAAGCTCTGCTTCACCCCTATACCGATCTTGTCCGGCATCGCAGTGTCGGTCCCGTCATTTTTGACCATGCCCAAGGGATATACATATATGATGACAAGGGCAGAGATTACATCGAAGCGATGGCCGGTCTGTGGTGCACGGCACTGGGATGGGGAGATGCTGAACTTGTTGAGGCGGCCAGCGAACAAATGCGCAAGCTTGCCTTTGGTCACCTCTTTGCCGGGCGTAGCCATGAACCCGCCATCGCCCTGGCCGAGAAGCTTAAGGAGATCGCGCCGTTCAAGGTCGCCAAGGTATTTTTCGCCAACTCCGGATCGGAAGCCAACGATACGCAGATAAAGCTTTACTGGTATGCCAATAATGCGCTCGGCCGTCCGAACAGGAAAGCCATCATCAGTCGCGAAAAGGCCTATCATGGAGTGACTCTGGCGTCTGCATCACTGACAATGCTGCCAGCCAATCATCGCAGTTTCGATCTTCCCTTTGATTTTGTCCGGTATACTGAATGCCCGCATTATTACAGGGCCGGCAGAACGGACGAAGACGAAGCCGCCTTCTCTGAGCGGATGGCGGCCGGTCTGACCGCCCTCATTGAGAAAGAGGGACCAGACCGCATTGCGGCAATGATCGCAGAACCGCTGCAGGGGGCAGGCGGTGTGATCCTGCCACCGCGCGGCTATTGGGAACAGATCGGCAAGGTGCTCGAGCGCTATGCCATACCGCTTATCGTTGATGAAGTTATCACCGGCTTTGGTCGAACCGGGAAGTGGTTTGGCAGCGAGACCTACGCCATGAAACCTGCCAGCATGACGATTGCCAAGGCGTTATCGTCCGCTTATCTGCCGATCTCAGCTGTCTTGCTGGGTGACGAGCTTGCAGCTGCGGTAGAGGCCGAAAGCGGCCGGATCGGGACTTTTGGTCATGGCTTCACCTATGGTGGACATCCGGTGGCCTGCGCCGTTGCGCTGAAGACGATCGAAATTTATCAGACCCGTGACGTTGTGGGCCATGCGGCACGAATGGCTCCCCGGTTTCAGCAGCAGCTTCAGGCGCTTTGCACCCATCCGCTGGTGGGAGAGGCGCAAGGTGTTGGCCTGATCGGGGGTATTGAGCTTGTCGCTGACAAGCAGAGCCGTAAAAGCTTCGATAGTGGCCGCCAGGTTGCCCTGACGGCTGCGCGTTTCGCGCAGGAAGAAGGCGTAATCGTCCGCCCATTGATGGGAGACAGGCTGGCGATCTGTCCGCCCCTGGTGATTGTTGAAGTAGAAATTGATGAGCTTTTTTCCCGTCTCCGCCGCGGCCTTGACCGCGCTCTTGACTGGGTTCGCAAGGAAGCTCTGCTCAGCGGATGATGTGGCTGGCTGGAACACATCTGTGGTGCGGCGCGTTAACGCTGTGTTGAAAGTCGGGTCGCCCGGATACCGGTCTGGCGGATGTGGCTCGACTGTGCCGAGATGGAAAGGACCCTATGTCTAGCCCTCTGGATGTGCTGACGGCGACCGTGTTTGCTGAAATCGAAAAAGAACGCGCGGCCATCGCGCATAAGACCGAGCGATTACGTGCTCTGCGCCTGGCGAAGGAAAGTGAAGAGCGTAGCCGCGCGGCCACCTCCGGTGACCCCGGATCGCGGCGAAAGCGCAGAACTCCCGCAAAGGTCGTGCGTGTTAACGTGTCCGGGTAGGCTTGCCTCCCTGGCGAGCTGCAGCCGAGGCTCGCTGGTCGGCGGTTAACAATGAAAATTGTCCAGTATCATCAACGTGTTTCGCGGGGCATCCGGAACAGGGCAGGATATTGGGACTAGATAAGCTTTGAACTTGGCGCTCGTGGTGCTGGTCTTCGCGTGCGGTCAAGCTGAAGGTTGTGCCCTTGCCGCACTCAAAAAGCGGTAGCAGAAGCGGAACCAGCCATGCTCTAATTGGTTACCGGTTGGGCGGGTCGACTAGTGCCTGCCGGACCGTTGCCGTGAGCCTGAGCTCGCAAATTTGCACAAACGCACTTTAGGAGAAGTTTTGCTATGGCCGACCCGTTCACGTTGCCGCCGCTGCCCTATGACCAAAAGGCACTTGAGCCTGTAATTTCGTCGAACACGCTCGGTTTTCATTATGGGAAACATCACCAGGCCTATGTCACCAACCTCAACAAACTGGTCCAGGGCACTGAATTCGAGAGCATGGGGCTCGAGGACGTCATCCGCAAAAGCCATGGCAAGAATGCTGGCATTTTCAACAACGCCGCGCAGGTCTGGAATCACACCTTCTACTGGCACAGCCTGAAGCCCGGCGGCAGCCAGCCCGGCGGCAAGCTCAAGGAGGCAATCGAGGCTTTTGGCGGGCTTGAAAAGCTCAAGGCTGAGTTTGCCGAAGCGGCCAAGACCCAGTTCGGCTCTGGTTGGGCTTGGATCGCAGCCCGTGGCGGCAAGATCGAAGTGCTGAAGACGGGCAATGCCGAAACCCCGCTGGTCGGCGGCGCCGCAGCTCTCCTGACCATCGACGTCTGGGAGCACGCCTACTACCTCGATTACCAGAACCGGCGCCCGGACTATGTGAGCGCTGTTATCGACAAGCTGCTCAACTGGGATTTTGCCGCCGAAAACCTGGCTAAGGCCAAGTAGCGGGATTATCCGCGCAATTTTCGGAAAGGGGCGCGAAGTTTTGCGCCCCTTTCATTTTTTATCTTGCTTTACGTTCACGTCAACGGAATACGGTTGTTCAGGGAGTGAACAGAAGGGCCGTGCCAGGGCAAAGACCTCTGGGCGGGAAAGCTCATGAGCCGTACCTATACTATCCGTGAACTCACCCGGGAGTTTTCCGTGACCGCGCGTACCTTGCGGTTCTACGAACAGGAGGGGCTCCTGTCGCCCAGCCGCCGGGGACAAGCGCGTATCTATTCGGGCCGGGACCGTGCCCGCCTGACCCTCATCCTGCGGGGCCGCCGGGTTGGCTTCTCGCTGGCGGAAATGCGGGAAATTCTCGACCTCTACACGCCTGGCGATGGCGGCATGGCCCAACTCGCGCACTCACGCGACAAATTCGTGCAGCGCATCGATGCCCTTGAACGCCAGCGGCGTGACATCGACGAAAGCCTCGCCGAGCTCAAGCTCGGTCTGGAAGCCATCGATCACCGTCTGGCCGAACACCAAGAAACCGCACGTCCTTCACCACGTGCGATTGGCTTTGGGATGATTCCCGCTGACTAGCATCCTTACCCCTATCGCTGATTTCACGCGTGCCCGGGACGGGACCGCGCGATCACCTAATTTTCCGAGCAGGAGAAACCAATGACGGAATGCTACATTTATGATGCTGTCCGCACGCCACGTGGACGGGGCAAGAAGGACGGCGCGCTGCATGAAGTGACGGCGCTCGAGTTGGCGACACAGGCGCTGCAGGCCATCCGTGACCGCAATCAGCTGGACACCCAATGGGTCGATGACGTGGTGCTTGGCTGTGTAGATCCGGTTGGTGAGCAGGGATCGGACATTGCCCGTATTGCGGTGCTGAATGCAGATTACTCGGATAGCGTTGCAGGGGTTCAGATCAACCGCTTCTGCGCGAGCGGCCTTGAGGCGACCAACATGGCGGCGGCCCAGGTCATGAGCGGCCAGTCGGACATGACCATCGGCGGCGGCGTTGAATCGATGAGCCGTGTCGGAATGGGTGCCAGTGGCGGGGCATGGTCGACGGACCCTGCGATCGCGATCAAGAGCTACTTCGCCCCCCAGGGTATTGGCGCGGATCTGATTGCGACACTCGATGGCTTCTCGCGCGACGATGTCGATGCCTATGCCGTAGAGAGCCAGCGGCGGGCAGCCAATGCATGGGAAAAGGGATACTTCAAGAATTCTGTCATCGCGGTCAAAGATATCATTGGCCAGACAATTCTGGACCGCGATGAGCACATGCGTCCTGATGCCACCATGCAGTCGCTGGCTTCGCTCAGCCCGTCCTTTGCACAATTGGGCGCATTTGCCGGTTTCGATGCGGTGGCACAGCAACGCTATCCCCAGGTTGAAACTCTCAATCACGTTCACCATGCGGGCAATTCATCCGGCATTGTCGATGGCGCGGCGGCCGTATTGCTGGGTAGTAAGGAAGCTGGAAAGGCAAATGGCCTCAAGCCGCGCGCGCGCATTCGGGCCTTTGGATCGATCGGCTCTGAACCCTGCATCATGCTGACCGGACCTGCTCTTGTGACCGAAAAGGTTCTGAAACGTGCAGGAATGACAACTTCCGACATCGATCTTTTCGAGCTTAATGAGGCTTTTGCCAGTGTGGTGCTGCGCTTTATGCGCGTGCTCAACATTGATCACGACAAGGTCAATGTGAACGGTGGTGCCATTGCCATGGGCCACCCTCTTGGCGCGACCGGTGCGATGATCCTCGGGACCGTTCTCGATGAACTCGAGCGACGCAATCTCAGCACCGCCCTGGTGACACTCTGTGTCGGTGCCGGCATGGGGACGGCAACCATCATCGAACGGATTTGATAGCGGGTCCAAAGAATCCTGCCGGCGGGAAGGCCCAGAATCTGGACACCTGTCCAGCCGGCAAACCACAACGAAGGCTGAACTCATGAGCTTCACCAATTTCAAGATCGAGCGCGACAGCGATGGCATTCTCACGGTGGTGTGGGATGTGCCCGGGCGCACCATGAACGTGCTGACCAATTCTGCCATTGGCGAACTTGCACAGATCGCGCAGACCGCAGCGACGGATGCGCAGGTCACCGGAATCATCATCACCAGTGGCAAACGCAATGGCTTTTGCGCCGGCGCTGCGCTTGATGAAATGCAGGACAATGCTGCTGCCGGGGCGGCAACTTCATCAGATGCCGACGCGGCCAAGCGGCGCTTCGACGGCGTGATGGTCTTCCACAAGGCGTTGCGCCAGCTCGAAACCTGCGGCAAGCCGGTTCTGGCTGCGATCAATGGTCTGGCGCTTGGCGGCGGCCTGGAAGTGGCGTTGGCCTGCCACTATCGTTTTGTTGCGGATGACCCGCGCATCGCGCTTGGACTGCCGGAAGCCAAGGTCGGCCTCCTGCCCGGTGGCGGAGGTACGCAGCGGGTGCCGCGCCTGATAGGCGCCATGCAGGCCCTGCCGATGCTGCTGCAGGGCTCGAGCATTGACCCGCAGAAGGCCCTGGCAATGAAACTCGTGCACAAGGTCGTGCCGGCCGCACAGCTGCTCGCGGAGGCCAAAGCCTTTCTCCGTACCAAGCCGGAGGCAGTACAGCCCTGGGACAAAAAGGATTTCAAGGTTCCGGGCGGTGGTCCGTATTCGCCGGGCGGCGGCCAGGCATTTACGATGGGCAGCTCCATGTTGCGAAAGGAAAGCTACGGCAACTACCCGGCGCAACGCTATATACTGTCCTGCGTCTACGAGGGGCTCATTGTTCCGATCGACGCCGGCCTGAGAATCGAGGCGCGGTATTTCACCAAGCTTTTGATGCAGCCGGAGAGCCGCAACATGATCCGCTCCCTGTTCCTGTCGATGCAGGAACTTGGAAAAGGCGCGCGTCGACCCCAGGGTGAACCCAAAAGCGAGGTCAAGACCGTGGGCGTGATTGGAGCAGGGGTCATGGGCTTTGGTATTGCCTATGTCTCGGCCCTCGCCGGAATTGAGGTCATCCTCATCGATTCTACCCAGGAGCGTGCAGATACGGGTAAGGAGAACTGCGCCCGGATCCTCGACAAGGCGATCTCGCGCGGCAAATCAACACCGGAAAAAAAGGCGGAAGTGCTGGGTCGCATTCAGGCTACAGCCGATTATACCGGACTTGCTCACGCTGATCTTGTGATCGAAGCGGTATTCGAGGATCGCGCCGTCAAGGCGGAGGTAACCAAGAAGGCAGAAGCAGTACTTCCGGCTTCGGCGATCTATGGCACCAATACTTCGACCCTGCCCATCACCGGCCTTGCTGAAGCGAGCCAGAGACCGCAAAGCGTTATCGGGATTCACTTCTTTTCGCCGGTCGACCGGATGGGACTGGTTGAGATCATTCTGGGCAAGAAGACCAGCTCACGCGCGCTGGCCGTTGCCATCGACTATGTGCAGAAGATCAAAAAGACACCAATTGTCGTCAACGACTCCCGCGGCTTCTATACCTCACGCTGCTTTGGTACCTACACCCGCGAAGGTCTTGCGATGGTGGCAGAAGGTATACATCCGGCCATGGTCGAGAATGTCGGACGTATGGCCGGCATGCCGATGGGTACGCTCGAAGTGCTCGATTCGGTTGGTCTCGATACGCCGCTCAAGGTCGTGCGCCAGACCCGCAAGGACCTTGGAACCAATACACCTGACGCCATGGAAGAGTTCCTGGCCGATATGGTGGAGACCAAGCACCGCCTGGGCCGTAAGAACGCCAAGGGCTTTTATGACTATTCTGATGACGGCAAGCGGTTGCGGATCTGGCCGGACATGATTGCCAGCCGAGCCTGGAAGACTGACGCCGATGTGGAGGAAATGAAGCAGCGGTTTTTGACCATCCAGGCGCTTGAGGCTGCCCGCTGCTTCGAAGAGAAGGTTATCACCGATCCACGCGATGCCGATGTGGGCGCCATTCTGGGTTGGGGCTTTGCGCCGTTTACGGGTGGACCGATCTCTTACATCGACACGCTTGGAACCAAGGCTTTTGTGGAACGCTGCCGCAATTTTGAGAAAAAGTTTGGTGAACGGTTCAAGCCTTGTGCACTGCTTCTCGAAATGGCCCAGACCAATCAGAGCTTCTATACCCGGTTCGCGCCGCAAAAACAGGCCGCCTGAAGCCCTACTGTGATTGTGCGCCTTCTACGGGGGCCGGCTTGCCGGCCCCCGAATTTTGTCCGCTAATAGCTGCATGCTCAATCCATCTGATAATAGGGGGGCGACGGCGCCCATTGATGTCACTTTCTGGCTCGCGCCTCATAAGCTTGCTTCGGAAAATTTCTGCTTTAGAGTTCCGTCACAACAGCATGTGAGGAAACGCCAATGAATTATGGTCCTTATCAGGAGGTAATGGTCGCAGTACGTGACCGCATCCTTACTCTTACCCTCAATCGTCCGGAAAAGCTCAATGCCTTCACGGCCACGATGATGCGCGAGATGATCGACGTCTTCACACGCGTGAATGAGGACGATGAGGTGCGGGCCGTTGTGGTCACGGGAGCTGGCCGGGGTTTTTGTGCCGGTGCGGATCTCTCGCAGGGTGCCGACACATTCAATGCCACCCGGCGGGATGACAGGCCGGAACGCAATGCAGGGCCTGCCGACAGCGTTGATTTTTCCGACGAGCGTGTGCGTGACGGCGGTGGTCGCGTGACCCTGGCCATCTTTGACTGTCTGAAGCCGGTCATCGCGGCCGTCAATGGTCCAGCGGTCGGTATCGGGGCGACCATGCAACTGGCCATGGATATCCGCATTGCGAGCGAACAAGCACGTTTTGGCTTTGTTTTTTCGCGTCGGGGTATTGTTCCTGAAGCCTGCTCGAGCTGGTTCCTGCCGCGGATCGTTGGTATCGGGCAGGCGCTGGACTGGTGCATGTCAGGTCGGGTCTTCCCGGCTGCGGAAGCTCTTGCCGGAGGTCTCGTCAAGGAAGTAGTGCCGCCTGATCAGCTCCTTGCTCGCGCCTATGAGATAGCAGGGGAAATCCGTGACAACACGTCTGCAGTTTCGGTTGCACTGATCCGTCAGATGATGTGGCGCTTGTCAGCTCTTGATCATCCTATGGAAGCTCACAAGATTGACAGTCGGGGTATCTATGCACGTGGAGCGTCTGCAGATGTACGGGAAGGTGTGGTAAGTTTTCTCGAAAAGCGACCGGCCAAATTTCCCGACAAGGTGTCGCGTGATATGCCGCGCTATTATCCATGGTGGCCGGAACGGAAATATTCCTGACCCGTCTCCCAAGGCCGGATGCCGGCAGACATATGCTGACGCGATTGCATTGCTGCCGGCGGACGGGTGTTGGCTTGGAGCGTAGGAAGCGAAAGCCTTCACTCTGGTAATGAGAACAGAGCGTGGGACTGGTGCGTGCCATGGCCTTTGCGGCAATATGCCTGGTCTAATGACCGGGCCCTGGCTGGCTTAGGATCGAGGACTGGCCTGTTCCCATACCCGTCGGTGTGCGCCGGCAACTCAGATAGCCGGCGTTCCATCCAGCGCGGTAAGAAGGTACGGTCTGATAGGCGGAATTGTTTCGCACGGCCGTGTCTTTATAGGCCGCGGTTCCCGCGCCGGTAGCTGCAGCGCAGCCATCCTCATAGCCTGCCCGATAGGGCTGGCTGTGCTGCGTGGCCGGACCGCCGAGGCCCGTACAGCCTGCGAGCGTGAGGGCCATCAATAAGGGAAGGTAAAGCCTCTTCATGTGCCCTCATAGCATGCCGGCGCGCAACAGGCCATGCAGACAGGGGAGAGGCTCTCTCGGCTGGCACCATCATATGGTGATCTTGCCGGACAGGCCTAAAAATAGCGCCAGCTGAGGTAAAGCTGAGCGAGGACTATCGCCGCGAGCATCATGGGCATGGCAGCGGCGGCAAAGCGTATAAAGGAAAAGTGCACGCCATTTTTCTCGGCCAGACCGGCAACGGTGAGATTGGCACTAGCCCCGATCAGTGTGCCATTGCCGCCGAGGCAGGCGCCAAGAGACAGGGCCCACCACAAGGGCGCCAAGTCATGCGCGCCACGAAGTGCACCTTCCAGGTGCTGGATGAGCGGGATCATGGTGGTCACGAACGGGATGTTGTCGACAATTGCCGACAGGATGGCGCTGCCCCAAAGAATGGCGGTGGTGGTTCTGAAGGGATCACCCTGTGTCGCCTTCATAAGATGTAGTGCCAGCCAGTCGAGCACGCCCGCATGCTCGACGCCGCCAACGATCACAAAGAGCCCGATGAAGAAAAACAGCGTAATCCACTCGATCTGGCCAAAGGCGTGGGCGACGAGCTCGCTATGCTTACGATGATGATGCGGAATGGTTTCCAGGAGCATCAATGCACCGGCACCGCTCAGGGCAACGGTTGCTACGTCGAGCTGAAGCCGGCGCGCCAGGACAAGGCCTGCGATCACGGCAGCAATCACCACCACGGAGCAGGCGAGTAGCCACCTGTCCTCGATCATGGCTGATGCTCTCAGCCCCATCAGACGCTCCCGCCGTTCTGGATCGGCGTTCAGATGCATCCCCCAGACTAGGTGGTTGACGATGATCTGCAGGCCCAGAAGCACCACCACAAGTGGTCCAAGATTTACCAGAAAGGCATTGAACGACAGGTGTGCAGCAGTTCCAATCAGGATATTGGGCGGATCACCGATCAAGGTTGCGGTGCCGCCAATATTGCTTGCGAATATCTCGGCGACCAGAAAAGGGTAAACCGGAAGTTCTAATTGCTCTGCAATTACGAACGTCACGGGGACCACCAGCATAACCGTCGTGACATTATCAAGAAGGGCTGAAAAGACCGCGGTCAGCAGCGACAGAACCACCATTAGACCTGCCGGGGAGCCGCGCACCAGCTTGGCCGCGACGATGGCCGCATAGGCGAAGAGGCCGCTTTTGCGGGCGACACCCACGATCATCATCATTCCTGCAAGGAGGCCAAGAGCATTAAAGTTAATCGCTGCAATGGCCTCATTCTGGGTCAGAACTCCGGCGATGACCATGATGCATGCGCCCAGAAGGGCGATCACCGCGCGGTTGACACGATCACTGATGATCACAGCATAGGTAAAGATGAGTATGCCGGTCGCTGTCCAGAACAGCGCCGTGCCTTGCGCCATGATACCCCCTGATCAGGTTTGGTCCGGTCGGGAGCTTATGACACGGATTGCCGCGGACGGGGAGAGCAGACCGAGCAGTTTGCCATCGGCTGCCACCACTGGGAGCATGCTGTGGCCACGACAGAACAGCTGCAGAGCCTCGATGGCGGGTGTGTCTGGCCGGACAAAGGCGGCCTGTCGATTGCACCACTTGCCGACCTGCTCTGCGCCTATGGCCTCAAACCTGGTGTGCAGTTCACTCATGTCGTCGGGAATGAAACGCAGATTGGCCTTCATGTCACCAGCGACCGCGACGCGTGGCACAATGCGTGCCAGCAGCTCGCTGAGACCGAATACGCCGACATAGACACGCTCTGCGGTGACGACAGGCAGGCTTTGCACCGGTGCTTGCGCCAGAAGCCCGGCGGCCTCGCCGAGCGTGCTGGTCGCAAGGAGCGGCACCAGGCCGGCATGGATGAGCGCACCACAGTTCATGACGTCCTCTTTTGGCAAGGGCGGGCAGTGGCTGCTCTAGCCCGGGCCGGAGGCCCCTTCAAGTCCGGGTAACAGGGAGGTGGACGATTCCCGTGGCAAGCCCGAAACGGGCGCCCGCCCGGCTTGCGCCGGCAGCGCTCAGCCCCGCCAACCCCGCCGCTTGTGGATTGCCAGCCCTACTGCGCGGGGAGCCGCAGTGCCAGCGAAAATCCCTTGCCGGGTTCCGAGGACAATGTCATCTGGCCCCCGAGCTGTTCGGTGATCGCCTTGACCAGCGTCAATCCCAACCCGGCACCGCCATGGTGTTCGGCACCTGGGACGGGTACCTGTGTGAAGGGCTGCACGAGTGACGGCAGTTTTTCCGGCGCGATACCAGGACCATCATCGTCGATCTGCAGACACAGGAGGCTGCCGTCGCGCCATCCCGCCAGCCGGATGTTGCCGCCATGTCCTGTAAAGGAGACGGCGTTGTGCAGGCCCTGTCCGAGTGCGTTCAAAAGTGCGCCCTCATCGGCTGTGATCGACAGATCGTCGGGGCAGTCAACCGTGAGGTTGAGTCCCTTGGCGTGCGCCGCATCCTCCACGCTCTCGCAGGCGCGCCCAAAGACAGCGCTCACGCGAAGCCTATCACGGCGAAGCCGGAACTGACCGGATGCGATTTTGGTGAGATCGAGGATCTGGTTCAGCATCCTTAGCAGGTTGTTTCCAGCACCATGAATGAGGTCGGCATATTCGGTGACCTGGGAGGGGGAGAAGCGTCCGGAACTGGTGCGCAAAAGATCGGAAAAGCCAATGATGGCATTGAGCGGGGTCTTCAGTTCGTGGCTCATCGTCCGCAGGAATGCCTGTTTCGTCTCAGTGGCGCTGCGCTCAGCATCATCGAGACGGCGGGCAAGGGCGGCCAGGTATTCGTTCTGTCGTTCCAGGGTATGACGGGTGCGCGCGAGTACCTGACCCTGTTCCGCGAAGGCTGCCTCGGTTCGCGTCCGGTCGGTGACGTCCGTAAAGACACTTGCCCGTCCGCCATCCGGCATGGCGCGCTCACGCAAGAGGAAAGCCTGACCGGTTTTGAGACGCATGGTGATGGCCCCGGCGGGAGCGCGATGGGCCTGCAGGCGGCGCGCCATGAAGTCGGTACGGCTTTCATCAAGGGCGATGAGGTCGTGGTCTAGCGTTTCAGAAAGAAGATCCTCGTAACCGATGCCGTGAAGCGCACGTTCCCCGCTATGACCGTGAATCTGGGCGAAGCCGGCATTGCACATGACCAGCCGATCCCTGCTGTCCCAAAAGGCAAAGGCGTCAGTAGACATCTCAACCGCATTTGTCAGCCGGCCGTAATTTTCCCGTGCCTGGGTAACGTCGGCCCACAGTCCGATAGAGCCGCTCGGTGTGCGACGCATCTTGATCTCGATGATGCGTCCATCATCGAGGAAAATGTCACGCGGTGCGGAGGTGCCCTCGGCGAGTTGCCGGCATCGCGACGCGACGTAGGCCTCAAGCCCGCTAACCCCGTCGGGCAGACGGGTTGCGCCGGTTTCCACTTCCAGCCTTACGAGTTCGTCATAGCTGCGGCCAACCAGTTGGTCGTGCCCTGGAAATTCGCGGAAGAGATAGAAGTAGTGCCGGTTCGCATAGCTGAAGCGCTGGCTGCCGTCATAAAGCGTGATGCCAATACGCAGACAGTCCAGAGCTTGACGCAGAGAGTCTGCCCCGGAAGGAGGCTCATTCAAGCTAGTGAGCGCGTGTGCGGACTGTACCTGGTTCAAGGTCCTGCCACCTCTATTGGCGCGCACAGTGCCACAAACTGCTTGCGCAAAGCTTGCGGAACGTTGCCCAGCGGAAGGCTTTTGCGCGAAAGGCTTAACAAGTGATGACGCAGAGGTTTGGAAATTGCCAACCCGGGACCGGGGGATTCAAGATTCGTTAATGATATTGAGGAAAGTATTACCAAGGGCGGCGCGCATCGCGACCGCCAGCTGACGCGATCAAGGCAGGCTGTTAACCTTGGCCAAAGAGAGCATTCCGGCTTATCCAGACGAAGCCCCGGCGCGTCGCCGCTTTGCCGTGCTTCAGTCGATCAAGGCCTGTCTCGGGCTGCTCGTGGCGGTCTCCTACCTGGTGCTGGTTGGCCCTCCCGACCTGCCGGTCTGGATCGTATTTGGCGCACTGGTGCTTCCGGGGTGCTTTGCCCTGCTGGCCTATTTGCGGGTCCCGCTGACCCTTCTGGAAAGCGCCAGCCTGGCGGGGTTTGCCGGGCTGATCGGGTATCTGGCGGCGTTGACCGGCGGCGTCAACTCGCCGCTCATCATCTGGCTCGCGCTGGTGCCGGCGGAGGCGGCGCTGGCCGGCGGCAGGCCAGCAGTCATGCGGGCGGGACTGTCTGCGGCATTGGCCCTGATTGCCGTGGCAGCGGCTGAGGCCCTGGGCGTGCTGCCGGCATCTCGCCTGCACGCAGCGGCACATCTGCCGGCCTGGCTCCTCTATGCGGCGCCGGCATTCGTGGCCATCATCCAGGCCGCCTTTATTGCGGCAGCGGCCCAGGATCGCCAGCGTGAGGCCGATCTGGCCGCAGCCGAAGGCGCCGCGATGTATCGGTTCCTGGCTGATAATGCGATGGACCTCATCACCCGGCACTCGGCAGACGGGCGCATCTGCTTTGCGAGCCCGGCGGCACGCAACCTTTTGGGCCGGTCGCCTGAAACGCTGATCGGCGAGGCGCCGACGGCGCTTGTCCATCCTGAGGATCTGAAGGGTCTGCAGGCGGCTTTTGTCGAGGCCAGCTATTTTGGTCGCGCCGCAACCGCCGAAGTGCGGCAAAGGCGTGCGGATGGCTCCTATCTATGGACGGAAATACGCTGTCGGCCGGCGCCACGGGCTGACGCGGACGCGGTCGATATTGTCGCTGTCACACGCGATATTTCCGATCGCAAGGCCCATGAACGTGATCTCATTGATGCGCGGGATCTGGCCGAACAGGCTAACCGTGCCAAGTCCGCATTTCTGGCCAATATGAGCCACGAGCTGCGCACGCCGCTGAATGCGATCATCGGCTTTTCAGAGGTCATGACCGAGGAAATCTTTGGCCCAATCGGCGTAGCACGCTACAGCGAGTACGTCCGCCTGATCCATGAGTCCGGCAACCACCTCCTCGAACTCATCAATGGCGTACTCGACATGTCCAAGATCGAGGCTGGAAAATTTGAACTTGCCGAAGAGGAATTCGCCCTCGATGACGTCGCCAGCCAGGCACTTGCCTACGTCAAGATCCAGGCTGATCGTAAGGGCGTGGCGCTGCGCATGGAGGTCCCCGCTGAGTGCCAGCGGGTTTATGCGGATCGCCGGGCCGTCAAGCAGATGTTGGTCAATCTGTTGAGCAACGGGGTCAAGTTCACACCGCGCGGCGGTTGCGTCTCGTTGCACGTCAGTCCCGTTTCACATGGGATCGAACTTGTGGTCGTCGACACCGGAATCGGGATTGATTCCGCAGATCTCGCTCGCCTGGGTCGTCCCTTCGAGCAGGCCGAAGGTACCCATGTGCGCACGCAGGAAGGTACCGGCCTTGGCCTTGCACTCGTCAAGGCGCTGGCAGCCATGCATGGCGGGCAGACCGTGATTGAATCAGAGCTCGGTGTGGGGACGACGGTACGGCTGTTGTTGCCACACGCCAATCCCACGCCCGAAGGGGTCCAGCGGCTGCCCAGCCGGCGCCTGCGCCGGGGGGCTGCGGCCTGATCTCGTGCCGTGAACTGTAGCGTGACACAGTCGCTTTGGACTAGACTCGCTCCATGAACTGCCTCCATGTGCGCGATGAGGCGGCGCGTCTTGGGCTTCATGGGCTCAATCGTCAGCTGCTCGACTACTGGCTCGCTCTTGCGGGTGAGGCTAGCCTGCCCTCGCATAGGGCCTTTGATCCTGTGCACCTCGGAGAGGTGCTGCGTGGCTGTGCGCTGTTTGAAGTCAGGATCGGTCAAAGTGTGATCTGTCGGCTCGCCGGCACGGTTTTCCAGCTGGCATTTGGCACCGATCTTGCGGGTGAGGACTGGCTCAACAGGACCCTCAAAGCGCACCGGCGTCAGCGGCTGATCAGATTCAGCGCTATCGCCCAAGGTGCGATTGGGGTCGCCAGGCGAACCATTCCCGGACGCGATCAAGTCCGGCCCGAAGTGATAGAGGAACTTCTCTTGCCCTTTGTTTCCGCAGACGGTGTAACCCCGGTCCTCGTACATTCGAGCTGGCGGCCACAGGGGGAAGAATGGCTCGGCGTTGACGGTGCGGCCGGCTTCGCTCTGGCGCGGGAGTTTCATCTGATCGACCTTGAGATGCCATGCAGCCACGCCTGAAACCCGGGATTTATGTGCGTGCCCTCATCCGCAGGGCAGAGGTGGCGGGGGCGGCGGGATATGTCCTGCACAAGGGATCTGAAGATGCCGGTGCGGTCATCATCAAGCTCTCGCCGCTCGATGGAACAACCACGATTCTGGTTCAAGCGCGGGCAGGCGCGGAGGGCGGGCTTGTCTGGATGCGCCCGCTTGGCGGACCTTGTGACGAGAAGACGGCAGCCGCGTTTGTTGACAAGCAGCGGCGCTTTGATCCGGACCTGTGGGTCGTCGAGATCGAGGACCGTCAGGGCCGCAGCTTTGTTGACGAAACCATCGTTTGATGTCCCTGGGTGCCTAAAGGGTGCGCTGCAGTCTGGCTGCAGCCCGCCGCCCTACCTGATCGGCAAACCTGCCACCGTCCCTTAACGCGTCAAAGCTCCAGCTGATGAGGTGCTGGCTGTCACCAAGGCTGTAAGCCAACGCCAGGACAATCGTGATGCCAATCAAAAGCCCGCCAAAGGCGGCAGACCGCTCGCCCATGTGATGCTTCTCCCTTTGCGCAGGATCATGCGCGTTCGCCAGCATAAGGCCGAAGTGTTAGCGGTTTGCGCCAATCAGGGGCAAAGCAAGATTCAAATTTGACTTGGATACGATTCAAGCGGGCACGGTAGGGTCGTCGGACATGCGGAGCCGAACGAATGGCGGTGCGCCAAGGGGCCATCCCGGCCACCTCTGGACCGCGGCCGGGGCCGAACATCGGCCGCACCCCTCATGGTCCCGGGCAGGGTCTCGCCCGACCTTGTGCGTCGCTGTTGCTCTTCGGGGCTGTGCCTGCTAGAGCCCAGCGCCCATGAGCCAGCCCCTCGAAACCATTGCGACGCAGGCCGCGAGGCGGCGCACCTTCGCCATCATCTCGCACCCTGACGCGGGCAAGACCACCTTGACCGAGCATCTGCTTTTGCTCGGTGGTGCCATCCACGCGGCCGGCCAGGTCAAGGCGCGTGGTGAGGCCCGGCGGGCGCGTTCGGACTGGATGAAAATCGAACAGGAGCGCGGGATCTCGGTAACCAGTGCGGTTATGACGTTCGAATATGGGGGCGCCATATTCAATCTGCTCGATACTCCTGGCCACGAGGATTTTTCGGAAGATACCTATCGTACCCTGACCGCCGCCGATTCGGCCGTGATGGTGATCGATGCGGCAAAGGGCATCGAAGCTCAGACCCGCAAGCTGTTTGAAGTCTGCCGTTTGCGTGACATTCCGATCATCACGTTCGTCAACAAGATGGACCGGGAAGCGCGCGATACGATCGAACTGCTCGATGAAATTGCCGACCAGCTGCAGCTCGAATGTGCCGCGATGAACTGGCCGGTAGGCATGGGGCTGAACTTCCGCGGCATCTACGAGATAGCGAGTGGCGAGTTTGTTCCATATTCGAGCCGCGGTGATGAACTGCCTCGGGTTGGCCACAATGCGCTTTCGTCCGTGCTTGCAGCTGAGGACGTCACCCGCCTCAATGACGATGTCGAGCTGGTGCGTGGGGCCTCTGCCGAGTTTGATCTGAAGACCTACCTCGAGGGCCATCAGACTCCGGTCTTTTTCGGTTCGGCACTGAAGAACTTTGGTGTGCGCGAGCTGATCATGGCACTCGCGCGCTTTGCACCGCCACCACGGGCCCAGGCTACGAGTGAAGGCGAGGTCGAACCTGGTCGCGATGAAGTGTCGGGATTTGTCTTCAAGGTCCAGGCTAACATGGACCCCAATCATCGCGACCGTGTCGCCTTCCTGCGCCTGGTTTCAGGACGCTTTCGTCGTGGCATGAAGCTGCGTCAGTCCGGAAGCGGAAAGCAGCTCGGGGTCCATAACCCGATTCTGTTTTTTGCCAAGGAACGGGAAACCGTAGATGAGGCCTTTCCCGGCGATATCATTGGCATTCCCAATCACGGAGTGCTGCGTGTGGGCGATACCTTATCGGAAAGCGGCAAGATTCTTTTCACAGGGATCCCAAACTTTGCACCGGAAATTTTGCGGCGGGTCAGGCTTTCCGATCCTATGAAGCAGAAGCACCTGACTCGTGCGCTTGAAAGCTTGGCTGAAGAAGGCGTTACCCAGGTGTTCAAGCCGATGCTGGGTGCACAATGGGTGGTTGGCGTTGTCGGTGCTCTGCAGCTGGATGTGCTGCGTTCGCGTCTGCGTGCAGAATATGGGCTGGATGCTGAGCTTGAACCGTCACCCTATGAGACCGCGCGCTGGATCACGGGTCCGGATGCGACGCTGGAGAAATTTGTGTCTACCTATCGCAATCAGATCGCACAGGATCGCGATGGTGCGCTTGTCTTCCTGGCTAAGAGTGCCTGGGAAGTGGGCTATGCCGCTGACAAATATAAGGAGATCGTGTTTGCCCGCACCCGCGAGCGCCATGAGATCCAGGCCTAAGTGGGTGGTCCAGCAATCGCGGCCTCGTTGCGGACAGTGCACGATCTTCCGGTGAGAGCAGGCGCCACCCGCAACGCTCCGGCTAGCATGTCTGCAGTGGCTTAATTGCCGACAATGGCCCAGCGATCAGGGTAAAAGCCATTGAAGCTGGTGCGTACGGCGACGGAATAGGCACCGATATTGTCAAACACGATGAAGTCGCCGGCTTTGATCGTCTGCGGCAGCGTGATCGGGCGTGGCAGCACATCCAAGGTGTCGCAGGTCGGACCATAAACGCGAAACGCCGTGCCCTGGGTGTCACGCTCCCGCACCCGTCCGGCCGTATCAAGGCTGAAGACGCGCACGGGATAGTCCGCGCTCCATCCCGGCAGGGTAAGCTCATCAAAGGAGCCGTAGGTGCCATCATTTATGTAAATCGTGTCACCTTTGCGCAGGATGACCTGGGTGACAAGCGATACACCTTCGGCCGTGAGCGCCCGACCGGGCTCGCAAAGCACCGGGATGGGCTGCGGCAGAGTGTCAAGCGCCTCGCGGATGGTGTCGAAGTACCAGTGGTAGGGCGGTACATCATTATTTCTATAAGGACCGGGAAAGCCGCCACCGATGTCGAGGGCCTCGATCCTGACCCCTGCCAGCGTCGCGGTACGCCGGGCCATTTCGATGGCCTGCGCGTAGGAGAACGGTGACAGGCATTGTGATCCGACGTGGAAGGTGAGGGCGGGTTTAGCCCCTGCGTCGACAACCCGACGCAGCAGCCGTGCGGACTCCTGCGGTGGCGTCCCGAACTTGCTCGACAGCTCCAGCACCGCCCCGCCCAAGGGTGTTGCGATACGGACGAAAATGCGCAGCCGCTTGGGATCTCTGGTCTCGGACAGGAGCTTGTCCAGCTCGAAATCGCAGTCGACGACATAATCCGTAACGCCATAGCGGTGAAAGGCATCTCTGGCCGCACCCGGCAGGCGCACCGGCGCCATAAAATGACAATGGGCGTCGGGAAATCGCGCCTTGATGAGCTCGACCTCCCGCAATGAGGCGGTATCGAAATGGCGGATACCAGCGGCCCACACCAGATCAAGCACCTGGGGGGCGGGATTAGCCTTGACCGCGTAAAGGGCATCGCCAGGAAAGCTGTCGAGAAAGCGCCGGGCGGCAACGCGGAACTTTTCCGGGTACAGCACATAGACTGGTTCAACCGGGGTCTGGGCAATGATATCCCTGATCGAGGCGAATGCCGGGGTCGCCTCGCCATGCACGGGCTGCACAGTCATGCACGCCCCTCCTGAAGGGGTAATGTTCCGGCCCCCAATAGTGGCGCCGGGGCTGGGGGTCAAGACGAAAGCATTGGGCTAGCTGTCATGTTGCGGTCATGACTGCGACCTTGGTCCGCTTGGAGAGCGGAGGTATTAGATCCTATACTTGTCAAGAATTGCGCGACCAGCGAGGGGTTCCGCTTATGAATGTCAAAAAACGCCGTCGCCTGGCTTTCGCGGTAGCGCTTCTGATCGCTGCCAGCGGAGGTACGTGGCTGGTTCTCAATGCCCTCGGTCCGAATGTGCTCTATTTCTACAGCCCGAGCGAGATCCAAAAGGAGCATGTGCGGCCTGGCGTGGACTTCCGCATTGGCGGACTTGTCGCCCGCGGTAGCGTCGTCCATGGCAAGGGCGCAGCAGTGGTCTTCAAGGTAACGGATGGCAAGGCGACGGTCCCGGTCGATTTCGACGGCGTGCTACCGGACCTGTTCCGCGAGGGTCAGGGCGTCGTTGCCATTGGCAAACTGAATAACAGCGGTACATTCATCGCAAGCCAGGTCCTGGCCAAACATGATGCGCGCTATATGCCGCCAGAGGTGGAAGCGGCGCTGAAGAAGACAGGGCGCTGGCGTGCGTATGCCGATCCCAATGGAATGATCAAGGCAAAGGCTGGCTTATGACGGGCGAACTCGGACAACTGGCGCTGTCCCTCAGCATGGCGCTCGCGCTGGTGCAATCAATCTCCGGCCTGGTCGGAGCGCGGCCCAATGCCGTGCGGGCCCGCGCGATGGCTTCTGGCGCGGCGATGGGATTTTTTGTCTTTATCGCGCTGGCTTTCGGCTGCCTGACCTACGCTGCCGTCACCAATGACTTTTCGATCTTGAACATCGCGCAGAACTCGGCGGTGAACAAGCCGCTGCTCTATAAAATCACCGGCGTGTGGGGTGATCACGAAGGCTCGATGCTGCTATGGCTGCTGGTTCTCGGCATCTTTACTGCAGCAATGACAGTGCTGCAGCGCGGAGGAGAGCGGCTCACCAGTGCAGCTCTTGGAGTCCAGGGTCTACTTGCCCTGGCGTTTGCGGTCTTCACCCTGTTCACGTCCAACCCGTTCCTTCGTCTTGATCCGCCGCCGTTCCAGGGCAATGGCCTCAATCCTCTGTTGCAGGATCCTGGTCTGGCCCTGCATCCACCGATGCTCTACATCGGCTATGTGGGGCTATCAGCGACCTTCTCCTATGCGGCTGCGGCGCTGATCACCAAGCTTGCAGATGCGGCTTGGGCACGGGCAGCGCGGCCGTTCATGCTAGCGGCATGGATTGCACTAACGCTTGGCATCACGCTGGGGAGTTGGTGGGCCTATTATGAACTGGGATGGGGGGGCTTCTGGTTCTGGGATCCAGTGGAAAATGCGGCCTTGATGCCATGGCTACTGGCCACTGCACTTCTGCATTCGGCACTTGCGACCGAGCGTACCGGGGCGTTCAAGACCTGGACTTTGCTGCTGGCGATCGGAGGATTTTCTCTCAGCCTGATCGGCACCTTCCTGGTGCGCTCCGGTATCCTGTCCTCGGTTCACTCCTTTGCCACGGATCCGGAGCGTGGATCCTACATTCTCATCATGCTGGTACTGGCGATCGGTGGAGCTTTGGCTCTGTTTGCCTGGCGTGCGCCGCAAATGGAGGGTGGTGCGGAGTTTGATATTGCCAGCAGGGATACCACGCTTCTCATCAACAATGTGTTTTTGGTCGCGGCGACGGCAACGGTCTTTATCGGTACGCTCTATCCTCTCGCTCTGCAGGCCTATAACGGCGCCAAGATAAGTGTTGGTCCGCCTTATTACGCCATCACCTTTGCCCCCATCTTCGTAGCGATGATGGTATTGCTGCCATTCGGGCCGCGTCTGGGCTGGCGCCGGGGTAATTTCCGTGACGCTGTGCGCACACTGCTGCCGGCGATGGCGATGGCTGGCGTTGCCTTTGTGGTGGTTCTGGCGGTGGTGGCGCCGCATTCGGTGGCGGCAGCCGGAGCTTTTGCGCTTGCCGTATGGGTGATGTGCTCAAGTGTGCTTGATCTTGTGAAGGCCCGCCCCATCCGCGCGCTGCCACTGTCGCGGTGGGCATCTGTTCTGGCACATTTTGGTCTTGGAGTGACACTGATCGGGATCACGGGAACTACGGTATGGCGGGTTAGCGCCCTTGATGTGCTTGGTCCTGGCCAGTCGATGAAGGTTGGCGGTTACACTCTGACGCTCAAACGCGTCGAGCCAATTAAGGGCCCGAATTTCGAGGCGGAGCGCGCGGTTATCGACGTCAGCCGGGGAGGGCGTCACATCGCCACCATGGGACCAGAACAGCGCAGTTTCCCGCTTCAGCGTGTAGCGACGTCCGATACAGCCATCCGAACCACCGGGTTGTCCGACCTTTATCTGGCTCTGGGGGATCCGCGCAGTGGCGGGCGCTGGACCGTGCGCGCCTACGAAAATCCTCTGGCACCCTGGATCTGGTTCGGTGGCGTCTTTATGGCCTTGGGCGGGCTTGCGAGCCTGACCACCCGGCTGCGGCGGCGCGCGACGGTCGCTATGACCGAAGCCCAGGGAGTGCCGGCGGAATGAGGCGCTGGATCGCGGTATTGGTGCTCGCCCTCGGTCCGGTGCTGGCCTCCCCGGCGCTGGCCAATCCGCACCTGCCACCGCAGATCGAGGACCGCAACGGACCTGACCACCTGGCCAACCCGGTGCTTGAGGCCCGTGCGGTGGCGCTGCAGAAGAAGTTCCGCTGTGTCGTGTGCCAAGGCGAGAGCCTCAATGAGTCCAATGCTCCATTGGCGGCGGATTTGCGCCGGCTCATTCGCAAACGAATCCTCGAAGGCCAGTCAAACCGCCAGATAACCGCCTATCTCGTATCCCGCTATGGTGATTTCATTCTGATGAAGCCGCCGCTGATGCCTCAGACCTACGCTTTGTGGTTTGGTCCGGTCTTCATCCTTGTGGTCGCCGCCGGAGTTGCCGGGGCCGTAGTCCTGAAGGCCCGCAAAAGGGTGCAGGGCGCGGTATAGCAGGTGCAGCTGTCGGGAACGTGATTGGCCCCTTGCGGGCGTCGATTGTAATGTATACGTAATCCGACATACATAATCAGTTAAGTTCACCGCGATATGGACAGGCTGGGATGTGATCGCAGCCTGCGGGCGAGGTCATCTCCCGCAGGAGAGGTTGATGATCGATCATCTGGTTGGGACCGGGCACGAGGCGCAGAGGTTTGCGCAAGGCTCAGAGACGCACAGTGCGGCAGCGCCGGTCAGCAAGAGGAACACTCGGCGGCTATTTTATACAACCGTATTTCTTGCCTGGGCTGCGTCAGGGCTCGCAGCCTTCGCTCCGGCCGCTGTCGCCGCCGTCGGTCATCTTCCCGGGGTCCGTGGCACCATCTCTGGCGCAAGCCGGGACGAACTTGCCGATAATGTGCCCGAGCAGCGCGTGCCCCATTTTTGGGATCGGGGCGCCCCCTTCAGCTTCGCCGATCTTGTCGAGAGGGTGGCACCAAGTGTCGTGACGGTTACCGTCGACGAAAAGGTGAAACCCGAACCAAAGGTTTCTGCGCAGAGCCTGCCTGCGCCGTTGCGCAAGTTTTTCCGTGACATGCCTCACCCGCAGCATCCCATCGCCATGGGCTCTGGCTTCATCATCGATCCGTCAGGCGACATCGTCACCAACAATCATGTGGTAGCCAATGCCCGCAAGATCACGGTCAAGCTCAAGGACGGACGCAAATTTGTCGCCAAGCTGCTGGGAACCGACCCTGCGACCGACATTGCGCTGCTCAAAATCAATGCCGGCAAGCCCTTGCCCGCGGTGCAGTTTGCCAATGACCGCAATGTACGGGTGGGCGACTGGGTGATCGCGGTGGGAGACCCCTTCGGCCTCTCCAACACGGTTACGGCCGGGATCGTTTCCAGTCTCGGACGCACGATCGGTAATGGTGAATACACCAACTACATCCAGATCGATGCCCCGATCAATCGCGGAAATTCCGGAGGCCCGGCCTTTGACATCGAGGGCAGGGTGATCGGCATGAATACGATGATCTACTCTCCGAGCGGTGGCAGCGTCGGCATCGGCTTTGCAATTCCCGCCTCGACCATTCATGCCATCGTGGCGCAGCTCAAGGCCCATGGCAAAGTCTCACGTGGCTGGCTCGGTGTCGAGATCCAGGATTTCACGCCCGGGATGGCTGCCAGCATCGGCAAGCCTGATATTACCGGAGCGATCGTGGCGCGCGTACTGCCCCATAGCCCCGCGCAGCTGGCGGGCTTCCGCCAGGGTGACGTGGTGATGGCGCTCAATGGCAGAAGAGTACACGACAGCCGCGACTTGACGCAGCAGATAGCCAATATTTCAGCCGGTCAACTTGCCAGTTTCACCGTTCTTCGGGGTGAACATGTTAAACATCTTACGGCGCGCATTGCCTTGCGCCAGCCCCAGGTAGTGGCCCGCTACACAAGACCGGATAACACGATCAAGCCAACCTTGACAGCGTTGGGGCTGGGCCTCGCAGAGCTCACGCCAGTAACGCGCCGCCACTTTAATCTCGATGCCAGGGTTGATGGCGTTGTCATCACCAAAGTCAATCCCAATGGAGACGCGGCAGACAAGGGCGTCGAGCCCGGAGACGTCATCATCGCAGTCGGCGACCATAAAGTGCGCACACCAGAACAGGTGCAGAAGGCAGTTAGTCGCGCCAGTCAGCTTGGGCGTAAAAGTGTCCTCGCTTTGCTCATGACGCAGGTAGGCGAACGCTATGTCGCACTCACCATCAAGCAGAAGGGCTGAGATGTGGTCGTGGCTGAGCGGTAAATGATCGGGCGGTGCAGTCGGGTTAGCCCAAAACTGCCGGGAATGTCCGAAGAGCTAGTCTTGGAAAGAGGATGAGGTGGTCATGCGTATTCTGGTAGTAGAAGACGATTTGGAAGCTCAGCGTTACCTCGTCAATGGCCTCAAGGAGGCCGGACATGTCGTCGATGACGCAGCTGATGGCGAACTCGGTCTGACCCTGGCGCTCTCGCGGCCTTATGATGTCGCCATCATCGATCGCATGCTGCCTCGCATGGATGGCTTGAAGATGGTGGAAGAGCTACGTGAACACTCGAACGTCACGCCGGTATTGTTTCTGTCGGCCCTGTCCGACGTCGATGATCGCGTCAAGGGATTGAAGGCGGGAGGTGATGATTATCTCACCAAACCTTACGCTTTTGTTGAACTGCTGGCACGGCTTGATGCCCTGATGCGCCGTCGCCAGCCCGGCGCGGTCAAGACGCTGCTGCAGGTTGGGGACCTTGAACTTGATCTTCTGACCCGGACTGCCCGGCGCGGTGATGTTGATATCGATCTGCAACCGCGTGAATTTCGTCTCCTCGAATACCTCATGCGGCATGCGGGCCAGGTGGTGACGCGCACAATGCTGCTCGAAAGTGTATGGGAATATCACTTCGATCCCCAGACCAATGTCATCGATGTGCACATCTCCCGGCTGCGGGCCAAGATCGACAAGGGGTTTGACGTACCTCTGCTGCATACCGTTCGCGGCGCCGGCTACATGATCCGGGCGCGTGGCTGAGCTGCTGTCGTGGAGGAACGTTCGGGGAGCGCACGGCGGGACGCAGATCATTCCCCCTACGAGGTGCAGACCCGGCCGCAGACATGGCGTATCGGCCTGCTGCGTACGGTCGCCTTTCGTATTGTCCTGCTCTACGTCGCCCTTTTTGCGATCTCCACGACCGCAATCCTTGCCTTTACCTATTGGAATACCAAGCGTGCTCTCAACTCGGAAACCGATTCCATCGTTTCGGCGGAGCTCTCAGCTCTTGAGGGGCAATACCAGGAGCTGGGGCTGGTCGGGCTGATCAATGCCCTCAATGTGCGCTCAATGCGCGGCGGACAGATGCTCTATGTGCTGACTGACCCGAGATTCCGGCGCATTGCGGGAAATCTTGATGGTTGGCCGAAAGTTCGCGCGCGCGAGAGCGACTATCAGAACTTCAAATATGACCGAGACGGACAGACCCGCCATGCCCGGGGATTTGTCTTCAATCTGACCGGCGGACTACATCTTTTAGTGGCCCGGGATATTCACGAACAGTACGAAAGCGAGCGGCTGTTCACAACAGCGTTGCCTTGGTCTGTGGGCTTGCTTCTGTTGCTCGCGCTTGGCGGCGGTGTTCTTCTTAGCAGTGATCTGCTGCGACGCCTTGACGTGATCAACTCCACAAGCAAGGTGATCATGGCGGGGGATCTGACGCGGCGGGTTCCGGTTTCTCGGGCCCATGATGAATTTGATCTTGTGGCGTCCAACCTGAATTCGATGCTCGACCGCATCGAACAGCTGATGAAGGGCATGCGTGAGGTGACGGATTCTGTCGCCCATGACCTGCGCTCGCCACTAAACCGCCTGCGAAACCGGCTTGAGTCTGCAGCAACGCGCCTCGATCCTGATACCCATACCGCGGCGCAAATCGATGCGGCAATCGCAGAGACCGACCACCTTATCGCCACCTTCAACGCGCTTCTGCTCATCGCCCAGGCCGAGGCCGGTGTGGTACGTGAGGCGATGACGCTGGTTGATCTGACCAGCGTCGTGGAGGGCGTTGCCGAACTCTACGCTCCGGTGGCGGAAGAGAAGGGAATCGAACTTGCTGTCGATCTGGGTGAGCCCCTGACGCTGGAGGCAAACCGGACTCTGATCAGCCAGGCCCTCGCCAATCTCGTCGACAACGCGATCAAATATACTCCTGAGGGCGGCAAAATTGACGTCCGTCTCGAAGAACGCAGTGGCGTTGTGGTACTATCTGTTGCTGACAACGGCCCGGGCATTCCGGCCTCGGAGCACAAGCGGGTCACTGAACGCTTTGTACGGCTTGAGCAAAGCCGTAATTCGCCGGGTACAGGGCTGGGGCTGTCTCTCGTGGCAGCTGTCGCGCGCCTGCATGAGGCGCGCTTTGTGCTTGCTGATAACGGACCTGGCTTGAAAGCCAGTCTTGAGTTTGTCCGCCATCCACGGCGGTAAGTCAGTGGTATGCATGGTCTCGTCCGTCTGACTGGTCGGTGCCAGAGCGGAAATGGCGCTGCGGCTTTGCCTCAGACCACCCCAGCTGTGCGCAGCGCGGCAATCTCGGCAGAGGTGTAGCCAAGCCCTTCCAGAACCGCATCGCTGTGTTCTCCCAATAGCGGCGGGCGTCCGCGCACCTGGCCAGGCGTCGCATGCAGGCGCACGGGTGTGTCTGCGACCACGGCAGGAGGTAAGCCGGGAAAATCGACCGGACGGAAAAGTTCGCAGGCCCTGACATGTGGATCGGACAGCGCTTCGGCCATCGTGTACACCGGACCGGCAGGAACCCGGGCTTCCTCGAAGGCGGCAATGGCCTCATCGCGGGTTCTGAGGGCACACCAGGAATTAATCCGTTCACTGATGATTTCGCTGTGGGTGCCACGGTCGGCATCGCTGGCAAAGCGCGGATCTGTCAGCCAATCCGTCGCACCAATCAGTTTGCACACTCTGCGAAACAGCGGATCACCATTGACCGCGACGGTAAGCCAGCCATCCTTGGCCCGGTAAATGTCTGACGGTGCTGCCGTCTGGCTGCGATTGAGCGTGGGCGTTCGGCCGCAGTGAAGGGCGTCTTCCTCGATCAGCATGGTAGAGAAGAAGGTCATCGCGGTGCGCAGCAACGCCCCCTCGACGAGCTGGCCTTGTCCCGTCTGCTCGCGCGCACGGAGCGCGGCCATGACCCCGAAGGCCATCAAGGAGGCGGTACCAAAGTCCACATAAGGGGCTGCGGCACGTACGGGCTGCTCTGGCCAGCCGCCATAATGGGTGGCGCCACTCATTGCCTGCGTTACCCCATCAAAGCCGACGCGTCGGGCGTAGGGGCCATCAAGCCCAAAAGCGGAGGTTGCAGCGAGGATCGTGCGCGGATTGAGCGCGTGCACTGTGGGCCAGTCGAGCCCCATGGCAGTCAGAGTGTCACCTGGAAGGTTGGCTACGACAACATCAGCACTGCGGATCAGCCGGCGTACGACCTCGCGGCCGCGTTCATGCATGGGATCGAGGGTGAGACTCTTCTTGCCGCGGTTCATCTGCAGGAACATCGCGCCCTCCCGGGGGCTGCCATCTGCATTGCGGGCGAGCGGTATGAGTGTGCGGTCCTCGCGACCGTCCTTTTTCTCCACCCGAATGACCTCGGCCCCGAAATCCGCGAGCAGGGCCGAACAGTAGGGCCCGGCAATGTAGCGTCCGAAGTCAATGACCCGGATGTCTTTCAGCAACGCCTCCATAAGGGGTGCCTCCTTGAAGTATGGCCGCATTGGCGACTATACGCATTGAACTGGAGAACGATATGCCGCCACGCACCAATCCGCTCAAACTCAATCCCTTGCAGCTGCGCACGCTCACCCTCCTGCAGGTCTTGGCCGGCCTTCCTCAGGCCGCGATGGCGGGGCCGGGGGATGGAGAGGTGACCATCCATGTCTTTCCCAATGCCCATGGAGATCATTTCCACCTGGGCGATGCCACCGTTGCCAGTCGTGATGCCACCGGACTGTTCAACGAAAAGGTCTGGCATGCCCTGGAGCGTAAAGGCGTGGCCCGCGCCGAGTGGCCGCGCCAGATCATCCTGACCCCGGCCGGTCTTGCCTACGACACCGGGCTCAATGACGAGATCCTGCATCATCATGCCCACTAGGGCCGGCTAATCGCGCGGGCCGTGGTAATCGTAAATGCCCTGGGCGAGGGCATAGCAGGCCAGGCGCACGGCTTTGGGAATCTCTACCGGCTCGCCGTCGCGCTCACCCTTTTCATAGTACTGGACCACCCGGCGCTTCAGCCCCAGCGCATTGGCGGCCTCCTGCTGGGACAGCTTTAAGTCCTTTCGCCAGCGTCTGAAATCGCCTGGTCGCACCTTCCGCCCCGCACCTGGCACCTGTTCGGGCTCGCAGCCCGGCCTGAGGATAGACGAGCGGCCGCGCCGTGACCATTGCCTGCCCTGTTCAACGCGGTGTTAACGGAACTTGGGTTAACCAGTAGGGGTGGCAGGTCCGCGACCGTGGTGGTCAGCGGGGGCCATGGAAGACTGCCGTCATGATGGCGCCCCAAAAGGTGCAAACCCTCCACCGTCTTCTGTCGACCCTGCCCATCCCGGTGGCGCAGCGCTTGGCCAAGGCTGTCGAGGTGGACCGGCTCACGGGTGGCCAGGCGCTGCCCCATGAGATCATCCTGCAGGGGCTGCGCCCCAATCTGCGTGGCACGCAGGGGACACGGGTGGCCTCACCCTGCCGGCTGTTCTGCACTCCCTTCGAGGATCTTTTCGCCAGCGGGCCGCGGCGGGCAAAAAGTCAGGGTGCAATCTCGCGCGAAAGCATTGGTCCGGTCTGGACCTGGCTTGAACAGACTCTGCTGCCTGAAGCCATGGCCGCCTATGTAAGTGACTGCCGGGCCGCACTCCTCGCACGTGATGAAGCCGGCGCTCTGGCGCGGGCGAATGAATTCTGGCTGGCGGCGGCTGCCGCGATGTCCGAGGCGTTGACGGATGACGCCGGCCGGGCCAAGGCTAAAGCCCAGCTTGGTAGCGAAGCGATCGTGGCGGATGCCGAAGAAATGCTTCGGCTGCTGATGATCGGACCGGAAATCGTCGAGCTGCAGAAACTGATCCCGCGCGGATTGCCAAGCCTGAGCGAGCCCATTCTGCTTGAACTGCGAGGGCTCTATGAACGGGTTGTCGTCCGGGTGCCCGATGCTGCCCCCTACGTCGCAGTCATCACCATGCACCGCCTTGCCCGACCCTGGGAAGCCTTGAGATTGCCGCGCTTTGTCGCCCGCCAGCAGGTCGATACCCTGATTTCGGCAACCGATATGGGGCTTGTCGGCGAGCTTCTGCTCGAGGAAATGGAAAACTACCTGTCAGTCATATGCAGTGCCCGTCATCCCCAGTTTGATCCTGAAGCACTCAGCATGGCCGTGGCTGGCTTTGCCGAGCTGTCGATGGGTCTCGTCAAGGAGGTTGAGGTCCGCCGCTATGGCAAATGGGGACAGCGTCTGATCAAGGCGCGCGCCACGGCGGCAGAATGTCTTGACGCGCTGATCGGGCGCAGCAGCCGTGAAATCCTGGGCTCGCTCCCCACCCAGCGGGCAGGGTTCAACGGTGGTCCGCGGGTTCCAGACATTGCCCGTCCAGCACCTGCCGAAAAGCGCGAGCGCGCGATTCGCTACGCTGATCTGGTGGTTGGCTGCCGACCGTTTGCGGCCGCGGTGTCGATCTCGGCGGCGCTGGACGCTGCGGAAGAGGAAACCGTGCGCGAATTGTGCACCTACAATGAGGAATTGCTGCGGCTATTGCGCAGTATTGGTCCGGAAACCCGTGCCGGGGCTGAAGATGCCCTGGAATTTGCAGCGCAGCTGACAAGCCGGATGCTTGGCCTCAGTGAAGGGGAATATCTGCGCCGCCGCGGGCGGGCAGCGCTGCCGTCGGCGGCCGCCTAGCGCGGACAGGAGGTCCCGGTGGGGAGCCGCCCTGGGCGGTATCGGTCCGCCGGTGTCAGGACCCCGACAGTCTTCAAGTCCCCACACTGCACGCTGCGCACGGCCAGAGCGCTTCTCCTGACAGCCGTCCGGCCAGCCTCGCTGAGGCAATTCGCCGGGGGAGGTGCCCGTTCATCGACCATTCAGGCAGGGCGCGCTAGAAGGTCTTATGCGCGCCTCCACCTTCTTCCTGTGCATCGTGGTGTCCTTACCCGCGGCGACGCTGGCCCGAGGTCATGGCCCCGGGCCTGCACCGGCGCAACAGCTCGACAAGATCCTGCCAAGGTTCCGGCACTCGCATCCTGGCACGTTTTACGATGCGGAGGGGCCTTACCGCGGTCAGGATGGTCGCATGCACTACCGTCTCAAATGGATGACACCGCAAGGTCACATGGTCTGGTACGATACAGATGCACGCAGTGGCGCTGTTCTCGGCAAGGTCCATGGTCCGCGTAGTCTGCCATCTGGCCCGCATGCCGGCCGCCCAGCCCCGCGGCTGCCGGCCAGGCATCATCGCTGACCCTTTGTGGGATTTCTCATGCGTATCTTAGTCGTTGAGGATGATCGTGATCTGCAGCGCCTCCTGGTCAAGGCCCTGGCCGATGCCGGCTATGCCGTCGACAGTGCTGCTGACGGCGAGGAGGCGCATTTCCTGGGCGATACGGAACCCTATGATGCGATCGTGCTCGACCTCGGGCTGCCGAAGATGGACGGTGTCACTGTGCTGGAAAAATGGCGTAAGGCTGGGCGCACGATGCCGGTTCTGATCCTGACGGCGCGGGACCGCTGGAGCGACAAGGTTGCAGGCTTTGATGCGGGCGCGGATGACTATCTGGCCAAACCCTTCCACACCGAGGAATTGCTGGCGCGCCTGCGGGCGGTACTGCGTCGCGTAGCCGGGCATGCATCGGCAGAGATCGAGATCGGAAAGCTTCGGGTTGACACACGCACCAGCAGGGTCACCTACGATGGGGCCCTGATCAGGCTGACCAGCCTGGAATACCGTCTGCTTTCTTACCTCGCCCATCACAAGGGGAAGGTGGTGAGCCGCAGCGAACTCATTGAGCATCTCTATGATCAGGACTTTGACCGCGATTCGAATACCATTGAGGTCTTTGTGGGGCGCCTGCGCAAAAAGCTCGGACCGGATACCATCCAAACGGTAAGAGGTCTTGGCTATTGCCTGGATGACCCAGGCCAGCTGCCGCCGCAATAAAGTGACCTATCAGCCATTATTCGGGCACGACGTGCAGCCGCGGAGAACGACATGACGGCGTCAGACCGCAAGGAACGGGTGTTCGGATCCCGGCGTGGCGGCGGCATGCGCTTCTTATGGCCGCGGCTGCAGTTCAACTCCCTGGCCTCGCGCCTCATCGCCGCGGCTGCAGTTTGGACCATTGTCGGCTTTGTGGTTGGTGGTCTGATCTTGTCAGGCGTATTTCGGGCGGCGGTGCAGGATGAGTTTGACGAGCGGCTCGCGGCTGATCTCGGCAGCATGATTGCGGCTGCGGCGCTGACGCCAGCCGGCCAGGTTACCTTGCAGGGACGCTTCAACGATCCGCGCTTTGAACGGATCTACTCGGGATCCTATTGGGAAATCGTGCCGGAGATCGCCGGCAGACTTGATCTTGCCCAGGCACGGATCTCACGCTCGCTGTTCGATCGGACCATCAAGCCAAGCGCAGTACCCGCCAAACGGCATAAGGCGGATGCCATCCTGTACGCGAACAGCATTGGTCCATATGGACGGCCGGTGCGCATCGCTGAGCAGCGCATAATTTTCCCTGGAGAAACGGCGAAGGAACCGTCACGGACATTCGTTTTTGTCGTTGCCGGTGATCTGGGAGACCTCGAGGGCGACATCGCTCAGTTCAATCGCATGATGTTTGAGGCCTTCGCACTTTTGGGTGTCGGCCTCATCGGTGCGGTTTTCATCCAGGTTCGCGTCGGCCTGAAGCCGTTGCGCAGGCTTTCCATTGCCCTTGCACGCGTCCGTGATGGCAAGGCGCGTCGTCTCGAAGGCCGCTTTCCCGCTGAACTGACGCCATTGGCTGAGGAAATGAACGGGCTTATCGAGCATTCAGCGGAGGTCGTCGGGCGCGCGCGCACCCATGCCTCAAACCTCGCTCATGCCCTCAAGACCCCGCTTTCAGTTCTGACAAGTGAAGCCGCCGCCAATCCGGGACCACTGGCCGATGCCATGATGCGTCAGGTCGAGGTCATGCGCCGGCATATCGATCACCACCTGATGCGGGCCCGCGCCGCAGGAGCCCAGGCAGTCTTGGGCGTATCTACGCCCGTTGCCCCGGTGCTTGATGATCTGAGCCGGGTTCTGCGGCGCATTCACGGGCATCGCGGGATTGATATCTCGCTTACATGTCCGCCCGACATGGGGTTTCGTGGTGAGCGCCAGGATCTCGAGGAAATGGCCGGAAATCTCATGGATAACGCCTGCAAATGGGCGCGTAGCGAGGTCCGTGTGCGTGTTGCGATGCATGGCGCCGGGAAGTTCGTCATCGCCATCGCAGATGACGGGCCTGGTCTGACCGAAGAGGAGCGCATGCGGGTCGGTGAACGCGGAGAGCGTCTGGACGAAAGCGTACCGGGCAGTGGTCTTGGACTTGCCATCGCCCGTGACATTGCCCGGCTTTACAGCGGCAGCGTGGAACTGCAGAGCAGCGCTTTAGGCGGGCTAGAGGCGCGGCTTATCCTGCCGGCGATGCGCTAACCGCCGCTGAGCGCCTGGACAATGTGAATTTCATCGTCTGGTCGCAGAGGGTGATGAAGGTCGAAGACCTGGGCATCATTGACGAAAATGCGCAGATGCCGGCGTATACGCTCCTGTTCGTCGATCATGCGAAACCGAATCCCTGGAAAGCGACGCTCAAGGTCTTCGAGCAGCTCGGCAAGGGTCTTTCCATGACCTTCAAGCATGCTGCCCCCGGTGTAGGATTGCAGCGGACTGGCCATGCTGATCTTCATTGCGCTTTCCTGACGCTGAGCCCACTCATCAGAGGCCGTGAAACATGGGCGCTGTTGTGATACAGCGCTGAGGAAAAGCTGTTAGCCTGGTACGATAAAGCTGTTGCCCGCAGGCTGCGCGATGTTCTGGCTGTTCCGCTTTGCACGTCGACCAAGCTTTCCGTTTTCTTCCAGTGACTGAAGACAGTAGACGAAAGACTGATTTAGACCATGCAGGCAGCTTCCACCGCATAGATTTCCGGCAGGTGACGGGTCAGATTTTGCCAATGTCCGCCTTCATCACGGCTCATCCAGAGTTCGCCGCTTGTGGTACCAAAATAGAGCCCCAGAGGGGTGGACGTATCACTCGTCATCGCCTGCCGTTTCACCGTCCACCAACCCTGGGCGCCGGGCAGACCTTCAGCCTGGCGGCGCCATGTTTTACCGGCATTGGTGGTGACATAGACCGCGGGCTTTCCCTCCGGGCTGGTGCGTGGCCACACCGAGGTGCCGTCCATGGGAAAGACCCAGGCGGTCTTGTCGTCATAGGGATGCACCACCATCGGAAAGCCTATGTCACCGACCTTTTTGGGCATTTTTGCGCCTATGCGATCCCAGGTTTTTCCCGGCCGGTCGAGGCGGTAGATGCCGCAGTGATTCTGCTGATAGAGACGGTCGGGATTGGAGGGGCAGAGCCGTACACAATGTGGATCGTGGAAGGCCATGTTCGTCACATCCAAACCTTCGACAACCTCCATGCCAGCGAGCAACGGCGTCCAGCTGCGACCGCGATCCGTTGATTCATGCACGCCGCCACTCGACATGCCGAAATACAGGTGGCTGGCATCGCGCGGGTCAACATTGATGGAGTGGACGGTCGGCCCGTCTGGCGTTCCTCCCTGGTCATCACCCCAAATCGCCTGAAAATCGGGATTGTCATTGACGGAGGCTAGAGGCTCCCAAGTTTTGCCGTGATCCTCGCTGCGGAACAGCCCCTGCGGCGAGGTGCCGGCATACCATACGCCAGGTTCGCTCACGTGGCCCGGGGTGAGCCAGAATGTGTTCTTGACACTGCGGCCCGCCCCGTTTGCCTGTCTTGAGAAGGCCGGCGGAAGCCTCGCTTCCTTCCAGTGTTTGCCTCTGTCGGAGGAACGAAAGATGGTCGGCCCGAGATGTCCGGTCGAGGCGGCAGCCAACATGGTGCATCCGTCACGTGGGTCCAGCACAAGGTGATTGATGATATGACCCAAAAAATGCGGGCCATCGGCCTGCCAGTTGCGCCGCGCCGGATCGCTTTTGAAGAGCCAGGCACCCTTGCGTGTCGCCACCATCAGGAGCGTGTGCTTCGTGTCCATCATTCGCGTGGACGTGGGTCTTGCTCTCGGTGATGCGCTGCGTGCCATCTCAGCCTCCTGTCACGACCGGTTGAATATCTCTGAACTGGTGGACCTTCCGCCCGACGAGACCGTTCTGTGCCGCTATTCATGATATGCCCCATAACGCTGCGCGCAGGCCCTCGGCGTCAGCGGTGACGCGTTCGAGTTCGCCGAGCGTGCGCGTCCATACCGGGAAGGCCTTTGCCAGCAGGACGCGCCCCGAATGGGTGATCATCAGCCGTCGCCCGCGACGGTCCTTGGCGTCGACCTGCACTTGAGCAAGTTTGCGTCGCTCCAAGGGTTTCAGCATGGCGGTCAGCGTTGTCCGGTCCATGGCGAGCAGGCTGGCGACGTCGCGCATCAGCGGAGGCTGCGGCCGGTTCAGTGCCATCAGAAGTGAGAACTGGCCGTTCGTCAAATTAAGCGGGGCAAATGCCGCATCGAACCTGCGGGCGAGCGCCCGTGCTGCGCGCTGTGCTGCCAGGCACAGGCAATGCTCTTTCACATAGAGTGTGGCTTCGAAGGGTAACGCGTCATGCCTGTTCATAAATGTTTTGCTTCGCCATGAATCCCGCTCTGATCGGCTAGATTAAGTTGATATCAACGTATTGGTCAAGGTGAGAAAGGCGGGAAATGTAGGCGCTATATCTTCCCAGGCAAATGATGCACGTGGGGGGCCTGCCAAATGTGCAGTAACGGCGCGACGGCTTGTTGTGACTGGGGCATTTCTGCCGGCGTTGAAGGCCAAATACTAGGCTCGTGGCGCCCCACGCCATTATGCCTGTGTGACATAGAAAACAGGCTTAATTCTGCGATCGCATTGCTACCACTGAAGCTTGGAAGGTCAGGTGTGCCGGCCAGAATGTACCTGGCTCGCAACGGAAGCTATGAGGAAGCGTGCATGCGCTATGTCAAACGCTGTGGTGGCAAGGCGCAGGCACTGCTGGACTGGTCTCAGAGGCCTGACATGAACGACGACAGCGCGGTAGCAAGCAAGGTCATGCATACCAGTGTAGGATTGGTGCAGGCGAAACCCTGGGTGCTGACAGCCTACCAGAGCGCTTCGCTTTACCTTGGATGGTGGTCGTCACCTGGCTCCGATCAGCGTTATTCTACGAAGGTTACGATTTCCTCCAGGGGCGCGCGTTCAGAGTGGAGCGTGTTGACCGGATGGGCACTGTCGGCGTAGCCGATCGCCATTCCGGCAAACACCATCTCGTGTTCGCCAATCGCCAGTTCGCGGCGAACCACCTGATGAAACGACGACCAGGATTCCTGGGGGCAGGTGTGCAGGCCATGGGCCCGGGCCAGGAGCATGATGTTCTGCAGCAGCATACCGAGATCCGCCCACTGCCCAACTCCCATCTGGCGATCCATGGTGATGATCAGGCCCGCCGGTGCGCCAAAAAATTCCCAGTTGCGGGCAAAGAAGGCCAAGCGTGCCGCCTTGTCTTCACGGGGAATACTCATGGTGGCGTACATCGCCTCGCCCAGAAGAAAGCGGCGGCTGCGATAGGGCTCGTTCAGATGCGGCGGATAGACGGGATATTCCGGAGCATCGCCCATGGGAGAAGTTTTGCGATATTCGCGAACCGCGGCGACGAGCCGGTCACGGGCGGCACCGGTCAGCGCGTAGAGCCGCCACGGCTGCAGATTGCCACCGGACGGAGCACGCAATGCCACCCGTAATATATGTTCCAGCTGCTGCCGTGGGACCGGGTCGGGCAGGAAGGCGCGAATGGATTTGCGGGACTGGATGGCGTCTTCGACGCGCGGCGTGGCTTCGTTCATCATGAGGACCTATATTACGATGTTGTCTATGAAGGCAGCTGTCAGCCTGAGCGTCAATCCACAGCCTTCTGGATCAAGGTGACAGGCTGCCGCTAGCTCTGTTCAGCTGCGCGGCGAACGCGATTGCGCCAACCGGATTGGCGCCGACTCGTGCAGGGCCGCGATGGCGATGAAACTGATGGCCAGGGCCGCAGCCATGTAGTAGGCGGGAGCCATGGGGTCATGGAGCCGATTGGTGAGCCATACGACGATGAACTGGGCACTGCCGCCGAATACCGCAATGGCCAGCGCATAGATGGTCGACATTGCCCCCGAACGCACCTTGGGAGGTAGCAGTTCGCACAACGCCATGATCCCGACCCCGGCATTCATCGCCAGCAAGAAGGTCAGATAAAAGCTGGCGAGGACCAGAACCAGGCCGGAACGCAGCTGGGAGAGCGCAAAGTAGACCGGGATGGTAGAGAGCATGAGCAGGCCATTGCTCACCAGCATCACCGGCTTGCGTCCCTTGCGATCTGAAACATATCCGCCAAAGGGGGCGCCGCTGACACCGCCCAGCCCGATGGCCACGGTGGCGGCAAAGCTCCATTGTGCCTGCATGTGCAAGGTTGCCTGGGCATAGGTCGTCAAGGACAGGATTACGTAAGTGGCAATCGTGGCTCCTGCCATCAGCATCAGGCCGAATACGACCGTGGTCCAATGCTGGCGTAAGGCCTGGGAGGGCAAGGAGACCGTGCCGTCAAGCGTCTCTGGCAGCGAGCGCCGTACCATCAGACCAAACGGAATGATGGCAGCTCCGGCCAGGAAGGCGACGCGCCAGCCCCAGGTAGCCAGTTGGGTGTGGGTGAGAAGCGCTGCCAGCAAGGTGCCGACACCGCCTGCCACGAGCGTTGCCACATATTGCGACGCCGACTGCAGCGAGCCGTAGAAGCCTCGCTGTGATGGTGGAGGTGCCTCGATCAGAAACGCCGTCGTCGGCCCTACCTCTCCGCCCAGGGCAAATCCCTGGATCAGGCGGAAGGTGATCAGAAGGACCGGTGCGGCCACGCCGATGGCGGCATAAGACGGGGTCAGCGTAACGCCCAGCATGCCAAGCCCCATCAAGGTAAAGGACAGGTACATGGCCGGCTTGCGCCCGATCCGGTCGCCCAGCATGCCAAGTACGACCCCGCCGAGCGGGCGGGTTGCAAACCCGGCGCCGAAGGTGGCGAGTGAGGCAAGCAGGCTGGTTACTGGATCCTTGGCGGGAAAAAAGGTGTCGCCGATATAGATGGCGAAAAAGGAATAAGTCAGGAAATCGTAGAATTCGAGCGCATTGCCAGCTACGACGGCCGCGACATGACGCTTGAGCGGCGCGGTGCCGCTCTTGCTCATAAGCCAGAGCCTTCCAGAAAGCTGCGCAGAATACGCTCCGCCTCCTGGGGACAGTCACGGTGGATGCCATGACCTGCTTCCTTGAGTATGTGAAGCTGGCTCAGCCCGCCTGGTATCAGCTCCGCGATCTCCGTGCTGCAAACCGGTGGTGTGATGGGGTCATAGCCGCCGGCCAGAACCAGGGTTGGGCAACCAAACCCGGGCAGGCCACGGCGCAGGTCCATGGTCCGCATTTCACCCAGGATGAAGTGGGCCGATACTTCGGGGCGACGGATCGCCCGGGCCCAGCCTTCTGCAACCTGCGGGTTGGGCGGACCGGGATTATAAAGCGGCAAACAGACCCGCACGTAATCGTCCATCGCCTGTGCATCGGTCTGGGTCCAGAACTTCACGGCGATCTGGCGGGCCTCTGGCCCGCCGCGCTCTTCCAAAAGGCGATAGGTGGTTTCCAGATGCAGGCGCGCAGCGGTGGAGGACAGCACGAGCTTATCAGGATGGTGCGGAAACTGGGCGGCATATGACATCGCCACCATGCCGCCGAAGGAATTTCCGTAAACCCTTGGCTTGTCGATGCCGAGTGCATCGCAGAGAAGCTTAACGTCCCGCCCCCACTGTACCAGATTCCACGACTGGGGCGCCCCGGTCGAACGACCGTTGCCACGGTGGTCGATATAAATGAGCTGGTGGGTATCGCTGAAGCGATCGAAGAATGGCCGCAGGGTCGAATGGTCAAAGCCGGGACCGCCATGCATGACGATCAGGGTGGGCTTTTCGCGCATGGTTGGACCATCGAGGATGAATTTTGCGCCGACCACATCAAAAAACAGGCGTGCGCCCTCGACTTCGACAAACATCCTGCGTCCCTTCGCTCACCTCGGATCAGACCGAGGTTAGGCGCAATTTGCTCGCCGGCGCAACTCCGCGGCTATTGTATCTTTTTGAGCGCGCTCTCGTGCCAGCGACGCAGGAGCAGCCATTCCAGAGCGGACAGGGAAAAAAACAGGGCTATACCAAGCAGGGAAAGCAGGACCAGGGCGGCAAAAGCCTCGGCCATCTGTAGGTTGCGCGTCGCCAGCGTGATGGTCCAGGCCAGCCCGGTCGCGGTTCCGGTACCGGCAGCGAACTCGGCGACCACGGTTCCGATCAGGGCAAGACCGCCGGAGACCTTCATTGCTGAAACCAGAAAGGGCAGCGCGGTCGGCAACTGCAGCCGGGTCAGTATCTGCCAGCGGTTAGCGCCATAAAGGCGCATCAGATCGATCAGATTATGGTCTGCGGAACGCAGGCCCAGGGTGGTATTGGCGAGAATGGGGAAGAAGGCAACGATCCAGGCCAGAACCAGAAGAACAAGGTCAATCCGGTCGTAGCCGATCCAGATCGTGATGATCGGAGCAATCGCGATGACCGGCGTGACCTGCAATACGATGGCATAAGGGTAGAGCGCATGCTCAAGCAGTTTCGAGAGTGAAAACAGAACGGCCAGGGCGACACCGCCGATCACGGCAAGAACAAAGGCGGCAAGCGTAATCGACAAGGTCGTCCAGCTTGCAAAGAGCAGCTGCCGCCAGTGGGTCACGAGTGCATGGGCGATTGCCAGAGGTGATGGCAACACGATGGGAGAGACGTGATAATACTGGGTTAGGCCCTGCCATAGCGCGAGCACAATCATGCCGACCGCAAGCGGGACGAGGGGCTTCGCCAGGTCGGCGCCGCGCAGCTGGCGTCGGGCGTGTCGCGATGCCTCGAACTTGTTTGCGGGCTCCTCCATGCTCATGCCATCGCAATGTTGCGGTTGTGACGGGTCGACTCTTTTCCCTCCTGCATGGCCAGTTTGAGTGCCTGAGAGACCTTGGTCGCGTCGGCGGAGAATTCTGCTGAAAGGCGGTAAGTTTCATCGCGTGCCACCGGTGCGGCCAGTCGGATTTCGTCAAAGATGCGTCCCGGTCTGGGCGTCATCACCACCACCTTCTGCGACAGATAGGTACTCTCGAACACCGAATGCGTGACGAAGATTACGGTCAGGCCATCTTCACGCCACAGCTGGAGCAGGTCATCATTGAGCTGCTGGCGCGTCAGTTCGTCGAGGGCGGCAAATGGCTCGTCCATCAGCAGCAGCCGTGGCGTCGAAGCCAGGGCGCGTGCGATCGAGACCCGCATCTTCATGCCGCCCGAAAGTGCCCTGGGATAGCTGTGCTCAAAGCCCGCCAAACCGACCCGGCGCAGGGCTTCGCGGGCCCGCCTCTGCGCCTCGGGACCTGGCACCCCGCGCAGGGAAAGGGGCAGGGCCGTATTGCTCAGCGCATCGCGCCAGGGCATCAGCGTCGGTTCCTGAAATACAAAGCCGATCTCCGGACGGCCTTCGGGAAACCCGACGGTTCCTTCGCTGGGCGCCATCAGTCCGGCGATGATGCGCAAGGCGGTCGACTTGCCGCAGCCGGATGGGCCTATCAGCGAAATGAACTCACCACGCTCAACGTCAAGATCCAGACGGCGGATGGCGGCAAGTCCTCCGTCATAGGTTTTGGCGATGCGGTGAAGTCTGAGCAGGGACATGGTGGTGACGAGTGCTGATTCGCCTAGTTTATAGGAAGAGCAGGCAAATTGGATCACCCGGCGGCTGGAACCATCCGCCGCTGCCAGATCTGCTGCACTGCGGCCTGGGCCGCGGTGAGAGCTGCCTCGACAGCAGCGAAATCGTGCTGGTGGCTCGCACGCGCCAGCAGGGCCTCCAGTCCGGGCGTGGCACTGGCCCGGTCAAGTGTTGCCTCGAGGGTAATCCGCAGAACCTGCAAGAGATCATTTTGCAGCGCGGCAGCTTCGATGAGGGCGAGGGCCTCGTCGCTAGAAAGGGCGCCGTCGCGCTCAAGCTTTGCGAGGGCGGCAATGGTGCTGCTGTCGAGCACCGTTGGGTTCTCGGCAGCACGGACAAGTTGCAAGGTCTGGGCGATGAATTCCAGGTCGATGAGCCCTCCCCGTGTGTACTTGATGTCCCAGCGGTTCCTGCCTGGAAACTGCGCCGCCAGGCGGTTACGCATGTCGTACGCATCGTGAAACAGCTGCGCTGCATCAGAGGGACGGGTCAAGGCGGTGCGTATGGCATCGCTGACGCGCGACGTCAGCGGGGCCGGCCCCGCGACCACGCGCGCACGGGTGAGCGCCATACGCTCCCAGGTCCAGGCCTGCTCGGCTTGGTAGCGGGCAAATGAGGTCAGGCTAACCGCCACCGGACCCTTGTTGCCGGTGGGACGCAAGCGCATATCAACCTCATAAAGCCCGCCTTGGGCGGTCTGTGTCGTCAAGGCGGCAATGAAGCGCTGCGCCAGCCGCGCATAATATGTCGAAACCGGAAGTGGCCGGGAGCCGTCTGACTGGTCGATCTCCTCTGGCGCATCGTAAACGCAGATGAGATCAAGATCTGAGGTCGCCGTCATTTCGCGGCCGCCCAGCTTGCCCATCGCCACCACCACGAATTCACCGCCCGCGACGCGACCGTGCGCCGCCTCCAGTTCTCCTGCTACCGCAGGCAGGAGCGCACGGATGACCGCCTCGGCGACATTGGCCAGTGCCGGACCGGCCTCAGCGGCCTCGGCATTGCCTTCGATGATCTGGACACCGACACGGAATATCTGTTCGCGGGCGAATCTGCGCGCGGCATCGAGGATCTCTTCATAAGAGGAACCTGGCCGCAGCAGCGATGTCAGATCCTGTTCGAGACGCGTTCGGCTCGGCAGCTCACCGAGATATCCCGGATCCATCAGTGCATCGAGCGCAGCTGGATTGCGTCCCAGATGAGTTGCCAGTCGCGGCGCTGCGCCAGCGACATTGGCAATCAGCTGCAGCAGTTCCGCGTTGTTGAGAAAAAGCGACAGCGCCTGCACTCCAGACGAGAGGCACGAAATAAAGCGGTCGAATTGATTGAAGGCCGCATCTGGGTCGGCGGTATTGGCCAGTGCGCCAAGGAGCCCGGGTATGAGGGAGGTCAAAAGTTCGCGTGCCCGCACTGAACGAGTGGCGCGGATTCTGCCATGATGCCAGCCACGGATGGTCTGAGCGATATGGGAGGGCTCATGAAAGCCCATCTGGCGCAGCGTATCGAGCGTTTCCGGGTCATCCTCGACGCCGGTAAAGACCAGGCTGCCGGCCGCGCTGGCCAGTGGTGCCGCCTGCTCGAATAGGCGCGCATAATGCCCCTGGACGGTCTCGAGGTGACCGCGCAGGGCCTGCGAGAACACTGCCTCATCGTGGTAACCCATAAAGCTGGCAACCCGGCGCAGTTCTTCTGGACTTTTAGGCAGGCTATGGGTTTGCTGGTCCTCGATCATCTGCAGGCGGTGTTCCAGCATGCGCAGAAAATGATAGGCGTCGACGAGATCTTCTGCGGCGTGCGCGGAAACCAGGCCGCGCAGCGTCAGAGCATGTATTGCTGCCAGGGTTCCGCGCGCGCGCAAGCTAGGGTCACGTCCTCCGAGGATCAATTGCTGGGTTTGCGCAAAAAACTCGATTTCGCGAATGCCTCCGCGGCCCAGCTTGATGTTATGGCCGGCGATGGCGATGACACCGTGGCCGGCGTGGGCGTGGATCTGGCGTTTGATGGAATGAATATCTTCGATCGCCGCGTAATCGAGATTGCGCCGCCAGACAAAAGGTTCGATCAGTCTGATGAATTCCGCGCCCGTCTGGGGATCTCCCGCGCAGGGTCGCGCCTTGATCAGGGCGGCGCGTTCCCAGTTCTGTCCCATGGCTTCGTAATAGGCTTCGGCCGCGTCCAGTGAAATGGCAACCTGGGTTGCGCCGGCATCGGGGCGCAGTCGAAGATCGGTACGGAAGACGTACCCGTCGACGGTGGTCTCGCTCAGTAACTTGACCAGTCCCTTGACAAGTTCGACGGCCGCGGCGCGCGCACCGTTCTTGGTGGCGAAGGGAAAGCGCTGGGCATCATAAAAGACAGTGAGATCGATGTCGGAGGAATAGTTAAGTTCATAGGCGCCATACTTGCCCATCGCAAGAATGGTAAGGCCGGTTGTCGCTTCGAGGGTGGCGGGATCATCCGCATTGATGTGGGCGCGTACTGCTGCATCCCGGAGCAGAAACCGCAGTGCGCCCTTCACGGCAGCGTCGGCAAAATCAGAGAGTGCCCGTGTCACCTCCTCAAGACCCCACAATCCGGCGATGTCGGCGAGCGCCACTGTCAGGGCCATCTGCCGCTTGGCCCGGCGCAGCAGCTGCATGGCCTCCTTAGGATCCGTGGCGTAGGTCGCCGACAATGCCAGCCGCTGGGTCTGGGCCAGCATTTCGCTTGGTCCGGCTTCTGCCAAGGGAGCCAGGATGTCGTGTTCGCGCTGCGCCAGCCTGGCCAGAAATGGTGAATGGCCCACAGCGCTCGCAACCGTCGCGGCCAGGCCATCGGGCAGGCGTCCCAGGTCGGCCAGAACACGTTCCGCGCGCGTGGCATCGAAGGGGGGCGGCAGGGCGCCATGGCTGGCGAAATGGTCGATCATCCCAATCTCCAGACAGCTCCGGCTACGTTGCTAAGGGCAGAAAGCTGGGATCCTTGCCTTGGCCCGACGCCGCCGCTGGCTGGGCCGATCGCAAAAACCGTGTGGCGGTGAAAACCATGTCTCTGTTCCGCCAGGGGCCTTGCCACCGGGTCCCCGTGATGCCCAACGCTGAAGCAAAAGCCTGCCTTAGCCCCAGCCCGAGTATGTGGCAGCGATGTTCCTAAGCGGCGACAACCAAAGCGGTCAAGGGGCGATGGGCGCAGGTAAGGCCCGGCTCAGTACCGCACGCGCCGCGCTGCTGCCAGCAGCGTCTGGCACGCATCAGGTTTTTGCGTGCGCAGGATATACTCAGTCTACGGATTAAATCATGGTTTCCAGTCGACCGGATGCGCCTTTGCCCGCAGCCGTCCGATGGTGGGACGGCTGTCGACAGCAGGTTGATAGACGTTGCGGAATTCCACACGCGCCGCTGCCAGCGCTTCGGGAGTAATCCGCGCGTCGCCATCGAAAGCATTGATGCCGCAGCGTTCCATGAATGCGAGCTGATCGATCAGGAAATGGCCAACCGCCCGGATCTCTCCCAGAAAGCCCAGACGAGCGCGCAGCAGACGGGCCCAGGAAAATCCGCGGCCGTCGCGGAAGGTCGGAAACTCGAGGGCAACGAGCGACAGATGATGGAGCCCGGGGCCAATGTCCTCGGGAGACTGTGCAGAGCTGAGGCGCACACCGAGGGGCTGATTGCGGGCCAGGAGAAGCTCGCGCTCGCTGTGGAAGCGGGTGAGCGAGACCAGCACTGGCCCCTCTGCAAGAGGCGCCTGATCGGTCAGCGCTGTGTATTCGTCGTGCGCCCAGCCTCCATTTCTAATAAGCGGCATGGAGCTGCTCCAAATAGGCGACATTCTTGAATGGCTCGAGGCCAAGACGACGATAGCAGTCGAGAAACCGTTCTCCGGGCTGACGCAGATTTAGATAGGCCGCGATCACCCGCTCGACGGCGTCGACGATTTCATCCTTTGCAAACGCCGGGCCCATAATTTCGGCGATCGCAGCATCTTCCGCTCCTGAGCCGCCGAGCTGGAGCTGGTAGAATTCGACACCCTTCTTGTCTACGCCCAGTATACCGATATGCCCTGCGTGGTGGTGGCCGCAGGCATTGATGCAGCCTGACATCTTGATTTTGAGTTCGCCAATTTCTTCCTGCCGCGCAAGGTCGGAAAAGCGTCGGGAGAGTTCCTGCGCGATGGGGATGGAGCGGGCGTTGGCGAGATCGCAGTAATCCAGTCCGGGGCAGCAGATGATGTCGCTGGCAAGGCCGCTGTTGGGGCTTGCAAGACCAAGCGCTTTAAGCCGGTCATGGAGCGCAGGAAGATCTTTCTTACGCACGTGCGGCAATACGAGGTTCTGTTCATGGCTGACGCGGATCTCTGCCAGCCCGAACGCGTCCATCAACTGCGCAAGACCATCCATCTGGTCAGCGGAGCAGTCGCCAGGTACGCCACCTGTCGGTTTGAGCGAAATGGTGACGATGGCATAGCCACTGGCCCGATGCCGGCTCAGATTGTGCCGGCTGAAGGCTGCGAAGTCACCATCGCGGGCGCAGGCGGTTTCAAATTCCAGGCAGGTATCCGGCAGGGTTTCAAAATTCGGTGGCGCGAAATACGTGGCGATGCGGGCGTGTTCGTGTTCGGGTAGGTTGAGGCTGCCCTCTTTCCTGATTTCCTCGAACTCCCGCCGGACACGGGCCCGCATTTCTTCAAGCCCGAGGGCATTGACGAGGATCTTGATGCGGGCTTTGAAGATATTATCCCGCCGGCCCTCCATGTTGTAGACGCGTAGTATGGCTTCCAGGTAGGCGAGAACATCGTCGCGCGCGACGAAGTCCGCGATGCAAAGCCCAAGATAGGGCGTGCGACCCATGCCGCCACCGACAAATATGCGGTAGCCAGTGTCACCGCTTGCACTGCGTATGATTTCGATGCCGATGTCATGAAAACGAACTGCGGCGCGATCTTCCGGCGTTCCAGACACCGCAATCTTGAATTTGCGCGGCAGAAATGAAAATTCCGGATGCAGGCTCGACCATTGCCTGACGATTTCCGCAAGGATGCGCGGATCTTCAATCTCATCGGCGACGGCTCCTGCAAACTGGTCCGCTGTGACGTTGCGAATGCAGTTGCCACTAGTCTGCAGGGCATGCATTTGTACGCTCGCCAGTTCCCGCAGGATGTCGGGCACGTCGATGAGCCGCGGCCAATGATACTGAATGTTCTGACGTGTCGTGAAATGGCCATAGCCTTTGTCGTAGCGACGCGCGACGTGGGCGAGCATGCGCAGCTGGCGGGATGAAAGCGTGCCATAGGGAATAGCGACGCGCAGCATGTAGGCATGCAGCTGGAGGTAAAGGCCGTTCATCAGGCGCAGGGGCTTGAACTCGTCCTCGCTCAGTTCACCCTTCAGCCGACGCTCGATCTGGCGGGCGAACTGCTCGACGCGTTCGCTGACCAGACGGGCGTCAAATTCATCATAGCGATACATCAAATGCCTCCGGGCCGTCGGCCTGCTTGGGTCTGGGTGGTTTGGCTGGCGCAGCGACGTGAAACTTTGGGGCGGTGGCAGGATCTGCTTGCTTGCCGAGCTCGGGATGAACGCTGGGGCCGCTGGCCCGGATCAGCTCGCGCTCCTTGACCGGAATGGCGATGGCGTTGTCGCGGCGCGCTTCGAAACGGTAGGGGTTAACGACTTCCCCGGCCGCAACCCGCTCCTGTGCCAGCGTGAGGGCCGCGACGCAGGTCTCGCGGTCGGTAAATTGGTCGGCGTCAGCGAGGGTGACGGTCCAGCCGCCCTGCTTCCAGTAGACCACCGCCCCGTCGCGCAGGCGGTTGGCGGTGATGATCTCAATGAGGTCGGCCATGGATGGCGGCTCGCAGCTTTGTGACGTGAGTTCGATAGAACATATCACGCATCGTAAATTAAAGTATATTACATAAAAAATATGTATATAAAGGCAACCAGGCAGGGAAGCTGTGCCGCCATCAAGGTGATTGCGTCGGAGCGCGCGCAACGTAAACATCGGCCCTGCAACAAGCCTTGTCGTGGTCGGGATGCAGAGCGAAGTGCAAGGCGGCGGAAAGGGAACGCAGGACGACGATGCGTCCCTCGCGCTGGCGCTTGCTGCAGCCAGCCGCGCCAAGGCCGATGCTTACCTCGACGAAGCGATCAGGCTCGTGCGGCTGCAGGCGCAGCAAATCAAAGATGGCGACCGTTTTGAGCACTTCGCACATTTCAGTGCGGTGATGAAGGCCCTGTTTGAGGGTGCGATTGCACTTGTGGTTCTGGCACTCATCGCGGCCGCGAGCGTCATGGTGTGGACGGCAGCACATGACGACGGACTTCTGGTCAAGCCGTTCAGCGTTCCTGCCCGCATGTCGCAACAGGGTCTTACCGGCGAGCTGATCGCGACACGCGTGCTTGATCAGTTGTCGCGCCTACAGAACGAAACCCAGTCGAGCCGCGCGCCCTCTTCCTATGCCCATGACTGGGGCCGAGATGTACGTGTGCAGATTCCGGAAACCGGAGTGTCGATAGGTCAGCTCTACACCTATCTTGCACACTGGTTCGGCCGTCAGACCCGCATCTCCGGCGAAATCTATGCTGTCGCTCCAAACCAGATCGCAGTCACAGCCCGGGTCGGTGCGCAGCAAGGGCCAACTTTCAGCGGACCCAGCAGTGCGCTTCCCACGCTGCTGAAAGATGCGGCAAAGAGCGTCTACGCCGCCACGCAGCCCTATCGCTACGCGGTCTACCTCCTCAACATGGGACATCTGCACCAGGCTGAGGCCGCCTATCGTGACCTGATTGCCTCGGGTTCGGCGATTGATCGCGCCTGGGCCGAAATCGGCCTGGAAAACATTTACGAGCAGCAGGCCCAGACGCGACGCGCCTTCAAGGCCTTGCGTGCCGCCCTTGCGATCAAGCCCGGCTTTGTCATCGCCTATGGCAACCTCGCCGCGCTCGAGGGTCAGCTGCAGCATGATGAAGCAGCCCTGCGCGATCAGCGCAAATATATCCGCTTACTGAAGGGCCGCGCACAAGATGATCTCTCGCCACTAGCCCGCAAGGAGGACCTCATACAGGCCGAAGGCGTGCTTGCCTCGGAGCTGGGTAATTATCAAGCTGAGATCGCGGATAATCAGCGCCTCGAGGCGATGCCATCAGGGTCTGGCCTAACCTCGCGAGAGAACGCCCGTATGAACGATATCATCGCCTATGCCAGGCTTCATGATCCGGCTGCGGCTGATGCCACGATCAAGGCCTTGCCTCCCCTTCACAATGCGCAGCAGGTACTGGTCCGTAGCGCTGTCATTACCCTTGCCAGCCTGATTTTGCACCGGGATGTCGCGGCTCTGGCCAAGCGCAGCCAACTGGACGCTGGCCTGACGAGCCTCGGACCTGCAGGCCGTGAGACACTGGTTCGTCAGTTCTGGCCTTATATGGCCTACGCGCTGGCCCGCGATGGCCAAGGCACCGCGGCACTGAAGCTGATCGCGGCGACGCCGCTTGACTGTATTGACTGTCTGCGCATGCGCGGGCTTGTCGATGCCACCTTGCACAATTCTAAAGGCGCCAATTACTGGTTCGCCCGTGCCGTTCAGGCCGCTCCTCATGTTCCGTTTGCCTGGACGGTTTGGGGTACCGCGCAACTGAGTGACGGCAATATCGAGGGGGCGATCGCTCTCCTGCGGCGGGCCCATCATATTGCGCCCCATTTTGCTGATCCGCTTGAGCTGTGGGGAGAAGCCCTCATCGCCCAGAACCGCTCCGATCTTGCCGTGAAAAAATTCGCGGAGGCGGCCCGCTATGCCCCTGACTGGGGACGTCTTCATCTCGAATGGGCTGAGGCCCTAAAGTGGAGCGGTCATAAAACGGCCGCCCGCCGTGAGGCCGCCATCGCCGCTCACCTGTTTCTCACCCCCTCCGAACGTAGCCAGCTGGATCTCCTTGAGGCGCGGTCATGAATGACGCGGGGCACTGCCCGAACAGGCTGCGGGGTGAGGACCTGTCCTGCGCATGCCGTTGACGAGATCTTCCGGATGACCGCCAAACGCCTTCGCTTTGTCGATGCCGCGCTCTATGCCCTTGTGATCGGGACCGGCATGCGCTGGATCGCGGTGGCGGCGGCAGTAGGGCCATCGTCGCTGCTGCTGTGGGCTGTTGCACTCCTGACCTTCTACCTGCCCTTGGCCGCGGCAACCGCAGAACTGACCGGCCGCTTTGAGGGCGAAGGCGGCATCTATGCCTGGGCCCGTGACGGTCTGTCGCCGATGGCAGGATTTCTCTGTGGCTGGTTCTACTGGATTAGCCTCATGCCGTTTTTTGCCGGTGCCCTGGTCTTTCTGAGTGGCATGATCCTGAGCGCCGCCGGGCTCAACCCCAAGGATCCAACCACCACACTCGCTATTTCCGGCGCAATAACGGTTGGGGTTACCGGACTGCAGCTTGCGGGTCTCAAATACGGCAAATGGTTACCCAATGCGGGAGCCGCGGGCATGTGGCTGGTATTTGCCGTGGTCATCGCCATGGCAATTGTGCTCGGTGTGCGCGGACAGGCGGCGACAGATTTTGTCACCGCGTCTTATGTGCCGCAGTGGAGCTTCGGTACAGCCATCCTGTGGGGCACTATCATGTTCGCCTACTCGGGCGTCGAGGCCATGGCCTTCCTGCGCAACGAAATCGAGGGAGGACTAAGGAGCATCGTGCGCGTTCTGGTTCTTGTCGGTGCCGGCTCATTTGTTATCTATCTGGGAGGAACGGTCGCACTCCTTGCCGTGCTGCCGTCGCGCGCGTTAACCCGCCTGCTCGGCTTTCCCGATGCGGTCTTACGTGGACTTGCCCATGTCGGTCTTGTGCATTTAGCCGGGCCCACCATCGCGCTCTTTGCGCTCTCCATGCTGGGCGCCTTTGTCGGCTGGTTTGGCGTTGGCGCGCAATTGCCGTTTGCGGCAGGCCTGGACAACTTTCTTCCCCCGGCCTTCGGCTGGCGGCATCCGCGCACGGGAGCGCCGGTCGCTGCGGTCCTGCTGCAAGGCGGCGTGACGCTGGCGATTGTGATGCTCAGCCAGCTGAACAGCACCGTCGCCTCGGCCTACGATATCCTTGTCGCCATGAGTATCGTGACTGTTGCCATACCTTACCTCTTCATGTTCGCGACCCAGTTTGCCTGCGCCGGCAAGCCCTCTCCTGCCGACGGCTGGATGCCGTTGGGAGGAGCGGTTGCAAGCCGCGCTCTGGCAACGCTCGGGGGACTTTCGACGCTGGTCGCCATCGGGTGCAGCGTGTTACCCAATGCCAATGATCCCCACCCGCTGCAGAGCGTTCTGAAGATTGTGCTGTCCTCTCTTGGTGCTCTTGTCGCCGGTTTGCTGTTATATGCCTGGGCGAGCCGTCAAAAGCAGCACAAGGCTGCATCGCGGATCGCAAAGGGTCCACTCAGCTGATGGAAGAGCCCCGGTCCCGCCGCGCGCGTGACGGCGATCGTGCAGTCGGATCTGAGCCTGGGCTCGCGCTGAGAGCGATGCTCGTGGCCGTTCAGTGAGCAGCCTTTATGAAGCGCAAGGTATAGGCCTTTTTGTAGTCAAGTCCGGGCGCGTAGACACCGGCAGCGCGCATGGTGTCGTAAAACTTCCGCCACCGTCTGTTGGTCATGGCACCAATGCCCTCGGTCTTTGCGGCTCCGCTGATGACGAGGCCATAGGATTTCATCTTGGCAATCGACTGCGCGATCATGGCGTCAGTCATTTCCGGATTGCTTCTCTTGATGAGTGCGTTGGCTGGTGCGGGATTGCCATAAAGATAGTCGTGCCAGCCTTGGCGCGTGGCATCGACGAAGGCCTGTACCACAGCCGGATGCCGGTCGATCCAGCGCTGGGGTACCAGAACCATATTGGCGTAGCCGGGGTAGCCATGATCGGCGAGGAGGAAGACCTGAGGCTTGAAATGACCTTTGCGTTCGATGGTGTACGGTTCGCTCGTGACATAGCCTTCCTGGATGGCGGAGGGATCAGCCAGGAACGGTGCAAGATTGAAGGTGTATTTACGGATCTGCGTGTCGGAGAAGCCATATTTCGCCTTGAGCCAGGGCCAGAACGAAGCGACCGTGGCATCTGAGACCATGATCGGTTTGCCCTTCATGTCCGCCAGGCTTTTCACATCTGGCCGGGGATGGGTAATGAGGACTTGTGGGTCCTTCTGAAATATCGCCATGACTGCGCGCAGAGGCACACCAGCACGCACGATATCGAGTGGAATGAATGCGTTGGATCCGATGCCGAAGTCCGCAGCCCCGCCAGCCAGCATCTGCGGCACGTTCACCGACGGACCACCCTCGATGATTTTCACGTCGAGTCCGTGCTTGCGGTAAAGGCCTTCAGCCAGGGCCTCGTAAAAGCCTCCCTGTTCGGGCTCGGCTTTCCAGTCGGTGACGAAGCGAACGGGAACCAGACCATCTTTCGGGCTCCTGCTGCGCGCGCAGCCCGAAAGACCGAGAACTGCCGCGACGAGCAGTGTGCCGAGAAGTGCAAAGCGCATCGGGATGTCCTTTTTGCCGCTAGGTATCATGCCATCCGCCCTGGACGCGAGGCCATTGCCATACCATGCGCCGGCGCCAAAGCGGGCGCCTTCAGGGTGAGATCCTGTTGCCAGCTGCCGCAGGCAGGGTGGGTGACGTGGCACCCGCATCTGCCCGCCGCGGCAGGCCCCCTCCTAACCGATTGCCGTCCGTTCGGTGGGGACGAGTTTGACGGTCGAGGATCCCTTGGCGAGGACCTCACCGTCAGCGGCAAGAAGGCGGCCTTCAAGAAAGGCGGTTGAGCGGCCCATCTTCTCGATCCAGCCCTCGGCGACGACGAGCCCGGGTGCTGCCGATTTCAGAAAGCTGATTTTGATTTCCAGGCTCAGGGGTGACTGGCGATAGGAGGTGGCGGCCATCACCGCGTGCGCCATGGCAGCGTCGATCCAGCCGGTGACGAAGCCGCCCTGGACGATGCCGCCGGAATGACACATAGCCGGGGTGGCGCGGTACTCCACGGCCGCGAAGTTTGGCCGTGAGGGTTCACGCACCCGCACAAAACCCAGAGATTCGTTCAGGTTCTGGACCACAGTCTGGTTCCTTGGAGAAGTTTGATGGGGCGATGATGGCAGCGGCGATCACAGGCTCAGGCGCCGGATCCACTCCGGCAAGGCAAAGGCCCCGGCATGGATCTCACCATTGTAGTAATCGGTTTTCAGCTTGGCGCGCTTGAAGGCGGCGCGGGCCTTCTTGATGCCAGCTGGCGTGCCGAGCCTCGCACCTTTGCCGGCCCAGGTGAGCGCCATGAAGCCGCCGATATAACTCGGCACGACCGTAAGGTAGAGGCCGCTCTGGGGGAAAAAGCGCTTGAGGTCGGCGAGCGCTTCGCGCACCTCGTCAGGCTGATAGAACGGGACACCGGTCTGGAAAGTGGCAAAGCCGCCGGGTTTCAGCGCGGCCTTGATGCGGTCGTAGAATGTTTCCCCGAACAGCGCCTTGCCAGGGCCTATGGGGTCCGGGCGATCACCGACGATCAGGTCGAACCGGCTCCTGGCTTCCGGACGCCCCAGATACTCGAAGGCGTCGGCGATTTCGACCGTCAGCCTTGGGTCGGCAAAGGCGCTGGCATTGATTGCGGCAAAATGCTTTCGACACAGCTCAACCACCCGTGCGTCAATATCGACCAGTACCACTTCCTTAACGCGTTTGTGCTTCAGCGCTTCCTCGGCAATCGACAGGTCCCCGCCACCGACGATCATCACGCTGCGGGCCTTGCCATGCTCGAACAGAGGCAGGTGTGTCAGCATCTCAGCATAATAGGCCTCGTCGCGGGTGGTGATCTGGACCACATCATCGAGTGTCATGACACGGCCATTAGCGACGCTGTCGAAGATCTTAATGCGCTGATACTTGCTCTTTTCCTCGACCAGCGGCTGGCCAGCCAGGTCAATAACCTGGGCATAACCACGGTGAAGCTTTTCCTTGAAGCTCGGCGCCATCGCAGGACCCCTCTGTGCGGCAAAGTTGGAACGAGGCGGCTTGTAAGGCGCTGGCGGAACGGTGTCCACCGTGGCGGGAGGCCCCTGCCTCTCGGATTGTGACAGTTAGCGTCAAAAAAAATTCGCCCAGGGGGAAATTCATCCTTGCGTGGGGGGGGCAGGTGCTTATATTCCGCGTTATCCCAGAGATGGGTCAAAGCGGCGTCCGGAAGCTTCCCTTCCGCGCGCCGCTTTCTTCTTAGCGGTGTCCCGGTGACCGTTTGGAAGCGGAGATGGGCACCACAGGTGTCAACACTCTGAGGAGGTAGGTGCCAGGATGGCTCGACTCGGACTCGGTGTGGCGGCGATCAATGGAGCCCGGCCTGAGAAGGTGCGCGCTCCGGCGAGGACCGTCCCGGTTCCTATTCCCCCTGGGGATGAGGACCGCAAGGATCACTTCATCACGCGTAACGGACTGACCTATGCGGGAAGTCACCTGATTATCGATTTGTGGGACGCGGAAGGTCTCGACGACCGCAACCGCATTGAAAAAGCGTTGATCGATGCCGTGGACAAGGCTGGCGCAACGCTCTTGCACATTCATCTGCATACATTCTCGGGCGGTGGCGGCATATCTGGCGTCGCCGTACTCGCCGAGAGCCATATCAGCGTCCATACTTGGCCCGAGAAGGGCTACGCCGCCTTTGACGTGTTCATGTGCGGCGATGCGGATCCGCGGCAGGCCCTTGGCGTATTCAAGGCTGCCTTCAATCCGGGTCGGCTCGTCATTGGCGAGCACAAGCGCGGCGTTCTTTAAAACCGCCACATCATACCCAGTCTGCGCAAAAGGGGGGAAGCGGCAACAAGCCGGTTCCCCCCTTCGCCTTTGCGGAACCTGCTGCGGGCGTGGTGTTCCATGGCGCCCAACTCCCCCTTGCATTTCCCCGGATGGGGCCGGCTTTCGAGTTGACGCGGCGCCAGGCGAGGTCGCATGGGGCACGAAGTTCCCTGCTCGGATCGAGCACCAAACCTGGATATCTCCTCCCTGTCCGGTTCCTGCAGAGCGAGGTTCCCGCTCCATGGCGGGCGCGGATGTCAGTCGAGCAGCTTGCCGGTCACCTCGAAGAGATTCGAGGAGATACCCTCAAGGCTGAGGATTTTCTGCAATTCGCCGCGCATGCGCTGCTGGCGCGTACTGTCGTAACGGCGCCAGGTTTCAAATGCTCCGGCCATGCGCGCGGCGACTTGCGGGTTGATCGGATCCAGTTGCCGCACGACTTCACCAATCAACTCGTACCCCGTGCCGCTGGCATCATGAAAGCGCAGATGATTGGCGCTAAAGGCGCCGACGAGGGCACGGACGCGGTTGGGGTTCTTAAGATCAAACGCTGAATCCTGCATCAACAGCCTGACGTCGGCGGCAGCCTGAGGACGTGGCGATTGCGCCTGCACCGTCAACCATTTGTCGAGTACGAGGGGATTGGTGGCGAAGCGATTGCGGAAGTCTGCGAGGGCACGTGGACGCAAAGAAGAGGCCATGCGGCATAGCGCAGTCAGGCCGGCCATCATGTCCGTCATGTTGGAAGCGCGCTGATAATGCTGATGCGCCCGCTCGGCAGCAGCGGCATCATCCGCAGCGGTCAGATAGCGCAGGAGCACGTTGCGCAGGGCGCGTCGTCCCGCGGAGGCTGCGTCGGGAGAAAAGGTACGCTCTGTTGACAGCTCCTCGTAAAGGGCGGCCAGCTTCGCCGCGTGATGGCCGGCCACGGCACGAATGAGAGCTGTGCGGGCTCCATGCAGGGCCTCTGGATCGGCTGGGTGCATCAGCTGGGCCAGTTCGGCTTCACCTGGCAGTACCAGCATGAGTGCGCTCATGGCCTGGTCTTTGTGGGCATCAGCCAGGACGGCGCCAATCACATCGAGATAGGTTGGGTCCGGCTGCGGATTGCCGCCATTCTGCGCCACCTGCGCCATTGTCAGCATGACATCGCAGGCCAAAGCGTGACCGGCTTCCCAGCGATTGAAATCGTCGGGATCATGGGCCATCAGCACGGCGCGCTGCTGGCGGCTGAGGCTGGTGCGTACGTGTACCGGCGCGGAGAAGCCGCGGCCGAGGGAGATGAGCGGCGACTCCGCGATGTCGGTGAAAACAAAAGTCTGTTCGTGGCCGCAGAGCTCTATGACCCGTTCGAGGGGGCCACGGGCATTTTCTCCTTCGAGCGCGACGGGCAGGGCCCTTCCTGAGGCGGCGCCGACGAGACCAAGGCGCAGCGGAATGAGCATGGCCTGCTTGGTTGGCTGACCAGGTGTCGGCGGCAGTTTCTGCTTGAGGGTGAGGGTGTAGCGCCGCGATTGGGCATCATAGACGCCCTCGGCGTCTACAATGGGCGTACCGGACTGTCGATACCAAAGGCGGAATTGGGACAGATCCCGTCCGCTGGCGTCTTCGAAACAGCGTACCCAGTCTTCAACCGTCGCGGCCTGCCCGTCATGACGCGCGAAATAAAGATCAGTCGCCTTGCGGTAGGTTTTGGCGCCGACAAGAGTCTTCAGCATGCCGATGACTTCGGCGCCCTTTTCGTAAACCGTAGCGGTATAAAAATTGTCGATGGCAATATAACTTTGTGGCTGCACCGGATGGGCGAGGGGGCCTGCGTCTTCCTGGAACTGGCGCGCCCGCAGCAACTGCACATCTTCAATGCGCTTGACGCCAGCTGAGCGCATATCCGCGGAAAAACTCTGATCGCGGTAAACCGTCAGGCCTTCCTTGAGAGAGAGCTGAAACCAGTCCCGGCAGGTGATCCTGTTACCAGTCCAGTTGTGAAAATATTCATGGGCCACAACACTTTCGATGCGTTCATAATCGGCATCGGTGGCGGTTTGGGGGCTGGCCAGAAGCAGCTTGTCGTTAAAGATATTGAGACCCTTGTTCTCCATGGCGCCCATATTGAACGCCGAAACGGCGACGATCATGAAGATGTCCAGATCATATTCGCGACCATAGGCCTCTTCGTCCCACTTCATGGCTCTTTTGAGTGCATCCATGGCATAGGAGACCTGGTCCTCATTGCCATGCTCGACATAGATGAAGAGCCTGATGGTGCGTCCGGACATCGTGACGAAACGGTCTTCGATGACCCCCAGATCTCCGGCGACGAGGGCAAACAGGTAACTCGGCTTGGGAAAGGGGTCGTGCCAGACGACGAAATGACGCCCGCCTGAAAGCTCGCCATGCTCGATCCGATTACCGTTCGAGAGCAGAACTGGAAGCTGGTCCCGGGGCGCTTCAATGCGGGTCGTAAACACGCTGAGGTTGTCGGGGCGATCGAGAAAATAGGTGATGCGGCGAAAACCTTCCGGCTCGCACTGGGTGCAGAAGATGCCCCGAGCCAAATAAAGACCCTCAAGGGCTGTGTTGGCCTGGGGCGAAATCTCGGTCTGAATCTCAAGCGAAAAGTGATCGGGAACCTCGGCAAGGACGAGCGTCCTTCCCTCGTCCTCAAGGCGATAGGAGCTGGCCGAAAGGACACTGTCATTGAGGGCAACCGCGACAAGCTTGAGTCCGTCTCCCTGCAATGCCAGTGGCGCCGATGTCGGGCCGATCCGTTCAACCTCCATACGGGCGGTGACTTGGGTTCGGGCCGCGTCGAGAACAAATTTCAGTTCAATCCGCGGAATGCGAAAATCCGGAGCGCGGTAGTCCGAAAGCCGTATCTCCCGCGGTTGATCGGTACGCATGGAACCCTCAGAGGTGACAGGATTGCGCCCCGGTCTTAAACCCATAGGTCATCGCGGCGCAAACCTGGCCCTTGAGTCTGCCGTGGTTCCGCGTCGCCGCTGCTGCACCGCAACCATTTCTGCACCGGCCGAGGCCGCGATGGGCCATGGTGCAACCGGGCCCAGCCCGTGGGTCCTCCAGGGCCCGCCATCATAGCTGAACCCAGGTCTGGAGACGGGCTGACGCCTTGCATGGCTGGCCGGCGGTTCTGTCTGGTCTGCCTGTCCGAGCGGCGTGAGGTCTGGTGGCCAAGCGCTATGACGAATGGGGATGTGGCATTTGCGAGTTCCCGTCGGGCGTGGGCCCGTCAGCGCGCCACTGGTGGCGTCGTCGCCATTTTACCGCAGTGGCGAACCTGCCGTAACTGCCCCATTGCGCTGCCCGCGCGCCTGTCTATCGTAGCTGGCAAACAACACGGGATGGAAGGCATGAACTTCGACTTTTCCGACGACCAGAAGCTTTTGCGCGAGCAGGCACGACGTTTTCTGACCGAACGCTGTCCGCCCAAGGCCGTGCGGGCGGTTCTGGAGGGTGACGCCAGCCATGATCGCGCGCTGTGGTCGGCGATCGCTGAGATGGGCTGGTTGGGTACAAGCGTTCCTGAGGAGTATGGCGGGCTTGGTCTTGGCTATCTCGAGCTTTGCGTCATTGCCGAGGAACTCGGCCGGGTGCTGGCGCCGGTGCCTTTCGCCTCCAGCGTCTATCTCTTTGCCGAGGGCCTGCTGCGTGCCGGCTCCAGTGCCCAGAAGGCCAAGCTGCTGCCTAAGATTGCCGATGGCAGCCTGATTGGCTGTTTCGCGCGCAGCGAGGGGGCCGGTCCCCTGACGGTCAAATCGGTTCGTACCACCTTCAAGGGGGGGCGTCTGAACGGCATCAAGCGCGCCGTGAGTGATGGCCTGGCGGCAGATCATGCGCTCGTGCTGGCGCGCGCGAGCGAGGACAGCGGTGAACGGGCTCTGTGCCTGGCGCTGGTCGATCTCACGGCCCAAGGCGTACGCCGCCAAGCTGAACAGTCGATTGATCCGTCGCGCAAGCACGCACAGATCACTTTCGACAATGCTCCGGCTGAAGCCGTCGGGCAGATCGGTGAGGGCTGGGGTATCACCCAGGCGGTGCTCGATCGTGCGGCAATATTGACGGCGTTTGAACAGGTAGGTGGAGCCGATACGTGTCTGGCCATGGCCAAGGCCTATGCCATGGAACGCTATGCCTTCGGCCGTCCGATCGCCTCCTACCAGGCGATCAAGCACAAGCTCGCCGACATGTACGTTAACAACGAACTGGCACGTTCCAATGCCTATTATGGCGCCTGGGCGCTGGCAACCGATGCCCCGGAGCTGACCTTGGCGGCGGCAGCGGCGCGGGTATCGGCCACCCAGGCGTTTGACTATGCCGCAAAAGAGAACATCCAGACCCATGGCGGTGTCGGCTTCACCTGGGAATTCGATTGCCATCTTTATTACAAGCGGGCGCGTGAACTGGCGCTCAATCTGGGGGCTCAGCGCAGCTGGAAAGACAGACTGGTGACGGCCCTCGAACAGTCAAATGCGGCCTAAGGGAAGGATACCGACATGGATTTCGAAGATACTCCAGAAGAAGCCGCATTTCGCAAACAGGTTCGCGAATGGCTGGCAGCCAATGCCCCACGTCGTGGTGAAGGCGTTGGGGGCGACGAGCTTGCCGAGCGCACGGACAAGGCATTCCTCGCGGCTGCCAAAGCCTGGCAGGCGCGCAAGGCGGAAGCCGGTTATGCGCGCATCACCTGGCCCAAGGAGGTGGGAGGCTTTGGTGGCACCCCGATCCAGCAGGTGATCTTCAGCCAGGAAGAGGGAAAGATAAAATCACTCGATGGACTCGGGGGGCCCTTCGCAATCGGCTTGGGCATGTGCATTCCCACGGTCATGACCTACTGCGCCAAGGAGGTGCTTGCGCGTTACGTCAAGCCCGCCCTTCATGGTCAGGAGATCTGGTGCCAGCTCTTTTCCGAGCCCGCGGGCGGTTCTGACGTGGCTGGTCTGCGCACCCGTGCGGAGCGCAAGGGGGATGAGTGGCTGATCAATGGCCAGAAAATCTGGACCACCGGGGCGCAGATCTCTGATTTCGGGATATTGCTGACCCGCACGGATCCCAACGTACCAAAACACAAGGGGCTGACCATGTTCATCGTGGACATGCATGACCCGGCGGTAGACGTGCGTCCGATCAAACAGGCCTCTGGCGCCTCGGGATTCAACGAGGTGTTCTTCACCGATCTCAAGGTAAAGGACAGCATGCGTGTGGGCGATGTCGGCGATGGCTGGCGGGTGGCGCTGACGACGCTGATGCATGAGCGCCTTGCAGTCGGCGGCGGGCAAGGCGGTGGTCTCGATGTGCCACAGCTGCTGCAGCTGGCCCGCGACCTTGAACTGGAAGATGGTCCGGCCCTGCGCAATGCGGCGGTGCGCGAGAAGATCGCTGACTGGTATGTGCGTTCGGCGGGTCTCAAATATACCACCTATCGCACCATGACGGCGCTTTCCCGTGGTCAGCAGCCGGGGCCGGAAGCCTCGATCGCCAAGATCGTCGTTGCGGCCAAGCTCCAGGACCTGACCGCCTATGCCACCGAGCTGGAGGGCGAACTGGGGAGCCTGAAGGGTGAGGATGCCCCTCTTGGCGGAATGTTCCAGCTGGGTTGGTTGAGTGCGCCTGGCCTGCGTATTGCGGGAGGCACCGACGAAATCCTGCGTAACATCATTGCCGAGCGCGTGCTCGGGCTGCCGCAGGATGTGCGTGTCGACAAGGATGTGCCGTTCAACAAGCTGCCATCCGGGAGGTGACATGGGGCTTGGTGGGCTCGATCATGTCACGGTCCTGAGCGATGATCTTGAGGCGACACGTGCCTTCTATTGCAACATACTGGGATTGACCGAGGGCGGGCGGCCCGATCTCGGCTTTCCCGGTTACTGGCTTTATTGCGAGGGGCACGCAGTCGTCCATCTTGTTGGTCGCGAAGGGCAGCTGGTCGAGAACAGGCGGGGCGAATATTCTGCGGGCGGCGCGGCGCTCGATCATGTCGCTTTTCATGGCCGGGATGCCTCGGAGGTGATTAGCCGCCTGCAGGCACATAACATCGCCTACCGCGAAAACCGCATCGCCGAGATCGGGTTGCAGCAGCTGTTCGTGCGCGATCCGAACGGTATCATGATAGAAATGAACTTCCGGAGCTGAGAAACAGAGCCGGGGCAACAAAGGAGAGTTTCATGCTGGGGTATGTCACGCTTGGCACCAACAACTATGACAAAGCGCTTGCGTTTTATGACAGCCTGCTCGCTGAACTGGGTGGCAAACGCCTGTTCAACAGTGACCGCATCCAGTTTTATGGCAACGGTCAGGGTGGCATGCTGGCGATCTGCAAGCCTTATGACGGCAAGGCGAGCACCAGCGGCAATGGCACGATGGTAGCGCTCAGTGCCCCTACCAAGGACGTGGTCGACAAGGTGCATGCCAAGGCGCTGTCCTTGGGGGCGGTCGATGATGGTGCGCCGGGCCAGCGGCTTCCCACCTTCTACGGGGCCTATTTCCGCGATGCGGACGGCAACAAGATCTGTGTCTTCAAAATGGGCTGAGTGGTAGATTGACGGGGCGTCGTCATCGGCTTAGGTCAGGGTCATGCCGACCATTCCGATTGTGACGCCCTGTATTTCTGTATGCCAGATGGATCCGCGCAGTCAGCTGTGCCGCGGCTGCGGACGGACCCTGCGCGAAATTGGCGGCTGGGCAGCGATGAGCCCGGCCGAGCGGGCACAGGTGATGGCCGAACTGCCCCAACGCCGGCGGGCGGCCGGGTTCAGTGCGCGGGAACCTGCCGAAGCTGCTCCGCCCAGCGGCCGGTGAGGCGATAGACCAGCAGTCCGATCCATTCGTGCAGGGCCAGATCGGTCTCGTGCAGATTGCGCACGGTGTCTGGCCACCACTGTTCGCTGTGAGCGCGGGTTACGTAATTGGTCGGCCACGGCAGCATGTTCCAACCGAGCTGGCGGGCGATGCCCATAGCCCGTGGCAGATGATAGGCGGAGGTGGCCAGAACCCATATGGCGCCGGGTTTGGGCTTTGCCAGCGCACGCGCATAGACGAGGTTTTCCCAGGTATCGCGGGCGCGCGATTCCAAGGCGAGGCGGCGCGGATCAAGCCCCATATCCCGCCAGACATAGCCTGCCATGACCGCTTCCGGCAGCGCGGTCGTGAGGCCACCCCGGCCACCGGAAAAGATGACGCGTGCCCTGGGATGTCGGCGCGCGAGGTCATAGGCAGCCACAAGCCGTTCGATGCTTTCATCGTCTCCTAACGTCCCGCGGCTGCGCAGGATTGAGGATTTGAGACCGCCTCCGAGCACCACAATGCCAGCGATATGTGCTGGCAGCGGGCGTCGGGGATATTCATTTTCGAGCGGGCGCAGCAACAGGTTTCCGGTTGGCAAGGCCGCGAACACAAGGGCGAGTGCGGCCGCGGTCAGAACCAGCCGGCCGGCGATGCGATAACGGTGCAGCAGGACAAGGAGCGCCGCACTCAGGACCAGCCAGATGATAAGATTGGCTGGTGCGCAGACGAGCCAGAACAGTTTGGCGATGACGTGAAACATAGCCGCTCCCCCACCGGGCCGTGGTCATAGCACGGAGCGGCGACGCTGTGGGGGGGATTGCTCTTCGAGGCCGGTACTGAGCCAGTCGAGTTCGTTGGCAAGGCTGACATTTTCACCGATGACAAGAAGGGCGGGAGGCTTGGCGTCCCGTGCGGCCGCGCCAAGCTCGGCGAGGGTCGTCAGCGTCCGGAGCTGTTGGCCGGTCGTGGCGGCGCTGATGATTGCCGCCGGGGTCTGGGGCGCGCGCCCAGCCGCGAGCAGTCGGCTGGCGATTTTGTCTGCATGGGCGAGGGCCATGTAGGCAACGAGCAGCGGCGTGGCGCGGGCCAGGGCGTCCCAGTCAAAATCTGCCAGCCGTCCGTCGGCGTCGTGGCCGGTGATAAAGGTGACGCTGTGATTGGTGTCGCGCATGGTCAGCGGAATTCCGGCATAGGCGAGGCCGCCAATTCCGGCCGTGACGCCTGGGACGATGCGGAAGCTGATGCCCGCCCGGGCAAGCGCGAGCGCTTCTTCGGCGCCACGGCCAAAGACAAAGGGATCTCCGCCCTTCAGACGCAGGACGCGCTTGCCGGCCCGGGCGAGGCGGATCAGCGTCGCAGAGATTTCGGACTGCTTGCAGCTGGGCTGACCGCGGCGCTTGCCCGCGAAAATGAGTTCGGCCCCGGGGCGCACCAGTTCGAGCAGAAGCGGATTGAGCAGCGCGTCATAGAGGACGGCATCCGCACTTGCCAGGGCGGAGAGGCCAAGGGCCGTAATCAGTCCAGGATCGCCAGGCCCCCCACCAGCCAGCCACACCGAGCCCCTCATGAATTTCGGGAGATTGAGGCCCTCGCTGAGGCGGGCGATCGCGTTACGTTCAGCGGCTCTGAGGGCAATGGGCATTACACATACCATTTAATGTTATATATAGTGTATCACATAAAAAAATTTGGTGAAATGTTTTGACGGTGATGCCGCCAGAAAATGGGCATCAGACAGTTCCGGCGCTATAGAGAGCCGTCACCCGATTCCGATGGACGTCATGAGTTTCAGACCGCGCGCCGACCTCAAGCCCAACAGCTACGCCTACGAAACCGAGCCCCTCGTCAGCCCGAACGGCTTTCGCGAGTACGATGCGCGCTGGCTGTTCGGCAAAGAGCTCAATCTGCTGGGGGTAGAGGCGGTCGGCCTGGGCCTGGGCACTCTCATTCATGAATTGGGCGTGCGGCCACAGGTGGTGACCGGGCATGACTATCGTGCCTACTCGCTGTCGATTAAGCAGGCGCTCAGCCTTGGTCTCCTCGAGGCCGGGTGCGAGGTTCTCGATATCGGCCTGGCGACCACCCCGATGAGCTATTTCGCGCAGTTCGCGCTCGATTGCCCCTGCGTGGCGATGGTGACGGCAAGCCACAACGAAAACGGCTGGACCGGGGTCAAGATGGGCGCAAACCGGCCTCTGACCTTCGGCCCTGATGAGATGGCGCGCCTCAGGGACATCGTCCTCAGCGGCTCATTCCAGCGCCGGGCTGGTGGCGAATATCGCCATATCGACGGCATGCGCGCGCGGTATCTTGAGGACCTGACCAAGGGGCACCAACTCTCGCGCCCGATCAGGGTGGTCGCTGCCTGTGGCAATGGCACGGCCGGAGCTTTTGCGCCCGAGGCTTTGAAGCGTATCGGTGCCGAGGTCATCGTCATGGATGGCGAACTCGATCATACTTTTCCCAAATACAATCCCAATACCGAGGATATGGAGATGCTGCACGCCATGGCGGCAGCACTGAAACAGCATGGGGCCGAGATCGCTCTGGGCTTTGACGGCGATTGTGACCGCTGTGGTGTTGTTGATGATACGGGCGAGGAAATCTTCGCGGACAAGGTTGGTGTGCTGATCGCCCGCGATCTGTCGAGCCGGATTGAAAACGCCAGATTTGTTGCCGACGTCAAATCGACAGGCATATTCGAGATTGATCCAGTCCTAAAACGCAATGGAGCCAGGACCGAATACTGGAAGACTGGACATTCCTACATGAAACGACACACCCATGACCTGAATGCCACTGCAGGCTTCGAAAAGTCGGGACACTATTTTTTCCGCGCCCCGGTTGGTCGAGGTTATGATGACGGTATTGTCGCCGCCATCGCTATCCTTGAGATGCTTGACCGCGCGGGCGGTCGCACCATGAGTCAGCTGGTGGCCGAGCTGCCCAAGACCTGGGGTTCGCCGACCATGGCGCCTTATTGTCCTGACGAAAAAAAATATGACGTCGTCGCGGCGCTGACCGAAGAATACCAGGATTTGATGCGACGGGGCCAGACCGTTTTGGGCCAGAAGATCGTGCGTCTTGTTACCGTCAACGGGGTTCGCGTCACGCTGGAAGACGGAACCTGGGGATTGGTACGTGCATCATCGAACAAGCCTTCGCTCGTGGTTGTGGTCGAAAGCCCGGCGTCCGAGACGCAGATGCGTGCCATGTTTCAGGATCTCGACCGGCGACTGTCGCGCCACCCCGAAGTTGGCGCGTACGATCAGAAGATCTGAGCCAAACAGTCCCCTCTGCGAGCACCACGGCCGTCACCACGACCAAGGTAGCACGGCCGTGGGGGCATTGTCTGAACGCACCGGGGCCCGCGCCTCCTCAGCCCACCGCATTCCACAACATGCGGGTGGCGGTAATAGCGATAAAGAGGGCAAAGACTGCGCGTAGCCGCTTGCGGTCGAGATTGTGGGCGAGATGGGCGCCGACCGGTGCCATCAGCACGGAGGCGGGCGCAATCAGAATGAAACCGAGAAGGCTCACATAGCCAAGCGACCCTACAGGCAAACCCGGAGCGTTCCAGCCAGCCATCGCCATGCCGATGGTCGCCGGAATCGAAATGATGACGCCGAACGCCGAGGCGGTGCCAACCGCACGATGAATGGGATAATTGCAATGGCTCATGATCGGCACGCCCAAAGTCCCGCCACCCAGTCCCATCATTGATGACAGCCAGCCGATGCCGGCAGCGATGGCACTGCCGCCGAGGCCCGTAGGCAGTTGGTTCGCCAGACGCCAGCTGTCCTTGCCAAACGCCATGTTGGCCGCAATGGGAAGGGCAACGCAGGCAAAGATGAAGGCCAGCGTGCTACCACTAATCAGTCCGGATAGTGAGGTGCCAAGCGCAACGCCGCATATCATGGGAAGAACCCATTTGCGCAGCAGCCCCCAGTCGACATTGCCTCGCTTTGCATGAGCCCGCAGCGAGGAAATCGAAGTCGGTATGATCGTGGCCAAAGAGGTGCCCGCTGCCAGATGCATGCGCAATTGGTCGTCAAAGCCGAGCCCGGCTAGGACATGATAGAGGATCGGAACGATGACGATGCCACCGCCGACACCTAGCATTCCGGCAATCAATCCACCGGCGGTTCCGGCAATCACGAGGCCCAGAGCAAGCAGGCCCAGATGGGCGTCAGACGTGGCAAACTGGTGCAGCATCAAGCAGCTGTCCTGTGGGGTGAGTGAACGAAAGCGAGGGCAGTGCGCAGCACCTCGATGCCGGCGCCAGGCTTGGGTGCCTGCTCGGAAAGCTGACGGCGGAACAGACGCGCGCCAGGGCGGCCGGCAAAAAGGCCGAGCATGTGACGGGTCATCGCCTGCAGGGGGACGCCGCTAGCCAGCTGGGCGGCAACGTAGCGGCCCCACTGTTCCAGCGCATCGTCCAGATCAGTTGGCGGTTCACCGAAAAATCCGGCATCGACCGCAGCAAGAAGCTCGGGATTTTGATAGGCAGCACGGCCAAACATCACGCCGTCTACATGGGCAAGCTGGGTCTGCGCATCCTCCAGACGTGTAAGCCCGCCGTTCAGAACAATCGTAAGCTCGGGGTTTTCGGCCTTGATGGCATGGACAAGCGCGTAGTCCAGGGGCGGGATCTCACGGTTTTCCTTGGGCGAAAGGCCTTTGAGCCAGGCCTTGCGGGCGTGAATGATAAAAACCGTCGTACCCGCCCTCTTGCTAGCACGGACAAGCGCGCGCAAAGCCTGTTGGGGATCCTGATCATCAATGCCAAGACGGCATTTGATGGTCACCGGAACGGATACTGCGGCGCGCATCGCTGCAACACAGTCGCCGACAAGGTCCGGCTCAGCCATCAGACATGCCCCGAAGCGCCCGGACTGAACGCGGTCGGAGGGGCAGCCGACATTGAGATTGATTTCGTCATAGCCGAACTCGGCGCCGATGCGCGCAGCCTCTGCCAGCCGTTCCGGCTCGCTGCTGCCGAGCTGAAGTGCCACCGGATGCTCGCGCGCAGCAAAACCAAGCAGACGGTCGCGGTCGCCCCGGATTACGGCTTCGGCGGTAACCATCTCGGTGTAAAGACGCGTCCGTCGCGACAGCAGCCGATGGAGCATGCGGCAGTGTCGGTCGGTCCACTCCATCATCGGTGCGCAACAGACACGGTGGCTTAAATCGTTCATTCTGTCCGGAAAATCTGGCTTGATGGGATCTGGAACTGGTTTGCCCATGCCCCCCATGGGTCAACCTTGGCATGCTATGCGACCGCGCTGGCATTGTCCAAGGTCTCACCCTGCCGTGGGCAGAGCTGTCACCGCTGCGGGTTCGCAGGCTTGGCAGGCCCTTCCAGGCTGCGCCGATTGAGGCGCGTCATGGCGGGTCAAGCTCTTGAGCTCTGCTTCCCCGTGCGTCCGATCCCGGTTCAGCCTTCAGGGCAGGTTCCTGGCTGATGCGGGTAGGGGTTCCTCACCCTTCTGCCCGTGCAAAAGACAGGCTCGGTGCCGACTACTCCGGGAATTTTGCTGGCGAACAGTGAGCAAGCCTGAAATCATCGGAGCAAAGGAGACTGCAAATGGAAATATCCCTGAAGGGCCGGGTGGCACTTGTTACCGGCGGCAGCCGCGGCATCGGCAAGGCCATCGCGCTCAAGCTGGCGGAAGCGGGCGCCGACGTCGCCGTCAACTTCCGCCGAGAGGAAGGCGAAGCCAAGAGCGTCGTTGCTGCGATCGAGGCGATGGGACGCAAGGCACGGTGCTATCGTGCAGCAGTCGATGATTTTCCGGCAGCCGAAGCGATGGTGGCGGCGGTGGCCGAAGATTTTGGCGGGATAGGCATTCTCGTCAACAATGCCGGGATCGCAAGTTCCGGACGCAGCGTTGCCGACACCGACCCCGCCGAGCTTGAGCGGGTGGTGCGGGTACATGCGCTGGCACCACATTTTCTCTCCAAAATTGTCCTGCCCCACATGCGCAAGCAGCAGCGCGGTGACATCGTGATGATTTCATCGGTCGCGACCCAGGTCATGGGCGCCAATGGTGCCCCGTATAATATGGGCAAGGCTGCGATGGAGGCATTGGCGCAGACCCTGGCCAAGGAAGAGGCTCCAAACGGCATCCGTACCCATATCGTGGGGCCGAGCCTGACCGTGACCGAGATGGGACGCCGCCTGGCAAAAGCGCGCACGGGCGCTGATATTTCTGCCCTTGATGCCCGCTCGCCGTTTGGGCGTGTCAGTGTGCCCGAAGATGTGGCCGCGGTGGTCTGTTTTCTGGTGTCGGACGCCAATCCCTACGTCAACGGACAGAAGATCTATGTTGATGGCGGCGGTTCGCGCGGCGGCCTCTAGACGAGATGGAAGCGAACGCGCGAGCGGGCGGTTATGGCCGCAGCTCTGATGGCAGTAGCTCCGGTGGCAGGTCCTGGTAGCAAACCGGGCGCAGATAGCGATCGATGGCGAGGGTGCCAACCGAGGTGCTGCGACCATCCGAGGTCGCCGGGTAGGGGCCACCATGAACCATGGCGTGTGCCACTTCGACTCCTGTGGGCCAGCCATTGGCGAGGATGCGGCCCGCCTTGCGCTCCAAGACACCGAGCAGGTTGCGGGCGAGGGCGTGATCTGCCTCATCGCAGTGCAGCGTGGCCGTGAGCTGGCCTTCCAGGGCTTCCAGCACCGCGTGCAGTTGTGTCTCACTGGTGCAGCGGACGAGCACTGAGGACGGCCCAAACACTTCCTGCGCCAGACCCGGCGAGGCCAGAAAATCGGTGGCGGTCACCGAGAACAGAACCGCCTGGCCGCAATTGGGATTCTGGCTTTCAGCCCCTACGCCGACCGCCTTGGTATGAGGATCACGGCGCAGACGTGCGACGCCGGAGGTATAATTGGCAAAGATTCCCGCTGTCAGCATGGTTGCGGCCGGCTTCTGCGGCAAGCCGTCGGCAGCGGTCCGGATAAAGCGCTCCAGCGCCGGGCTTTCCAGAGCGACGAGCAGTCCGGGATTGGTGCAGAACTGACCTACCCCCATCGTCAATGAATTCAGAAAGGCCTCGGCTAGGACTTCGGCGCGCCGCTCCAGGGCATTGGGCAGGAGGATGACAGGGTTGATGCTGCTCATTTCGGCGTAGACCGGAATCGGTTCGGCACGGTGTGCCGCAATCTCCATCAGCGCCAGGCCACCCTGGCGCGAGCCGGTAAAGCCCACTGCCTTGATGTGCGGATTGGCAACGAGGGCTGCGCCTAGCGCGTTGGCCGGTCCTGCAACCATGGAAAATACGCCATCCGGAAGGTCGCAGGCCCTGATCGCGGCAATGATCGCAGTTGCCACCAGTTCGCTTGTTCCGGGATGCGCCGGATGCGCCTTGACGACGACGGGACAGCCTGCTGCCAGAGCCGCCGCGGTGTCACCGCCGGCTACCGAGAAGGCAAAAGGAAAATTGCTTGCTCCGAAGACGGCCACCGGACCAAGCGGGATCTTGCGCAGCCGCAGATCGGGCCTCGGCAGAGGTTTGCGGTCCGGTAGCGCCGGATCAATACGCAAACCCTGCCAGCGCCCGTCCCGTAATTCACTCGCAAACAGCCTGAGCTGATTTGCCGTGCGCATGATCTCGCCCGAAAGGCGGGCCTGCGGCAGTGCTGTCTCAGCCTGGGCCCTTGCCACGGCCACCTCTCCAAGCGCCGCGATATTGTCGGCAATGGCTTCCAGGAACCGGGCTCTTTGCTCGCTGCTGGTCGCGCGGTAGCGATCAAAAACAGAACTGGCCAGCGCACAGGCTTGCGCCACGTCATTTTCGCTCGACACGCTAAAGCCTGGTTCGATTCCTTCTGCCGTGGCCGGATTAATCGCGTGAAACCGCTCGGCCGATTGGACCTGTCTGCAGCCAATGAAGAATGCGCCGGTAATCTGCGCTGCCATGGAACGCTCCTCACTCAAATAATCCGACCTGATGCAGGAACTGTTGCGCGGACGGGGTGGTGGCATAGCTACTACACAGCCGGCGCGGTGCATGCAAACAAGACATTGCATCAGGCCAAGGTGCCCCCCCGGCGCAGTACCCTGAGGGTCAGGCATCTGCTTCAGCCAGCCAGCCAGCGACGACGTTCGTCCAGCGGGAAGCACCAGTCGGCACGCTGGGGCATTTCGCTGAGGATCCAGCGGGTCAACCGTTCATAGTGTGCGATAAAACGGACGAGCTCGGCATCCGTCATTCCGCGGCCGGTCCGGGCACGAAGTTCATCTTCCTGCTCTTTGCGCCATGAGAACACCACTTCGAAGCTTGGTGCCTTAAGCAGCGCCAGCGCATCAAGTGAGGCGAATAGGTTCCGGTACGGTCCAGCCAGTTGGGCTTGGACAAAGGTGCGCCATACCCCGTCTCTGTCCTCCTCGGCCTCCAGACGGTTTACCGGCGCTTCAAGCTCACCGTCCGGCTGCGGACGTGCGCCCACGCACCAGCCCTCAAAAAGGACAATGTCAACGGGGGTTCGGATACGGTCTGCCGGCTCGGTGCGCGTATCTTCTGCCTTGTCAAAGCGTGGGAGGTCGCAGAAGCCGGGCTGTACCAGTTGCTGCAGACATCCAGCCAGCATGTCCGTATCATGGGTTCCAGGAACTCCGCGCGTGAGCAAAAGTGGATGAATGCGGCTGGAGAGTTCAAGCCGTGCTTCTCGCGGAAGATAAAAGTCATCCAGCGCTACAATCGCTGTGCGAATGCCCCGTTTCTCGAGCTCGTGCTTGCTTACCTCAGCGAGCGTGCTTTTGCCCGAACCCTGCGCACCGCATAGTCCCACAATAACCGGTCGTCCGACACTGCGCCACAAAGCGGCGGCATGTGCCACGAAGCTCTGGGCAAGGTCTGCCTGTGATAAGGACGATTTGCGCATCAACTTTTCTAATTACTGTCCGTTGCCACTCCCAAGCTGTGTTATGCCCCGCTTAAAGCAGTTAGGCAAAGCGCTTGGTGCTGATCAGCCAGCGCGATGCGGGCCTGGGGACGGCCGCAGACGCGCGCAAAACTCGGGCACAGTTTTCCGATTGTGGACAGGATTTATTGGGTAGAGGCGGGTGATGGGGCCGCTGCTTGCGCGGTCGTACCTGTTGCCGGGACGTTGCAGCACCCAGGACCGTGCGGGAGCCTGCCCGGTTGCCGTGGCGCCACACAAGGGCTCTACACCAAGACCGAAGACCTGCAAACCCGTTGCCGGGACACCGGGTCAGCCCGTCTTGCGACTCAATCCCTGCACAAGGGCGTAAAGTCCCCGTGCGGGAAAAATCTCTTAACCGCGGGCGGGCGCCTGTCGGTCTGATCATGTGCTGCCTGGACTTCGGCACGCCAACGACAACGTATCGTTGCAGAACTGTCGTCTTTCCAGCAATGGACTTGGGTCTGCATCCTGACATGCGCGGACCCCAGATATCAGGCGCGCGCAGGCGTTGACGGGTGCCACATGATCGCCCAAGATCATGTGCCGCTGCCGGCCTCGCCGGTCCTCCCGCGGTGACCTGCCTGGCGAGGCGAGGACGAATGACAATCCAGACGTTAGAACAGTCCAATTCCCCAGACCTGCGCCGTGTGGGTCTTCATCCCGACTTTTGGCATCCGGTGGCATGGAGCTATGAACTCAAACGCGGCCAACCTCTGGCAACGCGTTTTGCAGGCGAGGCGATCGTACTGTTTAGACGGACGGATGGCCAGATCGTTGCGCTTGAAGACCGCTGTGCGCATCGCCAGGTGCCATTGCATCTGGGAAAAGTGGAGGGAGACCGGCTGCGGTGTGGCTATCACGGCTGGGCTTATGACCAAAGCGGTAAATGTGTTGAGATTCCCTATCTTGGTCCGGACCGTGTGTGCAACGCTGTTCGCTCCTACCCTGTACAGGAGCGTGACGGACTTATCTTTGTGTTTCCCGGAAATGCCAAGCTAGCCGAGAGCAGACCAGTCCCGGTACCGGGCAGCAAAAGCAACCCGGCCTATGCGACAAGGCGTCTGCGGCGCCGCGTGGACTGCCATTACAGTTTCATGCACGAAAATCTGTTCGACATGAATCATCAGTTCCTGCATCGCAAGCAGATGGGACTGATCCGGACCAAATGTCTCGGGAGGCGCAGTGGCGATGACTGGTGCGAGGTAGACTATACCTTCATGCGGGCAGCCGGCCGTGGCTCGATAGGCGAAGCTGCCATCAATTCGATCGGCCGGGGTGTGAGCGACGAGGCGCGCACCGACAAGATGACGATCAGAACCGAGTACCCATATCAGCGGCTTAAATTCTGGATTGATGATGGTGATGCCGTACTCGATGTCTGGCTTGCTTATGTACCCTTAGATATTGAACAGCGTACCAACCGCACGTTTGGGTACCTGTCTGTCAAGAAGCCATCAATCCCTCTGGTTCTTTATGCATTCTGGCCTTTTCTCAGCTGGTTCACGGAACGGATATTTGCGGAAGACAAGGATATCGTCGAGCACGAACAGCGTGCTCATGACGCACAAGGGGGAGACTGGAACAATGAGATTTTTCCGCCCATCCTTGATCTGCGCGGGGTCTTGATGCGGAACGGTATTCCAGGAGCACTCGTTTAAAGGGGATGACCCGGTTATCCGCAGTTGGCTGGAAGAGTCTTTGTGTTCGTCACGACGGGGTGGCGCGTTCAGAGCGTCTTATTCCTGAAGAGGTGGCGATTGCGTTTACCTACGGGCGGTCAAGTTATGCGGTGATGATGGCAACGCCCGCTGATCTTGAAGATTTTGCACTTGGATTTTCGCTGAGTGAGGGTGTGATTGAAGTGCCATCCCAGCTGGCTGCACTCGAGATCCTGGCGCAGCCGCTGGGTATAGAGCTGCGCATGGAACTCACAGAGGCGCGCGATATTGCTCTCCTGAAGCGGCGTCGCGCGATGGCAGGACCAGCGGGTTGTGGGCTTTGCGGTATCGAAAGCCTTTCCGCCGCGACTCGTCCTCTGCGCCGCATCGAGAACGCCATTCGCGTGCCGGCGCACCATATCTTTGCAGCGATGGCGGCGTTGCACAACAACCAGCCACTCAACGCTCAAACCCACGCCATTCATGGTGCCGGCTTCTGGTCTGTGGACCGCGAGGAACTTTTATTGGTGCGTGAGGACGTAGGTCGCCACAACGCGCTGGACAAGCTGTGCGGTGCCCTCTCCCGGAGTGGGATTGCCGCCTCCAGCGGCGTGGTTGTGATGACAAGCCGTATCTCAATCGAGATCGTGCAGAAGACCGCAATGCTGGGAGCCGGAGTTCTTGTCGCTATTTCGGTGCCAACAGCCTATGCCCTGAAGGAGGCTGAAAACGCCAACCTGACACTGGTCGCGGTGGCCCGCAATGACTCATTTGAAGTCTTTACTCATCACGAGCGCATTCTTGTCTGATGATTGATTGGGCGGCGCGTACGTCCTCCTCGGTGTTGATATTCAGGAATGCATGTGACGATGCATGAACAGGTATGCCAAATCCCTTGAGCGCGGAGTGAACATCCGAAAGGCGCCGGGACCGCCTTGCCTCGGTCCGAAGCTGATCCAGAGCTGATGTAGGCCATAGTGCGCAGAGATAGTGTCTGCGCTCGTCGCAGGCATAGATGCTCTGGTTCGGCTTTACCGCTCCCCCAAGCTGGGCGACGAGATCAAGCGGCAGAAATGGGGTATCGCAGGGAACTGTGGCCAGAAAATCTGCCTTGCGACCTGCCGCCCAGGCCAGGCAGACCATGACACCCGCCAGTGGACCAATATCAAGATCGGTATCGTGTATGACCGGAAAATTGGTCAGTGCAGCAGGCACGTCGGCACGCAGATTGAGTACGAGTTCATCCACCTGGGGGCGAAAGCGCTTGACGACGGTTTCGATCAGAGTTGATCCAGCAAATGCCAGGAAGGCCTTTTCACCACCAAGGCGGCTCGCCCGTCCTCCCGCGATAACCGCACCTACGACGCGCATTGGCATTCCCGCGTTTAGTAAAACCTTAATTCCGGCATGGCTAAGATGTAGGTGATGCCAGAGCAACCCTCAAGGCGGACATGACGTGTCCTGATTTTGATCCGGCGCAGCTTCATGACTATGCCGCAGTGATGCCGAACAAGACAGTAAATGACCTCGCGGCAAGTTTTCGCAAGTCGGTTTCGGAGCTGATTTCGGAACTGACAAATCCAGCGCATGATCTGCACCGCACGAAGTTGGCAGAGCAGGCGCATGACCTGAAAGGCGTGGCTGGAAGTTTTGGTGCATTGAAACTGCAGCATTTGGCCGAACAGCTGGAACGCTGCTGCCGTGAAGATATGCTGTCCGGTGTGGGGCCGATCCTTGCCGACATGCCGGAAGCGGCGTCACGCGCCTTTGTCGCGCTGCAGGCTGCGCTTGACGAACTGGCTCCTTCCCTGAGCCAAGCCTGTCCGGCTGTCTGAAAAGACAAGGAGCCGGCTTCCGACCGGCTCCTGTCCTATGACTGTCAGATCTGGGGCATGACACCATTGTGCTCGACGATCAGCCCAGGGCTGACCAGTCCGCCCTTGGGACCAGGTGCTGCGAACAGTCGTACCGCAAGACCCGGCTTCAGCCAGCTTGTATTACCCAGGATCCAGTACGTCACCGGTATGCCGGGACGAACGATGATTGCGGTCTTGCCGATGCAGGTTCCCTTTCCTGGGGCGCTTGCATGACCCTCGCATTTGCCATTCACCATCTTGGTGCCGTGAAAGGTAAGGGCGATCGTGCCGGCTTTGCCGTTGGCAGTAACGCCGCGCGTTTCAATCACGGTTGCATTTGTCATGCTCTGGTGCGGCCGGCTCATCGGATACTGGCCTTCGCCCATACCCCGCAAGGCGGGCGGGAATATGCGCATTTCCTGCGCATAAAGTTTACCATCCGGCGCTTTCATGGCGGCTGAGGCAACAAAATCACCCTTCTTGATATCGGCAACGGTGGCCTTTCTGTCGCCAATGATGCGTGCCTTTGGAAGCAGGGTGATCTTTTTGATTACGCCTGTGTTGGTCTTAACCGTAAGCAGATGATTGGTGCGTCCATAAGATACGATTGTTCCAGACAGCCTTTGCATGGCTGGTGCGGCGTATAAGCTCGGCGCGGCCGCAATGGCGGTCAAGACTGCTGCAATCACTAATCGGCGCATCATCACGTTCCCTCGGAAGTTGCGGGGGGACTATGCGCGATTGGCCGTTCTCTGGCAATCAGTGCAGAACGATGTGCTCAAGGGGCGGCATGGTTCCAGTATGCTCGACCCGAAACTGTACCCGGCCAATCAGCCGGTCACCTTCGGTCTCGATGTCGACCCGCCACTCGCCATTCATGGGATCATGCTTCGTGGTGTAGCCGCGGTAGCCACCATTGCGGCCACCACTCACGGTAAAGGTTACAGAAGCTTCAGGAATCCACTCCTGCTTTTGGGGTGAGTACCATTCCCATTCATGGCGTATGCGGGTGGTAAGGGCGATTGGGGCAAAAACGGAGCTGAAGACTGAGACCGGAGCGCCTGGGGCAAGATAGATTGTTTGTGGCCAGCCAAAGCGTGTGTACCAGGGCTGATGCTGACCAGCAGCCAGGTAGACCGGGCCACTCTTGCGGATCTGCTGATAGACGCCGCTGGCTGCCAGTGCGAGCGGCAGCGGCGGAAGCACCCCGGTAAAGTAGAAGATATTCAGAACTGAAAAGACCCCAAGACCTCCGCCCAGCATCTTCCAGCGTGCCGGAGCGAACCTTTCGCCGCCAATCCACGCCAGTATCCAGCAATAGACCAGAAAGACAATGACCGCACCGCCGCCACTGAGCAGAAATACCTTTGGCCCAATGGCATGAAGGTAAATGGGCACAATCAGGATGGCGAGGGAGATGAGTGCGAAAAACAGAAGCGTGGTGGAAAAGACCAGCCGTGAAACGTAATGGTGGAACAGTTCGTTACCAACGAGGAATGCCACCAGAAGCAACAGAAAGGGCCAGGAGGTAGCGAAAACCGCGGTGCGCGAGTAGAAAACCAGCAAGCCGCTCCACAGGCTTCCCAGCGCAAACTGGATGGCCATGGGAAAGAGATTGCGCCACCTTTGCAGGAAACCCTGGATGGCAGAGCTCTCAGCAGCATGCAGCAGGGCAATGCCGAGTGCGGCAAGAGCGAGGTAGAAGCTTAGCAGTGCCTGCGTTGTCGGCAGGTCAATGCTACCCAGCAGCATGTAGTCGCTGGCGAATCCTGCAAGCATCGAGGCCACGGACAGGTGGGAACGATAACGCGCGAGGAAGCCGCGGATGGCGGCAAATTTTGAAGGCTGTGCGCTCGAAACTTCCATGGCTTTCCCAGCTTAAAGCTGCCGGATAAGGACAAGCCGCGTCACCATGCGCAGAAATGGGGCGCAAGAAGGGCAACGCAATGGGATTTTAGCGGCCGGCATGCCGCCATAGCAGTTCTGCCACAGCCAGATCTTCCAGCGCTGCGCCTACGGACTTGAACAGTGTGATTTCCAAGCCATCCCGCCGCCCCCGATGGCGCCCACTGCAAAGCGCGAACAGGTCCGATATAGCGTCCTCTGCAATAAGTCTCTGGCGCAGGGGTTGCACGAAGTCACCAGCTTCCGCAATCGCCGCCTCTTTGGTGTCGGCAAAGAGGCTGGCTTTGGCGACGGCCGTGTCATCGGCCTCGCGCATGTCCGGAGTAAAGCCTCCGATGAGGTCCAAATGGGTGCCCGGACGGAGCCAGGTACCGAAAACCAGGGGGGTTCGGGCAAGTGTGGCGCAGCTGATAATGTCCGCCGCCTTGACCGCGGCTTCCAGCTCCGGTGCGCCCTCGACGGAGAGGCCGGTTTGTGCGCCCAGATCCCTGGCAAGACGGGCTGCATGGTCTGGCTGCCGACTCCAGACGGCGATGCGGCGCAGCTGTGGGCGCATCCGCGCATAGCAGAGGGCCGTATAGCGGGCTATCCTGCCACTGCCCACGATAAGAAGCTGCTCGCTGTTGCTGCGGGCCAGATAGCTTGCAGCCAGCACCGAAGTGGCGGCGGTACGCTGGGCCGTCAGCTCATCACCGTCGATCAGCGCCCGTGGCCGGCCAGTTTTGGCATCAAACAGAAGATAGGTGGCGTTCACGGCGGGTTCGCCCCGTCCCGCATTTCCGGGAAATACCGTGGCTATCTTGACCCCCGCCTGGGCCCCTTCCTGCCAGGCCGGCATCAACAACAGCGTTCCATCCGCTTCGCCGGGGACGGCGATGCGGTGGTGATGACGCACAGGCATCACGCAGCCTTGCGCAAAGGCGTGGCGCAGGGCTTCCACCATGAGATTTGCGTCCGCGAGCCGGCGGACAGCAGCTGCGTCTAGAATTGGAACCGCCGCAGGGTCGCCAAGCTCACCACCTTCGGTTTGGCCTGTCATTCGGGCGTTTTATCTCCAGCTCGGCCGAGAGCTCGGCGCTCTTGCTCTCTCCCTTACTCCGAAGTTGGAGGCACCGGCTGCCACGGCACAAAGCAGCGCGGGACATAGGGATAGTAGCCCGGAGGATCCTCGCAATAATACCAGTAATAGGAGGGTGGGCCGTAGGTATTGTAATAGTCGTAGTAGTACGATGGGCCGACATAAAGGGGATAGGGGTAGATCGGCTGCGGATAGAAAAACCAGTTCCCGGACACTACCCACCACCAGCCAAGATGGCCATCGTGCCAGGCGTGATGCCAGTCGCCACCCTCCCAGAGACGACGCTCAGGTGGTGAAAAGCGGTCAAAGCTGCGTCCGCGAAATCGGCCGTCCGGATGCATTGGAAAACCAGGGCGCCCCTGAAAACCAGGGCGCCCCTGAAAGCCAGGGCGCCCCTGAAAGCCTGGACGCCCCTGAAACCCACCGCCCACCTGTGCAGGGCCAGGAAGCGCGCCATGAAAGTCGGGTGGCGTGCCGCGAAAACCTTGAGGCGGCATGGCGCGATTGAAGGCGGGACCTGGCACCGGACCTGCGCCGCGGCGTGGAGGCTGACCGCGATCAGGCGCCGGTCCGGGTTCCGGACCACGATTTCTTGGCATCGCCTGGGCCTGGGTCAGCACTGCAAGAGCCACACAACCGGCAAGGGCAGCTATGGCGGGAAATCTACGCACAACACGATCTCCTTTTGAGGGCCGGCCTGGCGGGCATCGCATGAAACAAAAGTCATCCGTGCGCGGCGCATCAAGGCAACCAATTTCGATTTTATCCTTCCTACGCGCGTCGGGCAAGATTTTCCCGCAAGCCGTAGTGGACCGCGTAGATGACGGATGCCCATTACTGGGCGGCACTCAGCAAACTCTTTGTCTCCTGTACCACCGGCAGATTGGTCCCAAGCAGTTCGCTGATCTGCGACCCGCTCAGGGTTTCATGCTCGAGTAATGCTTCAACAAGATGGTTGAGTTCACTACGATGACCAGAAAGTATTTCGCGTGCGCTACGCGCGGCTTCGTCGGTCAAGCGAACAATCTCCTCATCAATCCGCGCAGCAGTTTCCTCGCTCATTGGTTTGCGTCCGGAGAAAATGCCTTCATAAGCCGTGCTGTGTTCTGACTCTTCAAAGTTGATAAGGCCGAGCTTGGTACTGAAGCCAAATTCACAAACCATACGACGTGCAAGTTCAGTTGCCTGCTTTATATCATCACTTGCGCCAGTCGTCGTATCATCGCTGCCAAAGTACATTTCCTCGGCTATACGCCCGGCAAACAGGATAGCAAGCCGTGTACTCAATTCTCGCCGCGAATAGCCGAACCGGTCGCGCTCGGGAAGTGAAAGGGTTGCACCAAGTGCGCGTCCATGAGGTATGATGGTAACTTTGTGCAAAGGATCATGATCAGGCGAGTAAAGTGTTACCAGTGCGTGTCCTGATTCGTGCACAGCAGTTATCTTTTTCTCCTTGGGGCTCATGACCAGAGAGCGACGCTCGCTTCCCATCATGATCTTGTCCTTGGCGTCGTCAAAGTCGCGCGCACTCACCAGCGCCTCATTTCTATGTGCGGCAAGAAGCGCGGCTTCGTTTACGAGATTGGCAAGATCGGCACCCGAAAGCCCGGGGGTACCGCGGGCCAGAGCACGGATGTCGACGTCCTGGGCAAGAGGAACTTTTCTGACATGGACACGCAGGATCTGCTCGCGCCCGGTGATATCTGGATTGGACAGCTGGATACGGCGATCAAACCGTCCGGGACGCAGCAGCGCGGGATCAAGAACATCGGGCCGGTTGGTGGCCGCCAGCAGGATCACGCCTTCCCGTGTGTCGAACCCGTCCATTTCCACAAGCAGCTGGTTGAGGGTCTGTTCACGCTCATCATTTGTTCCAGAATAACTCAGCCCCCGCTTGCGGCCGACGGCATCGATCTCGTCAACAAACACGATGCAGGGTGCACTTTTTTTGGCTTGTTCGAACAGATCGCGTACCCGGCTAGCCCCAACGCCGACGAACATCTCGACAAACTCGGAACCGGAGATTGAAAAGAATGGCACCTGAGCCTCGCCGGCAATCGCGCGGGCCAGGAGCGTCTTTCCGGTTCCCGGCGGTCCTACGAGCAGGCATCCTTTGGGGATGCGTCCTCCCAGCCGCTCAAATTTTTGCGGACTTTTCAGAAATTCGACGATCTCCTGAAGCTCACTGCGGGCCTCATCGATCCCGGCAACATCGGCGAAGGTCACGGGGTGGGTTTGCGCAGGCGTAATCAATTTAGCCCTGCTCTTGCCAAAGCCGAAGCGATTGCCGGTCTGGTTGCGACTGGAAAAAAGGATGAAGATCCAGACGCCGGCAATCAGCAGGAAGGGGACCCAGGTCAGAAGCGTGACCAAGGGTGACCCTGACTGTGGCGGGATAACGACGACATGGACGCGGTGGCGCAGGAGCTGCGCGGGCAGGTTCGGGTCCTCAGGCGTAATGGTTGTGTAGTGCGACTGATTGCTGAGTGTGCCTTCGATTTTGTGGCCTTCAATTTTTGCAGTCTTCACTGCGCCCTGATCGAGCTTCGACATGAAGTCCGAGTAAGCAAGCGGCACCACGGGCTGCGGTGCAGGACCTTGTGCTCCGACCCATAAAAGCAGTGCGATAATGCCAACCCAGACGAGGACGCCCAAGGTTGTAAGTGACTTGTTCCAGGTCATGGGCCGGTCCTCCGTGACAGCCCACAATAGCGGCACCTGTCCCGCCAATTGTGATTTCGCTCAACCGGCGCAGCCAGTTCGGTAGCCCCCGAAACGCGTAGGCGAGCACTAGTCAGTGGTCCGGCAGCCATGGCTGGGAGCCTCTTTTGTGGTTCCGGGTAGTGGGCGCGTGCCAAACATGCTGGTGATCAGATCAGAATCGAGATCATAGACGTCGGGAACGAAATCGATGCGTCCGTCTGATCCAACGATCGCAGTCTGATAGACGACGTAGACGGTAACCGGCCGGCTGAGAGCGATTCGGCGGGTCGTGCCATCGGCGATCGCCGTCTCGATGCGCGAGATCCCCCCGTCGAGGCTGCCGGTCAGGAGCCATGACGCAAGTGGCAGGATTTCCTGCACACGAATGCAACCGTGACTGAGATGACGCTGGTCCCGTGCGAACAGGGTTCTTGCTGGCGTGTCATGCATATAGATCGAAAATGGATCGGTGATGTCTATCTTTACCCGTCCAAGCGCATTATCTGCGCCCGGCAGCTGTCTGACATTGCCGTTTTCCATGACCATGTGATTTTGACTGAGGTAGTCGGGCTGACGCCGCAGACGGGGAAGGATTTCCTTCTGGACGATAGAGCGCGGTACCTCCCATACGGGATTGACGATTATGGCCAATGCGTCCGTCATAAAATCTGGAGTGGGTGTAGCAGCCTTACCCACGATGACACGTGAGCGCAGAACCGTCGCGCCCCGGTCGACTGCTTGCAGAATGGCGCTCGCGGTATTGACCTCGATATAACGTGTCGGAAAATGGCGCGGCATCCAGCGCCAGCGCTCCATGTTGGCCGCGATCTGCGCTGCGCGCTCAGCCGGCTCTATATTGAGTGCACTGATCGTTTTGGGGCCAATGATCCCGTCGGCCGTGAGGCCGACATGGGCCTGGAAGCGCTTGATCGTCCTTCTAAGCGTTTCGACATCCGCCTGGCGCAGGGATGGATACTCGCAGGCAAGGCGATTGCGAACCAGATCAAGCCATGGACCAGGGGAGGAAAGCCTGATGCGCCTGACCGCAGGTAGCTGGGGCCAACCGCCGTTTGCAGCGAGCAATCGGTAATGGGCGTAGGCGCGCTTCAGTGCCAGGTAGGCGGCATGATCGGGTGGCAGTGCTGCGAGATATTGGCGCAAGTCTGCGGAGTTGCGCGCAGCCAAAGCAAGTGTGGCGGCGATATGCTGCAGGGATCGAGCTGCGACCCCAGCGTCTGCGGGTCGGGCAGGGCCTTCCGAGACATCCCGTGCATAGCGCAGCAGGTGCGCAGTTAGCTGCACGTCGGCGTCGGCTGGGGTGTTGGGACCAACCACGCTCAGGTATGAAGCGGCCGGCAGACCTTGATCGGCTGCCGAAGCGAGGGTGGCACGAACGGTTTGCGCCAGATCCGAATCTTGCCAGGCCAGCACCCAGGACTTCAATTGGTAGAATTTCGTAAGGGCGAGCCGGAGCTGGGGAGATTTTTCCCGGCTGATCGCGCGCTCCAGCCGCGGCTGCAGTGCGATCGGGCGGTCTGCAGCGTTCGAAGGGGAGCCAAATGCAGCGATGAAAATACAGGCGGCAAGAGGCCAGGCATAAATCCTGCGGGAGGTGGTGGCCGCCATGTGTACGGGGGTACTCCATCCTGGGGGGCACCCTGTCGTATGCGTGTTGCCCGCAGGGCGGGCTGATCCAGGTCAAACGTCCGCGGTTTGGTGAAGCCGTTTTCTCGGGGAACACACCTAAAAAAAGAAAGGACGTGTAAGATGATAGCGACTTACACGTCCTTTAGAGGTCGTTCAACGTCTGCCTAGTTTGCGTAAGCCTCTACCAACTCCCTTACTGGATAGAGCGTAAAGAGGTTCGGTACCGGCTGCAGCGTTGTCGGCAGGGGGGCAATACCCTGACCTGCGAGAGTACGATTGAATCCTGGGACCTCTTTGCTGACGAGGTTCTGGAATTCACTGGCTCCCTTGGCAAGATGGGTTTCGATAATGGCCAGAAGTTTGGGCTCGATGTTGGTGGGGCCAAAGTCGGCGCCACCCGCAACGTCACCTGCACCAGTTCCGATTTCCGCATTCAGCCATAGCAGATTGTAATAAACCTTGTATGCCGACTGGTAATACTTGTCGTCACTGGGTGCGAGGTAGCGCGAAAACAAGGTGTACTCGACCTTCTGGATCTTCTTGTCCATGGCCTGAAGTTCCCGCTCCATCTTGACGTTGCCGGCATATTTCTTCTCCAGCGCCTGCAGCGGTACGCGCATTTCTTCCGTCAGATTGACCATGTTGGCTACGTGATGGACGTCGTGCGCAATACGGAGTTGCAGAGCCAGCGTGGCATCCATTCCGGCTTGATTGGTCTCGCTGTTAGGATCGCGCAGGATCTGAAGCGGGGCCGACAGTGTCTTGCCACCGACCGTCAGGCGCACGGTGTAGGCGCCGGGCACCGCGAGCGGACCTGCTACGATGTCTGGCATTCCCCAATGCGTAACGGGACGAGCACGCCGGCCCTTGAACCGCGTTTCGTTCCAGATATTGGGATCCTCCGGTGGGATTGTCTGCAGTACCACCGGGGTCAGGTGATCGTAGCGCATGTCCCAGGTGACGCGATTGAAGCCGGAATGTGCGATCCGGTACATGGTGCGGATGACCTTGCCCTTTGCGTCAACAATCTGAAGTACCACGTCCTTCTTGGGCGCAGACTTAAGATCGAAGTCGATATAGGCCTTCGGTCGGCGCAGCAGGCGGTAAGCCTGAAGCGGAGCAAACAATCTGACGTCACTGTCTGTTCGTGCCTTCGCCATTTGCTCGAGTGCGGAGATGTCCGGAAGGACATAGATTCCGCGTCCCCAAGTGGACACCACAAGGTCATGGAAGCGCTTTTGCACCACAGTCCAGGTGACCGGTGAGGGAGGTAATCCCTGATCCAGATGGATCCAATGTGCGCCACGATCAAGCGAGTAATAGAGCCCTTCGCCGGTACCAGCGAACAAAAGTCCGGCACAATTGGGATCCTCGGAGATGTCGTGTACGTAGTCGAGGTTGCCGGTTTGTGGCAGGCCATTGGATATTTTCGTCCAATGTTTGCCGAAATCCGTCGTCTTGTAGATGTAAGGCTTACGATCGCCACTGAGGTGATAGTCAACCGATACATAGGCAGTGCCGGGGTGGAAGAATGACGGCTGTATGCTTGTCACCGTCCCCCACGGTTTCATGCCGATGTTCTTGGTGACGTCGGTCCAGTGACCACCACGATCTGACGTGTACCAGACTTTGCCGTCATTGGTGCCGACCCAGATGAGCCCCTTCTGGACGGTCGAGGGCGCGATCGCAAAGATCACTTCCCCATAGAACTGGCCCAGATTGTCGCCGATCAGGCCACCTGACGACACCAGATATTTGGGGTTGTGGGTCGACAGGTCGGGGCTGATCTTATGCCAACTCTGGCCCCCATCCTTGGTTTCAAAGAGGACCTGGCAACCAAAATAGACGATGTTGTGATTGAACGGATCGATCGCCAGGGGAGCGGTCCAATGACAACGATACTTCGTCTGGTTGGGCGCTGAATCAAGCGTATGGAACCACGGGCTTACCGAACGCGCCTCATGGGTTTTAGCATCCCAGCGGGTTACCTCGTCGCCGTAGCAAGTCGCCCAGACGATGTTGGGGTTGGTGACGTCGGGAACGGTAAAGCCGCTTTCACAGCCGCCCATGCCGTAGTCCCAGCCTTGCTGGGACCCGATGCCCCAGGCCGTACTACCGATGGGATCCACCGGGCCGCGCATCGTCGAGTCATCCTGCATGTTGGAGTAGATGTAATAGGGAATCTGATCGTCTACCGCGACGTGATACATTTCGCCGATCGGCAGAGAAACGGTATGCCAGCCCTTGCCTTCCGTTGTGGTGATCGCAAAGCCGCCATCATTGGTTTCTGCCATATGCGTGGCGTCCTTGGGGTCGATCCAGATGTCGTGATTGTCACCGCCGACGTCCATTTGGTGCCAGCTCTTGCCGCCATCCTTGGAGACGAGGAAGCTGCTGCTTGCGACATACACCTTGTTGTCGTTGCGGGGAGAAATCGCAAGGCGGATGTAATAGCCCGCCCGCCCGATAAGCATACGATTCCAGCTGACCCGATGCCAGTTGACGCCGCCGTCATCGGAACGCCACATGGATCCCTGATTGGGGGCCTCTATGAGGGCATAGATCCGCTTGGAGTTGGAAGGCGCGATGCCGACATCGATTTTGCCGACTGGCGAAGCCGGCAGCCCATGACCAACAATGCGTTTCCAGGTCTTGCCACCATTGTGAGTGATGAACACGCCGCTCCCAGGGCCACCGCTAAGTTCGGCCCAAGTGTGCATGACAACCTGCCAGGTGCCGGCCACCAGAGTGTTGTGGTCATGAGCATCCATCGACAGACCTGAGCAGCCCGTATGCGAATTGACAAAGAGGGAACGCGTCCAGGTCTTGCCGCCGTTGTGGGTGACAAATACGCCGCGCTGCTGGTCTTTGCTGGTCAGGTGCCCCTCGGCACAGACGAAGACCGTGTTCGAGTCAGTGGGATCGACAATGATACGAGCGATGCGGCCGGTCTGCGTAAGCCCCATGTGGTGCCAGGTCTTGCCGCCATCCTCGGTCTTGTAGACACCATTGCCGCCGATATCGATGTTGCGGATGGCCCAAGGCTCTCCGGTCCCTATCCACACGGTTGAAGGTTTGGAAGGATCAACGGCGATCGCACCGATCGCCGCAGCGCCTGGCCGTTCAAAGATAGGCTTAAATCTGTTACCGCCATCATCGGACTTCCACAGGCCACCGGCGGAAGAACCGACGTAGTAGGTGGTATAATTACCCGGTATGCCCGCGATCGAGGCAACGCGGTTACCATGAATGGGGCCGAAGAAGTGGAAGGCCAGCTTGCCGGTGTGGCGGCTGAGGTCCTTTGTTCCATAAGCCGCGGTCACGGCCTTTGAGCCTGCTCCTGTCGCAGTTTGACTGGTCGCAGCTGATGTTACTTTATTGTTAGGTGCCATGCCAGCGGCCAGCGTCACAGCGGCGGCGACAAGGGCTAATCGTCCAAGCTTCATCGGTACCCCCAAAATGAGCGGGCGCGAGGGTAAGCGCGCCTTGCGCAATCGTGCAATGCGCCAACTGAAAGCAAACCAAGCTTAGAACATCTCGCCCGGCCGCCGCCGTCGCGGTGCAGACGCTGCCTACAGTCCGGGGAGGAGAGGCCCAGATACAGGGTTTGTCCCGGTCATTGGCGGCTGTGAGGCACCCCGCAGGTGCTGGAACTGGCGGATTTAAACGGTTTTTTGCGCTTGCGAGCTGATCGTTGTCTGGGTGGCTTGGCGGCGAGGCTACCCGGAATTGTGGCGATCAAGTTGCCTGCCTATGGCCGGGTCCGGTCGCGCGATGATCTCGATTTTGTGAACACATTTGGGACCGGATACATAGCGGGTGGGAGGCGGCAAGCCCATCGTGGCTCCACGGGTGCAAGGTGCGGGCGCCTAAAAGTGCCTCGCCGTGCGCGACCAAACGGATATCCAGAAGGTATTGACCAAGCCGAAGACGGCAAGGGAGGCGTTCGGTCCCTAAGGGGCAGAGAACCAGTTTCCATCTCTGACCTGAAAATGGTTTCAGTATCGGGGAGACCCAGAACAGGTCACACTCAAGTGCCCCCGCATGGAGCTTCAGGCCGGGAGGGTGGCGTCTGAGCATTTTGGCGAAAGGTCTTTCGGCCTGATTAACCGGGCTGGGTTCTGAGCCGTTGGCCGGCAGGGGACCTGCCGCAAAAGCACAGTGCAGGAGACGATATCATGGATGCCCCTCTAAGCCCTGACCCGAAACCCACCTGGGCCCCTGCACGCAAGGACATGGTGGGCACCAGCCTCGGATCGTCGCGTCTTTGGTTCACGCTCTGCGAAGGCATCCTGACCGAGGTCTACTATCCACGTATCGATGTTCCGCAAATCCGGGATCTCGGCTTCATCATTGCTGATGATCAAGGTTTTTGGGTCGAGCTACGCCGGATGCATAGCTATTCTGTACGTCTCGCGGCGCCTGGTGTGCCCGCGGTCACCGTTGAGCACCGCCATCCGCGCTTTGTCTTCCGGATGGAAATCTGCCCGTCTCAGCGGCGCGACGTCATCTTGCTGCGCTACACCTTGGATGGCGATCCTGAACTGCGCCCGTATGCACTCCTGGCGCCTCGTCTGGGTGGTGACGCGGAGGACAATCGGGCGTCGGTAGAACGTCATGGCGCGCGCACCGTGTTGTGGGCGGACCAGGGTCCGTTTGCGCTTTCCCTCTGTGGCGCGGACAAACAGGGCGCAGATATCATCCTGCGCGGATCGGCGGGCGGCTTTGGTGTCAGTGATGGCTGGCAGGACTTTCACCGCAACGGAAAAATGAGCTGGGCCTACGACCATGCCGGTCCAGGTTGCGTCGCGCTGATGGGCGAATTGCGGCGGCAGGGGCGGCTAGCGTTGGGCTTTGCCACCAGCCGCCAGGCCGCCGCGACACTTGCGATCTCTGCCCTAATGGATGACTTCGACGCGGAATGGGTGTCGCAGGTTGCAGCGTGGCAGGAATGGCATGACGGGATAACGCCACCACAACTGGTGCCCGGGTTAGAAGATATGTTTGCGGTATCTGCCTCGGTGCTGAAAATTCACGAAGACCGCACCTATCGCGGGGCTGCTGTGGCAAGCCTTTCGGTGCCATGGGGCGACGTCAGCCAAAGTCGGGGTGGTTATCATCTGATCTGGTCGCGCGACCTGGTTGAAACCGCCGGTGGCCTTGTCGCGCTGGGGGCCTATCACAATGCACGTGATACCCTGCGCTACCTCATCGCCACACAACAGGAGGACGGTCACTGGTTTCAGAACCAGTGGCTTGGTGGCACCGCATTCTGGACTGGCGTGCAGCTGGATGAGGTTGCGTTTCCGGTGCTGTTGGCAGCCCAGCTCCATGATCACGGACAACTGCACAACATTCCAGTAAAGGACATGGTTGTACGTGCACTTGGATTTATTTCGCGTCAGGGACCAGCCACTCATCAGGATCGCTGGGAAGAAGATGCCGGCATCAATACCTTCACACTGGCGGTCAGCATTGCCGCCCTGGTCGAAGGTAGTCAGTTCCTCGAACCGGAAGACCGGGAATTTGCACTTAAGCTTGCCGACTACTGGAACGCGCAGATAGAGCGATGGGCTTTTGTGCGGGGGTCCGAGCTGGCCCGCCAATTGGGAACGGATGGCTATTTCATGCGCACGGTGCCGCTTGACCCGCAAACCCACCGGCGCGCACCGGCAGATCCGGTCGCCATCAAGAATCGTGCTCACGATCCAGATCTGCCGGCCAACGCCCAGGTCTCCACCGATTTTCTGCAACTTGTGCGCTATGGACTACGCCGCGCCGATGATCCTTACATCCTAGACTCGTTGAAGGCTGCCGATGCGCTTCTGAAGACGGAAACACCGAGCGGGCCTGTTTGGCATAGATATAATGATGATGGCTATGGCGAGCATGCCGATGGCCAGGCGTTTGACGGTACCGGTCACGGTCGAGGCTGGCCCTTGCTTGTTGGTGAGCGCGGACACCATGCCCTGCTTCATGGCGAGGATGTCGAACCATATCTGTTGGCGATGAAAAAGATGGCAAATCCGCTAGGGCTATTACCTGAACAGGTGTGGGATAGCGCGCCCATTAGTGCCTACAGTCTGGAGCCAGGGCGGCCAAGCGGCTCAGCCATGCCTTTGGTTTGGGCGCACAGTGAATTTCTGAAGCTCTGCTACAGTCGTGCGGCGGGTGCCCCGATTGATCGGCCCGCTGCCACCTGGGCGCGCTATGGTGGCGAGCGGCCGCGATTAGATTTCGTAATTTGGGGCCCCAATCACCAGCCTGCCAAGATCATCCGTGGTCAGCGGCTCTACATAGCGCTGCGCAGCCAGGCCCTGGTACATTGGGGTGTAAACGGTTGGCAGAAGATTCAAGATACGCAGACCGACAAAAACGGACTTGGCCTATTTGTTGCGCAATTGGACGTCTCAGAGCTCGGCTGTGATGGACGTGTTGATTTCACATTTTTTTGGAGCGAGCAGCAACGTTGGGAAGGTCGGGATTACGCGATCGAAGTTATTGAACAAGATTAGAGCGCTGTTTTTTCGTCACGCGGTCACCGGTGCTACGAAGCTGGCGCCACGAGAGCCGCACGACCCGGCGAAAGTTCGTTGATAGGCAGTTCACGAAGTTCGGAAGGCAGGTCCTGGCGAATCAGTGCGGCCGCGAGTGCTCCAGCCGTTGGCGCTGTCTGGATTCCGTATCCTCCCTGTCCGGCGAGCCAGAAAAACCCGGAAAGACATGGGTCGAACCCTATGACGGGTGTCCGATCTGGCGCAAAGGAACGCAGACCTGCCCAGCGTTTGCGAATGCGGGAAATCTGTAAGGTGGTAGCCTGCTGTACGCGGTCGATCGCTATGGCGACGTCAATTTCCTCTGGTTGAACGTCACAGGCGTCGATCGGGTTCTCATCTGCCGGTGTAAGAAACAGCAATCCCGCATCAGGCTTGAAGTAGAAGGTTTCATCGACGTCTATGACCATGGGAAATTTTGCCGTTGCAATGTCTGGCGGTGGGTCAACCAGCACGGCCGTGCGCCTGCAGGGCTGAATTCCTAGTGGGCGGGCGCCGGCCCTGACTGCTACCTTGTCGGCCCAGGCTCCCGCCGCATTGACGACCACAGGTGCCTGAAATGTCGCGTCGTGGGTACGTACCTGCCAAATCGCCTTGGCATAGGAGAACTCCAGGGCTTCGGCGTTCAGTAGCACGCGGCCGCCGCGTTGACGAAGTTGACGAAGATATCCCTGATGCAGGGCATTCACGTCCATGTCGGCGGCTGCCTCTTCGAGCACGGCTGCGGCAACATAACCCGGACGCAGTACCGGACACATTTGCAAGGCTTGGCTCGCAGTTACCGCGCGGACGCAATCACCAACGTCATTTTGGGCAGCGAAATCGGTAAGCTGACGTAGCTGGTCCTGCGTAGCTATGAAAAGTGAACCTCTCGGCATTACCAAGGGTGATTCGCAGAATCCTTGTGGCGGAGTATAGAAGAACTTTCTGCTGGCCCGGGTCAAAGCTCTTACTGTGCTGTTACCATATATTTCGGAAAACTGAGCCGCCGATCTTCCGGTAGAATGAAACCCGGCAAATTCTTCTCGCTCCAAAACGATTACTCTATGAGTATTGGCGAGGTTGGCGGCTAGCGACGCGCCGGCAATGCCGGCTCCAATAATGATGACATCAAAATGTTCAGACATGTATCACCTGTGTACGCAAGCTCCGCGGGACCACAACAGCCATTGGACCAGTGCAACGAAGGTATTCCAGATTTGCGGTATGCCCTATCCCGTGGCGGATATTACTATGACATGAGCTGGCTCGGGGCGTCATGAGGCATAGCTTCACATTCGACGCATGGCAGGGTCGTGCTCGCCGCAGCCTCTCGGGTGACTTGCAATCATGGCTTCGAATGAGGTGTCGTGCTAGTCTTAAACGCTCGTTACTGGGATCCCTTGTGGTATGTACCGGTGGAGGTGCAACATTGATTCTTTATGTCTGCCGAGGCTGTGCCAAGCGCAGGTATGCGGCTAGTGTCCTTCTTCGGAAAGCTGCACAGTGCGGTCAACTCATCAGAGGCGTCGAAGCTCAGGAAGGAAGCGAATGGAACAGGTAGTTCTGGTCACGGGATCCGGCTCTGGCATTGGGCGTGCCACTGCACTGGCATTTGCGGATCGCAAGGCAAAACTGGTTTTGACAGGACGTCGACCAGAACCACTTGAGGAATGCGCTACCGCCTGTCGGGCGCGCGGCGCCGAGGCGATGACCTATCCTGCCGATGTCGGCAACCCCGAGCAGGTCAGGGCGCTGTTTGATGCGGTACACAGGAAATTTGGGCGCCTCGATGTACTCTTCAATAACGCCGGAACCGGAACCATGCCGGCTCCCATTGAGGATGTTCCGTTCGCACAATGGGAACGGGCAATTGCGACGAATGTCACGGGTGCGTTCCTGTGCACCCAGGAAGCCATTCGTCTCATGAAGGCCCAGGATCCCAAGGGTGGGCGTATTATCAATAACGGGTCAATCTCAGCACATACCCCGCGACCGTTCCCCGCTCCGTACACCATTAGCAAACATGCGATGACAGGGTTGACACGCTCTACTGCGCTCGAAGGTAGGGTGCACAACATTGCGTGTGGGCAGATCGATATTGGAAATGCTCAAACGTCCATGACCGCACGGATGGTACATGGTGTTTTGCAGGCAGACGGCAGAACTGCGCCCGAGCCGGTAATGGATGTCGAGCATGCGGCAGCAGCAGTGGTCCACATGGCTGCGCTACCTCTTGATGCCAATATACTCTTCATGACCATCATGGCGAACGGTATGCCCTATGTTGGGCGCGGTTAATTCAGTCTTTGATGTGAAAGACATTGCGGGCGCGGAGGAACAGTTTGTCCAGCGCCGTAGCTCCCAGCTTCAGTCAGCTCAGGCGGCAATTTTCTCTGCATAAAGGAAGCGCCCGGTTCCAAGGTGGTTCAGAACCTGCTCCAGGGAGGCCTGCGCGACCGCAAAGCATCCGTCACTGCGGCCAATCTTGCCGGTGGACAAAGCGCGCTCCTGGCTCACATACCACGCGGAATGGATGACGATCTCCCGATCCTCTGCGTTGGAATTTGTCTTGTCCAGGCCCTCTAGACGCAGAGAATGTCCATGTTCCCCTATATACGCCGGACCCGTCACATAGCCGCCTGCGGAGGTTGCAAGCGAGCCCGGAACATTGGAAAAGCGTATCAGCCAGCCAGTGTAGTCTGGATCAGAGCCCAGTCCATGTGCAACCAGCACACTGCGTACGGTTCGCGCGTGCAGGTCGACCAGGTACATGCGCGGACTTTTTGATGGCAGCGTGAAGTCGACGACGGCAAGTCGATCTGTGGCGTGCAGATACGCGGATTGACGTTGCATTGCCACAAGAGCACGTTTCAGTAACTCGGGGTTGATCTCACTGAACCGAGGTGCATGCAAAGCATGGGCTTTAACGCCTGCTGCCATCAGGGACAGAGTTATTCCCCCAAGAAGCGCACGACGTGAAAAAGTTCCGGTCATTCGGTCACTAACATGAGTTGTCAGATGAATACTGCAGGTGGCTGCGTCAGTTCTAAACCTTCGGCACGCAAATGCCCGCGAGGCGTCCATGCGCGCAAGGCTCAGATCAGGCGCCCGCGCACTCAAAAGCGCTCATATTCCATAGTGGGGTGAGCGGGGAAGATTTACAATAGGCGATGGAGGACATTCAAGTCCGCTTATCCAGGTAAGTCCGGTTGTCGTATCGGCTGTTTGTTCTGAGCGCGTATGATCATTTGTTATGACAAGGTGTAGCTCAGGTAAGGTCCAGCGGTGCCTATAAGCTCCGCCTTTTCCGACTATTTGGCGAAGGGCAGATATATATCAAATCGGGTGCCTACCCCCGGAACACTCTTCACGGCGATCCTCCCGCCATGCGCGGTCACAATGCCATGAACGACAGATAGACCAAGTCCGGTTCCGGATCCCGCGTGCTTAGTGGTGAAGAATGGCTCAAATATTCTCGCGCTTACTTCTTCGCTCATTCCACATCCAGTGTCCCTAACTGAAAGAACGGCATAAGTGGTAGTTTCATCGGGGATTGCTACGGTACCGGGCATGGGACCCTGATTCAGGATGATCTCGATTTGACCAGGCTGTGGCCCGATTGCATGGGTGGCATTGGTCAGCAGATTCATGAGTACCTGGTGTAATTGGGACGGGTCGGCATAAACGGGTGGAATGGGTACCGTTTGCACTGTGATCGCGATAGGGCTGGGAGTGCTCGCACGAAAGAGCCCCATCGCAGAGCGAAGAAACTCGTCGAGGTGAATGGACTGTCTGTTGGGTGAGTCTCTGCGTGTAAAAGCCAGAACTTGTCCGAGCAGATCGCGCCCTCTTTCAGCCGCACTTCGTATCATGCCGATGAGTTGCACCCGTTCGTCGTCTGGGGAGAAGGAATTGGCGATCACTTCGGAAAGGGCGAGCACTGGCACCAGCGTATTGTTGAGGTCATGAGCGATGCCGCCGGCGAATTTTCCCAGGGCATCGAGCCGCTGGGAGTGATTGAGCTGTATCTGGAGAAGTTCCTTTTCACGTTCTTTGGCGCGGATCTCGGTAACATCCTGGACTGTTCCCACGATTCCGATGACCTGCCCGTCATCGTCATGGATCAGAACCGCCTCGCGCCTCAACAGGCGTTCCTGTCCGTCCGTGCGCCGGATACGGTATTCAATCGGAGGTGGGGTAATGCCTGTCCGGGCAAGTTCAGGGGCGGAAAGCAGCGCTTTGCGGTCGTCGGGGTGAACAAGGGCTGAAAGCGAGGCGGCACTTGGCACGAAGCTGTGCGGGTCGACACCATAGATACGACAGGTTTCCTCAGACCAGTTCCATTTTCCGGTTCTGAAGTCGATTGCAGCGCTGCCGATCGACGTGACTTTCTGAGCCATCGCCATGAATAAACGACTGAGTTTGAGTTCCCGCTCTTCTTCCTGCCGTTCCGTAATGTCAGACAGGATAACGTATACATGGGACGGAGCGGCGTCCGGAAAGACACGGATTGGGCAGGCATCAATGGAAAGCCAGCGTTTCTGGGCACGCTCGGGGTTGTAAACACCCATCACGAATTGACGAACAACAGAGCCCGTGCGCAGTGCAACCATGGCAGGAAATTCTCGCCCGGCCAGTTCCCTGCCATTGGCATCAACGGCACGCCAAGCAGCGCTGTCGACGGACATGCCGCATAGTTCATGGCGGGGAAAGCCGAGGATATGTTCGGCTGCCCGGTTTGCATCCAAGATGACGCCCTCGCCGTTGAGAATGGTAAGGCCGACATTGAGATTGGTGAAAATGGACTGTAGCCGGGCTTCGGTGGTTTTGAGGGCAGTATCGCGCTCGCGGTCTGCGGTGGTCACGCGGAAAAAGGTAATTAGACCTTCAGGTGTGCGAACGGTTCGGCATGCGAACCACTGATCCATGGGGGCATAGTAAGCTTCCACCTCTCGGGCAATGCCGTCCGCCATTGTCTGACGAAAGGTTTGACCAAGCTTGTGCTCCACAGCTTGTGGAAATACATCCCAGAATACTTGGCCAACAAGGTCGCGTTCGCCAGCAATAATCCGGCGTGCTCGCTTATTGAGAAAAGTAAAACGCCATGTGGGATCCACTGCGGCGACGCAGTCCAGGGTATTTTCGAGAATGAAGCGTGCTGACCCCAAAATGGCTTCGGGTGGCCCCGCTGGAATGTCAAACAAGTCTTTCGCCATGTTCGCAGTCCATTCCTAAAGCGTGTAGGCCTGTGAGAGGTGCGCTGGCAAGCAGCGCTGGAGCGCTCAATAGAGCGCTAGCAGATTTGCGAGCCCGAAAACTGACAACTTTAAGTATACTATGAAAATTTTCCTTAACAACTGGTTGTGGCGGACGCATTGCGGGCGCGTGTCCCAGGGTTGCAGGTAATCATGGATGGGTTTGGTCGCAGCCGCGGAGATTTTGCACGCCGGTACGGTCTGGCTACGGCGCAACTGAGCCAGCTGCACTGCCGGTGGCGCGATCAAAAGTTATAATTGGTCGGGTCACGGTACCCAGTACAGTGTCAGCGGCAATGCTTCGGAGTGATCAATCGGAGGCCGGCAGACTGCCGACGAAATACGCTCACCCTAAAAAGTGCGCCCTGCTGCTTGTTGTTGCGCCAGGCGCATTGTGTGACGGCTCAACCATCTTCGCTGCAGGCTGCTGGCGGTGTGGAATGCTGCATCGTGTGCCCTGGTGTACCGTTGACCCGGTAGTCTGTTGGAGGACCATGTGACAGCGGCGCATTGGCTATCTCAGCTGCCGGGATGACCAATGCTGGCGTTGTCCAAATCCGTGCTGAGCCAAGAGCGCCGTCATGGACGCCGCGGCGCGTCCCTCTCCGGGATCAGGATTGAATTTGAAACTGCGGCCCCGTCTCTCCACGCTCTCGGGTGTGAAGGCATGGCGGACGTCTGTTGGCCAGTTCCTAAGCCGCACCTGGGGCGAAGAGGCTTACATCCGAGCGCAATCCCCCCGCCCCCAACGCCCGATTACCAAATCGGTTTCATGATTGATCTAGCGCAAAGTCGACTCCCTATCCCCGACCCAGCATATGACAAATTGTCAGTCAAATCATCCTGGCCGGGCGCTACGCTTTTGCCAGGGCGTCAAGGGGCAGGAGAGCGCGATGACCGTACCCGCAATAGATCTGGATCCGGACCTGACCGAGGTCGAACGTGCGGCGTGGGACACCGCGCACCGCTTTGCGCGTGATGTGCTGCGACCGGCGGGCGAGAAACTGGACAAGCTACCGGCGGGAGATGTCATCGCCCGAGACTCAATCCTCTGGGACGTATTCCGGCGCTACCGCGAGCTTGGCCTTGGGATTTTCGAAGAAAATTCCGATCTGTCGCTACGTGACCAGGCACGCATCCGCTGCATTGTCGGTGAGGAAATGGGCTGGGGGGACGCGGGGCTCGCGATCAGCCTTGGTGTCTCGAATTTTCCATCCATGATGGCCCAGATGTCCGGAAATCCGGCCCTGATCGAGCGCTTTCCTGTCGGCACCTTGGGTTGCTGGGCGATTACCGAACCCGATCATGGCTCTGACATGATCAACTTTGAAGGCACCATAGGTCATCCCAATGGCCGTACGGGCAGGCCAAACTGCCTCGCCCGGCGAGATGGCAACGGCTGGGTCATCTCCGGCCAAAAATCCGCATGGGTATCGAACGGCACCATCGCGGAGGCCGCTGCGCTGTTCTGTGCGGTCGATATGGGGGACGGCCGCATGGGCAGTGGCGTCTTCATCGTCCCTCTCAATGAGGATGGCGTAAAGAAAGGAAAACCAACCGACAAGATCGGCCAGCGGGCCCTTAATCAGGGCGAAATCTTCTTCGATGGCCTCAAAGTCCCCATGGACTCGATGGTTGTGCCGCCTGAGCTGTATCGCGCGACCGCTGACAGGATCCTCTGTCTAGCAAATGGCGGCATGGGCACAACGTTTGTTGGCTGTGCCCGGGCAGCGCTCGAACTGGCCGTCGATTATGCCAAAACACGAATTCAGGGCGACGTCACCATCTTCACGCACCAAAGCGTCAAGTCACGCCTGTTCAAAATGTTCCAGAAGGTCGAAGCTGCAAGGGCACTGAACCAGCGTGTCATCCGCATCAACATGACCCGGGACACTCCTGTCCTGGAAATGGCCATTGCCTCGAAGGTCACGTCGACACAGGCAGCGTTCGACGTTGCAAGCGACGCGTTGCAGATCTTTGGTGGTGCGGGGATTTCCCGAGACTGCCCGATTGAGAAAATTTTCCGCGATGCGCGTATTTCGATGATCGAGGACGGTTGTAACGAAGTTCTGGGCATGGTCGCCGCGGCGAGATTTTAGCAGACCTGGGCTGTACCAAGGGAGGATTAAAAATGAAAATGAAAGCCTATGTCGCGGGAGTCGGTATGACCGCGTTTGGCCGCATGATGGATCGCGGGCTCAAGTCGATTGGCGGGGAAGCAATCCTTACAGCCATTTCCGATGCAGGAATCAACAAGACAGATATACAGGCTGCGTGGATGTCCAATGCTGCTGCGGGGGTACTCTCCGGGCAGGAATGCATCCGGGGTGAGGTAGTTCTTCGTGGTATCGGAATTGGTGCTATTCCAGTCGTCAATGTGGAAAATGCCTGTGCCAGCGCATCAACGGCCTTTAACCAGGCTTGCGCAATGGTGACGGCAGGGCTCTATGACATCGTGCTCGCTGCCGGATTCGAGAAAATGTATTTTGAGGACAAGGCCAAGGTATTTGGGGCCTTTATGGGAGCGGTGGACGTCGAGAATCTCCAGAGCATTCTCGAGGGTCTGCAGAAATCGGCCGCGGCAAGTGGCGCAAGTGAAGCCTCCAAAAGCGCAGGCAAGAACCGCTCGATGTTTATGGACATATATGCCGCTGCTGCCCGAAGCCACATGGCTCGTTTCGGGACGACCGCCAGACATTTTGCGATGATCTCCGCCAAGAATTCATATCATGGATCGCTCAATCCGCGGGCGCAGTTTCGTGAAGCCATGACGGCGGACGAGGTCCTGGCATCGCCGACGATTGCCGAGCCGCTGACGCGCCCGATGTGTTCGCCAATCGGTGATGGCGCTGCCGCAGCAATTATCATTAGTGAACGCAAGATGCGGGAACTCGGTCTGACAAGGCCGGTGCGGGTAGCCGCCAGCGTGCTGCGTTCAGGCTGGGATCATGAAGCTGGGGCAGAGGGCCTTTCAGAGGTTTGTGCTCGAGACGCCTACGAGGAAGCAGGTCTAGGACCTGAGGATCTCAGCCTCGTCGAGCTGCATGATGCGTCGGCGCCCGCCGAATTAATGGCGTACGAGTCAATCGGGCTATGCGGAAAGGGGGAGGGTGGGCGTCTCATTGCAGATGGTGATACCACGCTCGGTGGCCGTATTCCGGTCTCGACCTCTGGTGGTCTTTTGCGCAAGGGCCATCCGATTGGCGCAACCGGTATCGCCCAGATCGTGGAGATCACTGAGCAGCTTCAGGGTCGCTCTGGCCCCCGTCAGGTCAACGGCGCCAGGGTCGGACTTTGCCACAATGGTGGAGGCAACATCGGCACCGACGCCGCCGCCCAGTGTGTCACGATCCTAACCCAGGGCTAAGGGGCAGCCATGCGCACACTCAACGACATGATTCTGGCGGACCTTATTGCGGCGCGTGCTGAGGCGACGCCCGATCTTGACGTTGTTACCTTCGAGGGGGGAGATGAGCGTGACGATGAGATCCGCAGCTATGCGCAACTATGGAGCAATGCAAATAGACTGGCAGCGGGCCTGATCGCCCGTGGCATGAACTATGGGGACCGTTTTGCGATCCTGATCCGCAATCACCCGGAATTCATAGAACTCATGATTGCCGCTTCGCTGAGCGGCCTCGTATTTGTGCCGATCGACCCCCGCACCCGCGGCAGCAAGCTTGCCTATACGCTCAATAACTCCGGTTGCCGGGGGATAGTATGCGCCGATTACTCGCTTGCTCAGGTTGAAGAGATGCGCGCTCAGGTTCCGGCACTGGAATGGATCTGGCTGTTGCAGAGCGGTGAGGCCGAATCAGGCAGGATCCGATCCAGCACAACAGATCTGCGTGAAATTCTCGAGCAGCCTCAGGCCTGGGTCGACATGCGCCTGCGTGATGGTGAAGATCCGCTGCAGATCATCTATACCTCGGGCACAACGGGTGATCCGAAAGGTGTTGTCTTTCCAAATACGCGCTATGGAGCGGCAACCCTGCTCTGCTCGATGCTGGGCATCGGCGCGGACGAGCGGCCTTATACCGGACTTTCACTCACTCACGGCAATGCCCAGCTTATGACGCTTGCATCAGCACTGCGGCTTGGGCAACGCGCCGTTTTCAGTCGCAAGTTCACGAAATCCCGCCTCTGGGATATCACAAGGAAGTACGGCTGCACCTTCTTCAACCTCTTGGGAGGCATGGCTACGGCAATCTACAGTGAGCCGCTTCGTGACAACGACGCCGACAATCCAGTCCGCTTCGTGCTCAGCGCAGGCATGCCATTTGCCATTTGGGAAAGCTTCGAGCGCCGTTTCAATCTTAAAATCCTTGAAGCCTATGGTGCGATTGAGGGGGGGATGGCCTTCAAACCAATAGGCATCGGCCCGGTGGGAAGCTTCGGAAAGCCTCCGCCTAACCTTGAAATGAAGATTGTGGACGAGGACGGCAATGAATGTGCGCCCCATGTGCAGGGTGAATTGATTAGCCGGCCAGTGACTGGAGAAGCGGCGTCGGTTAATTACTTCAACAATCCGTCTGCATCACAGAAGAAAACCTTGGGTGGATGGCTGCGCAGCGGTGATATTTGCCATCGGGATGCAGAGGGCTGGCTCTTTTTCGATTATCGAAAAGGCGGTGGCATACGTCACAACGGTGACTTCATAAATCCAGGCTTCGTGGAGGGCGTCCTGGCTGAACATCCAAAGGTCGACGACACCTATGTCTACGGCGTCCCGTCTGCCAACGGTGCACCAGGCGAACGTGACGTAGTCGCTGCCGTTGTGCCGAGCAAAGGTGGCTTTGAGCCTGCTGCGATTTTTGCCCATTGCCGGACAAAGCTGGAACCAAATTTTGTACCGACCTATCTGCAGGTCGTGACAGAAATCCCCAAGACCGCATCGGAAAAGCCACAAGATCGCTTTCTGGTTGAGGCGCTATCTGCCGAGGGCGCGGAGGTTTACGCCTATCGCGGCGCACGGCTGGAGCGGGTTTCGCCGTCTGAGTTCAGAGCAGACAACATGGCCCGCCAGGTTCAGCACGGACAGGTGCAGTCGCAAATGGCTTGATATTGAAAGAAAAAGGGCGACAAGCGGAGTAAGATAATGGACGACATTGCCAATAGCCACGACCTCGAGGAACTGGAATGCGAACTGGATGCCGCTGCGGCGAAGGCTGGTCGCAAAGCACGTCGTCGGACGGCCATTCACGATATTGAGCCCGGGGCGGACTGGAATGATGTAGAGCATGCCATCCTTACTCGGCGCAGCATTCGCAAGTTCAAGGGGCGGCAAGTGCCGGCGCATATGATCCGCCGGATTCTGGAAATGGGGCGCTTCGCGCCATCTCAGGGCAACTGCCAGCCATGGTCATTTGTCGTGGTGCGGGACAAGGCCATGATCGCAGAGATGGAACAGTACTGTGTTGCAGTCTGTAAAAACATGACGGCAACCATCGACTACACAAACTATCCAGCTGGTAGTGAGCAGCGCGCGGTCATCATGGCAAATACGCAAAAGCTCAATCGTGAAAATCCCAATTCGTTTCACCCGGTTCCAATGACCGCGATCAAATCAATCGCCAATGGGCGCTTTGCCGTGTTTCACAGGGCACCAACTGTGATCCTGATCCTCATGGACAAGCGTGGCGTTGGCGTTCCGGAAGTAGATGTGGGCGTGGTGGGTACTAACATTGTCCTGGCCGCACAAAGTGTGGGACTTGGGACATGCTGGATTGGCTTTTCGAAATTGCTGAGCAGCAATCCGGCGCTGGTTGAAAAGCTAGGCGTGCAGCCACCATTTGAAATCGCCGAAGCAATATCCGTCGGGTACCCAATTGGAAACCCCACGCAGCAAGCCATCTCTCGGCAGACCCACCAAATTGTCTGGTGGGAGGACGGGAAAAAGGAAATCCTTTATTAGGAGATCATGCCATGAGCGATGCGAGTGTCGAGAAAGCCGCGGTCCCAGCTGATCACCTCCCGATCTGGGACGATCCACATGAGGCGATCTATCACCGGGTGTCCATTGATCTCGACAAGTGTGATGGTTGCAAGCTATGCGTTGTCGTCTGTCCGGCCAATATACTTGAGCTTTTTGGTCCGAAGGACAGCCAGAAGGCGCGTCTTAAAGGCGATGCCAACGGCTGTATGAGCTGCAATAACTGCTACGCTGTATGCGCAAGTCAGGGCATCATTGCGAGCAAGCCCTATGACTTTGCAGGATTCTACGAACAGAAGCAGATCAGCGAGTTCATGTTTCCACGTAAATTCTGAAGTTCACATGTCATGAAGGAGTTTTACTTTGGCCACCTACGTTCATGACCGCCTGCTCGAACTGATGGAAGCCGAAGGGATTAGGACGCTTTTCGGCATTCCGGATCCGAGTTTTGTGGCTATGTTCATTGCAGCCGAGGCACGTGGTTGGCGCGTGATTGCGCCGCATCATGAACAGGCCGGAGCCTTTATGGCGGATGGGCTTTGGCGTATGACGGGCCGGCCAGGCGTGATCGTCGGCAACCAGGGACCAGGTGTAGCCAATCTTGCTGCTGCTGCGATTTGCGCCGCAAAGGAAAATGTCCCCACGCTTTTCATTGCCGGTCAGCGTCCCCGCCTGTTTGATCAACGCGTCCGGCGCGGCCGCTTCCAGTACACGCCTCAACCTGCCTATTTTGAAGCGGCAATGAAATACGTTGGAGTGATTGAGTATGCTGAACAGACCGATGAAATTGTTCATGAGGCTTTTCGCCGGGCACTGAGCGGAACTCCTGGTCCTGTCTATATCGAATATCCGATGAACATGGGACAAGCCCAACTTGATCTTCCACCAGTGACCTCGCCCGAAAAGTACCGTCTGACACATCAGGCTGCTGATCCGGGCCGGGTTGCCGATGCGGTACGTCTGATTGAAGCGGCAGAAGTGCCAGTTCTTTTGGTCGGTCAAGGGGTATTCGTGTCGCGCGCCCATAATTTGGTGGCGGAGCTTGCCCGTAAACTCAATTGCCCAGTTCTCCAGACGCCGGGAGGAGCCGCGGTGTTGCCCGGTCTTGAGCAGAGGACCTTTCCCTATGCTTCACCGGTTGGAACGGAGATCGTGGCCAGCGCAGATCTCGTTATTGCGATTGGCACCGAGATTGGAGAGCCTCTGCATTACGGCGTCGGGCGCCACTGGGCCAAGGGTAGGACCGATCGCAAATGGATCTATATTGAGCGTGATCCACTGGCGATCGGGGTCAACCGCGCCATTGACGTGCCCCTGGTAGGGGATCTGCGTGATGTCGCCCCCCAGCTGGTGGCGGCGCTCTCAGGGACGCAGCGCAGGGCCTGCGGGCAGATGGATACCTGGGAGGCGGCGTCCGCTGCGCTCAAGACCCAGATGCTTGCGGCGGTGCCAAAGACCTCGACGCCGGTGCATCCGGCGCGCTTTGCCGTCGAGGCAACCCGCGAGCTTCCTGCAGATACAGTGATCGTGCGTGACGGTGGAGCGGTGAGCATTTTTACGGGTGCATACGCTCAGATAACGCCGCGCGATGTACTATGGTGCCAGAACTTTGGTCACCTAGGTACTGGATTGCCACACGCAATCGGGGCGCAGCTGGCGGTTGGCGATAGTCGTCGGGTTGTACTGATCACCGGAGATTCATCGTTTCTGTTCCATATTTCGGAGCTTGAAACAGCGGTACGCAAAGCGCTTCCGGTTGTCTGTATTGTTGGCTGCGACTTTGCCTTTGGTCTGGAAGTCACCGTCTACAAGGCTGCCTTCGGTCCGCAGTCGCCGGAAACTGAAGCCCATTGGGGTAAGCAGCTTCGCCTCGATCGCATCGCGGAGGGCTTCGGCGCCTATGGCGAGTATGTCGATCGCGCTGAAGATATCGCGCCGGCGGTGAAGCGGGCCCTGGCGAGTGGCCTGCCTGCGGTTGTCCAGGTGGTGATCGATGGTCGCGCTAATGCCACAGAAGTTCCTGGCTTTGATGAATTTGCATCGTGGTATGGCGACGCCGGCTACTGAGGAGCCCCGATTGCGGACTGGTCTGCCTCAGGCATAGGGCGGATGCGGACGCAGGGTGTCGTTGCCATTCCTGCGTCTGTGCAACAGTCGGCTGGGGTGAAGACGGTCGGGCAGGACCCGCCATCAGAGTGCAATGAGGGGCCGTGTGCCCGAGACGACATTCATTCGGCAATGCAGGCCATGAAGCCGCCCATTTATCCCACGCGCTTCTTCTGTCGCCTAACCGGCATTGTCGCGGGAGGCTGTACTGTCTTGGGTCAGAACGGCAGAGGCGCCAATGCTCACATGAACCTCGACCTTGCTCGTCAGCTGATCGGGACTACGGTGAGCTGGGGCTCGGACCTGCCACGTCTGCGGCCAGGAGAGGGGCGTCGCCATGTGACGCACCAGGTTGTGACGATGTCGGGTTGCGATTGGTTATGCTGCGGCATGGTAGGTTTAGTGGTCATGGCTTCCGCCCGGTGCCCAGCACCAAACTGCGATCACAATGCCGTGCTGGATCGTCTTGGTATCAGTACCGGTAAGAGCGGACTGTCGCGCTACCAAAGCCTGTCATCGCAAAGAAGTTGCCTCCTAGGCAAGCTCCGGCACGAACAGGAGTAGGGTG
>JAJZDZ010000021.1 GCA_021851325.1 Pseudomonadota bacterium | reverse complement strand
GATCTCGATGAGGATGCTGTTGGCCGCCACCTGATCACCGATGGCGACGTGGACCGCCATCACCCGACCGGCCACCGCGGCCGTGACTTCGTGCTCCATCTTCATCGCCTCAAGCACGGCGAGCGCCGCCCCCTCGCGCACCTCCACGCCGGTCTCGACATGGAGCCGCAGGATGCGGCCATGCATGGGCGCGCGCACATGCCCGCCCTGGGCGGCATCTTCCGCGCCCTTGATGTGCAGGAGCTGGTTGTCGAATTCGAACTGCCGGCCCCCCTGGGCCAGCGCGAGACGACCACCATCGGCATGATAATGGCAGGAAAGGGCCACGCCATCGAGCCTGGCGCGGACGATACCATCGGCAGCGGCAAGAATGTCGACCGCAAAAGTGTGGTCCCCGGCGTGGACGCGATAGCGATCGGCTCCCAGTGCCGTCACCTCGAAGTCTCCGGCATCATAGAGAAAGCGGCCCTGGCGCTGGCCGGCACTCGTCCAGTCGAGGAGTTCCGGGTTCAGCACCACCGCCTTTGCCGCCGCCGCCTCACGCCCGGCGCGCCACTGCAGCACCGCTGCAAGCGCCGCCTGGGCCATGGTGGGTCGCGTCCGCGCACGTTCCGCGGCCGTGAAATCCTCGACCAGAAACGCTGTCGTCGCCCTGCCGGCGGCGAACACCTCATGCTTCAGGATGTCGATGAGGAAGTCGCGATTGGTGGGAAGACCAAAGACCATGGTCTCCTCAAGGCCATGAATGAGACGGCGCCGCGCCTCGTCGCGCGTGCTGCCATGGGCGATGATCTTGGCGAGCATCGGATCGTAGAACGGCGAAATCTCGGCCTCTTCGCCAATGCCATGGTCGATGCGCACCCCTTCGCCCTGCGCCGGGCGCCACGCGCTGATCTTTCCCGACGCCGGCAGGAAGCCATTGGCCGGATCCTCGGCATAAAGACGGACCTCGATAGCGTGACCGGAGAGCTTCAGCTCGTCCTGCGTAAAAGGCAGCGCCTCGCCCTGGGCCACGGCGAACTGGAGGGCGACAAGATCAAGCCCGGTGATGCATTCGCTGACCGGATGTTCGACCTGCAGGCGGGTATTCATCTCGAGAAAATAGAAATTCTCTGCGCCATCGAGCAGGAACTCGACCGTGCCCGCACCCTCATAGCCGATGGTGCGCGCCACCTCGACGGCCGCTGAACCCATCCGGGCCCGCAAGGCAGGTGTCATGACCGGACAGGGCGCCTCTTCCACTACCTTCTGATGCCGGCGCTGCACCGAACAGTCGCGCTCGAACAGATGCACCACATGCCCATGGGCATCGCCGAACACCTGAAACTCGACATGACGGGGGCGCAGCACCGCCCGTTCAAGAATCAGCTCATCGGAGCCAAAGGCATTCTTCGCCTCGGAGCGGGCTGTGGCCAGTGCCGCGGTCAGATGTGCAGCCTCGGTCACCAGACGCATGCCGCGTCCACCACCGCCTGCCGCGGCCTTCACCATCACCGGAAAGCCGATTTTCTGTGCGGCCGCGCTAAAGGCGTCATCGGACTGATCCGCACCTTCATAGCCGGGAACGCACGGAACGCCGGCGGCGATCATCCGCCGCTTGGCCTCGGCCTTGTTGCCCATGAGCGCAATGGCTTCGACCGAAGGTCCGATGAAGACGAGCCCGGCCTCAAGGCAGGCGCGGGCGAAGGCGGCATTTTCGGAGAGAAAGCCGTATCCGGGATGGATGGCATCGGCCTGGGTCTTTTCTGCCGCCCGGATCAGCCGCTCGGGATCGAGGTAGGACTGCGCCACCGGCGAGGGCCCGATGAGGACAGCCTCATCGGCCAGCGTGACATGCGGTGCGCCCGCATCGGCCTCGGAATAGACCGCCACCGTGCGATAGCCGCAGGCCTTCGCGGTGCGCAGGATGCGAACGGCGATTTCGCCGCGATTGGCAATCAGGATCTTGCTGAAACTGCGTCTGGCCATGTGGTTACGCGTCCTCCGCCCAGCGCGGCTTGCGCTTTTCGATAAAGGCGGCGACGCCCTCGCGTCCCTCCGCGCTCAGCATGCAGCTGGCAAAGCCGTCCGCAGCAAAATCGAGCGCCGCGCTGCGCGGCCGGCGCAAGGCTTCAAACACGATCTTTTTGGTCACGGCATTGGCGCCCGGGGCACAGCGTGCGATCTGCGACAGAACCGCACTGCAATGATGCTCGAGCTCCTCGGCCCCATCGGCAAGGAGATGACCGATACCAAGGCGTACGGCCTCCGTGCCGGTAAAGCGTGCGCCGGTCAGCATCAATCGCCGCGCCTGGGTCAATCCCACGCGTTCCACCACGAAGGGCGCGATCTGCGCCGGGGGAATGCCGAGGCTGGTCTCGCTGAGCTGAAAGCGGGTTTCCTTTTCCACGATGGTGACATCACCGACGCACGCAAGACCAAGCCCACCGCCAACTGCCCCGCCCTCGACCAGCATCACCACGACCTGTGGCTGCTCGTTGAGCTTGATCATGAGATCCCCGAAGCTGCGATTGGAGCGGGCGATCTCGGCGGCGTCACCCGAACCCTGCATGCCAGAGCGGAAGCCCTTGATATCGCCACCGGCGCAGAAAACCCCTCCCTTGCCGCGCAGCACCAGGGTGCGGATGCTGCGATCGGCGTGCACCGCATCCAGTATGGCGTGCAGGTCGCCGACGATTTCCGCCGAGAGAGCGTTGCGCGCCTCTGGCCGATTGAACCAGAGGCGCAGCACGCTGTTCTGGCGTTCGACAATGAGTGCCTCGGTTTGCGGCAGCGTGGTCATATCTTCGTTCCTCACATCCGGGCGATGCCAAAACTGTTGGGCGTGACGGTGCGGTGGCGGGCCTCCCAGCAGGTTTCAAGCAGGAAGCCCAGCACCTTGCGCGTATCGCGCGGATCGATCAGCCCGTCGTCCAGCATGTGGCCGGACGTATAGAAGGCATCGGACTGGCCATCGAAATGCTGGATCAGCATGGCTTCCTGCGCCTTCATCTGGGCCTCATCGAGGGTCACGCCCTTGCGCGCGGCGCCAGCCTGCATCACCTGTGTCATGGTCCGCGCCGCCTGCTCGCCCCCCATCACCCCGGTCCGCGCATTGGGCCAGGAAAACACGAAGTCAGGATCATAACCGCGCCCGCACATGCCATAATTGCCGGCGCCGAAGCTCGCCCCGATCATAAAGGTCAGGCGCGGCACGCTCACATTGGTCACCGCCTGGATCATCTTCGAGCCATGCTTGATCATGCCGGCCCGCTCATAGGCCTTGCCGACCAGATAGCCGGTGGTGTTCTGCAGAAAGACGAGCGGTATTCCAGCCTGGTCGCACAGCTGCAGGAATTGCGCCGCCTTGGTGGCACCATCGGGATCGATGGGACCATTATTGCCGATCAGGCCCACGGCATGACCATAGACTTCGGCCTGCAGGCAGACCGTGGAGAGGCCGTAGAGCGGCTTGAAATCGAGGATATCAGAACCATCGACCAGCCGCGCCACCACTTCGCGCACATCATAGGGCTTGCGGTAATCAAGAGGTACGATGCCGGCGATCTCATCGGGATCATAGGCCGGTGCAGCCGCCACCCTGGGCGGGACCACCGCACAGCGCGTATTCCACTGCAGCCGTGCCACGACCTCGCGGGCAATCAGCAGACCATGGGCATCATCTTCGGCCAGATATTCGGCGAGGCCGGAGACGGTGGCGTGCATCTCAGCGCCACCGAGTTCTTCCTCACTTGCCACCTCACCGGTGGCCGCCTTAAGGAGCGCCGGGCCGGCGAGGAATGCTTTGCCGCGTCCCTTCACGGCGACGACATAGTCGCTCAGCCCTGGCATGTAGGCGCCACCGGCCGTGGAGGCGCCGTGCAGCACCGTCACCACCGGACAGCCTGCCTTCGACAACCGGGCCAGATTGGCGAAGAGACCACCACCTACAACAAAGCCCTCCACCGTGTATTTCATCAGGTCGGCGCCTGCGCTTTCCACCAGATGGACGAAGGGCAGCTTCTTCTGCAGGGCAATCTCCTGGCAGCGGCGCAGACGGTAGCCGCCGGCGGCGGTCATGGCGCCGGCATTGATCCCGCTGTCGTCGACCACGATGGCAACACGCACGCCGGCAACAAAGCCGAGGCCGGCGATGACATTGCCGCCCGGGATCGAGCGTTCCGCATCCTTGGTATCGAGGAGATAGCCGGCAGCATTACCGATCTCCAGAAAGGGCATGCCCGGATCCAGCAGACGGGCGAGGCGTTCATGAGGGGTGATCTGCCCGCGCGCCTCGAAATGAGCCTTGCGCTTTTCGGATTCACGACGCGAACGGCGATTGATGTCGCCCAGCCGTTCGACCAGCGCCAGCATTTCGGCGCGGTTGGTCCTGAACGCTTCGCTGCCCGTGCTGATCTTCGAAACGAACCGCGGCATGCGTTGTCCTTCTCAGATAAGATGGTCGCGCCTGGCGAGCGCACCGGGAATTTCGACGGGAGCCTCCAGCAGCAACTGGGCATAGCCTTTGCCCTGGGGATCGTTGCGTAGACTGGCCACGCCGCCGCCACCCAGTACGTCATGGAGAAGAAAATTGAGCGCTGATGGCCCGGGCAATACGAAGCGCTCCACCTTGCCCTCGAGAAAATGGGCGAAGCGGGCGGCCACCACCTCTTCGGTCAGGGCGCGGCAGATATAGGGAAAATAGTCGGCCCGCCGGGCGATGACGCCGATATTGGCCTTGTTGCCCTTGTCACCGCTTCTGGCCCAGGCCAGTGCGATAAGCGGCACGCACACCGGATCATCCGGCTGGGGAGCAAGCGGCGGCGCCGGATGTACGAGTTGGGCAGGATCGAAGGGCGTGCCTGGGGCATCGCTGAGGTTATGGGTGGCGCCTTCAACCTCGACCGCAATCCTGACCGCACTTTTGGGCAGCGTGAAGGAGAAGAGGCGCGCCACCGGCATTGGCTTGGGCCGGCCACCGGCAAAACCGGAGAGCCCTGGCGGTGTCGCCAGACCAAGGCCGGTTGCCTCCTTGAGCAAAATGCCGATACCGACGGCCTCCGGATGCTTGGCCGCCATCTTCACCGCCACTTCACGCGCGGTGGTGATGCGCCGCTCCGGACCAAACTGCGATTCTGCACCGATCACCTCGATGCTGGTCTCGGTGAATTCAGGCAGATTGAGTCCGCGCAAGGTGCGCCGGGCGCGCTTGAATACCGCCTCGGCAAAACGTTCGGCCTTGCGACTGGCATCAATGCCATAAAAGCTCATGCTGAGGCCGCCACGGAAGCCATCGAGATAGGTGGCGCAGACCTTGTAGCTGTCCGGTGCTGGCCGGCCTTTGGCGCCGCTCACGCGCACCCGGTCAGCGCCCTCCTCGCGGATGGAGACGCGGGAAAAGTCGCAGGCCACATCCGGCAGAAGATAGGCCTCGGGATCGCCGATCTCGTAGAGCATCTGCTCGCTGACCGTGCCGACATTGACGAGGCCGCCTGAGCCCTGTGGCTTGGTGCAGACAAAGCTGCCATCGGACAGAACCTCGGCGATGGGATAACCGATGTCTTCCAGGCGATCGATCACACGCTCCCAGTCGGTGAAATTGCCACCGGTGGCCTGTGGCCCGCACTCCAGTATGTGACCGGCCAGACTGCCGCCGGCGAGTTTGTCCCAGTCGTTATTCCGCCAGCCAAATTCGTGGATCAGGGCCCCCAGCGTGACCGCGCTGTCGACACAGCGCCCGGTAATGACGATATCAGCGCCTTCATCAAGCGCCCGGGCGATGGGAAAGGCGCCCAGATAGGCATTGATGGAAAGAACTCTGCTCGCAGCCGGAAAGGCCTCAGCGGAAAACATCTCGGCGGGTGCAAGCCGGGCGAGCTCTTCTTTCTGCGCCAGAAGATCATCACCGCTCACGGCGGCGACTTTCAGGGCCAGGCCACGCTCAGCCAGCAGAGCGCGCACGGCCGCGGCACAGGCCGCAGGGTTCACACCACCGGCATTGGCAATGATTTTTACCTTCTGGCGGGCGATTTCGACCAGGTTGGGTTTCAGCGCCAGCGAAACAAAATCGGTGGCGTATCCCATCTCCGGTTTCTCCGCGCGTGCACGCGCGAGAATCGACATGGTGATTTCGGCGAGATAGTCATAGACGATGTAATCCAGTTTGCCCGCACGCAGCAGCTGCGGCGTAGCCATCGCTGCGTCACCCCAAAAACCGCTGGCGCCACCGATGCGGACAGTTTTCTCCATCTTCGCCTCCCCGGTCCGCGCCTGTTCTCGCGGCAAACAGTTCTATTATCGTCTGCAACAACGGGCAAGCGACGGAACACCTGTCTCGTTACGTCAACTTGTAATTATGTGATCGCGCAAGCCAGCGATGATGCACTGCGCAAACCTGGATGTTTTCATGCTGCCATGCACACGTACTGTCAGCATGCCGTGCAGGTATTGATTTTGTCGCGGTGGATGACGTGAGCACCATCGGCCAGGGCGATGACGGCCAGACCTTTTTGTCGCAGGCGTCCTCGCTGCTTTGCGCGCCAGAGCTTTTGACCCGGCGTGGCGCGCCGGCCGCCATCCCGTCAAGCGATGACGAGAGCAGCGCCAACGCGTAAGGGATGGAGATGGCCGCCTGGGACCCTGCCCTAGATCCGATCAAAAGCCGGCGGCCTTGCCGTTGGGCACGCCGTCGATGATCTGGTCAAGATATTCACTGAGACCGTAGCCTATGAGGCCATTGCAGCGATATTCGGTCATGCCTTCGGTGATGCGCGTAATCAGTTCGCTACCATCGGCGGCGCGACGCCGGTTGCGCAGCGGGATGAGTGAGAGCACCCGACCGCTGACCTGGTAGCTCTTGCCGCCCTGGGTTGTGATGCTGGCACGCAGCGAGGTCTGGCAGTCATCTGCATCCCACGCGCTTTCAATGCGGCAGGTTTGGATCAGATCATAGGCGCCATCACGGAACACCATGCCGCCTTCGCGTACGCCATTCTCACCATTGCCAATCACCGACAGCATCATGCCGAAATCGCGTCCGAAATTCATCGGACACCAGCGATACCAGTCAATGGCCTGCCAGTAGCGCGGGCCCCATGACTTGTCACGCAGGCCATAGCCTGCGAGCGCATGGCGTTCACTGCCGATGACAAATTCGCCGGTGGCGGCGCAATGCTGTTCGTAATGAGCCCGGGCAAATGATTTTTCCGGATCAAGCGCGATGGCCGAGCCATCCGCATTGACAGTTTCACCACCATACATCGGCGAGACGCCTTCGTAGTCGAGGCTGATGGCGCAGGGGAGCAGCGGATTGTTCCGGAACGCAGCCTTGGGATCGGCCATCTGCTTCGGTTCAGAGAGGACGAGAATATTGCCGCTATAGCTCAGCTTGAGGCGCTTGAAGGGCTCTATGACCTCCACCCTGAGGCCGCCGGCATTCATCTCGGTGTTGCCGGTGATGGGCGCGCGCTGGAACATGAAGCCGACGCGACCATCGGGCAGATAGAGACAGATGCTGACCTCAGCGTAGCCCTCATTGGGACGGTTGCCGATCCGGAACCAGCCGCCAAGCCGGGTCCGCGGATCGATCACGTTGAAGTACATGCTCTCGTTATAGTTCTTGGCATCGCCCGGCGGATGAGGAAATTCATCCGCAGCTTCGAGGCGTACTTTCAGTCCCTGAGCGGCCATGAGCCTGTCTCCATTTTCAGTTTGCCGGCATCGTGCGCACGCCAGGTGCAGGTCAGCCCCTGCGCATCACGAGTGTCTGGCTGTTGGTGTATTCAAGCAAGCCCTGACACCCGTTCTGGGCCTCAGCACCGTACCGTTTGGGGCCGCTAAAGCTTGCCAGAGGGGTGAGAGGTCAGACACTCGGGGACGCCTGACCAGATACACAGCCTTCAGGCAAGATGCTGGTATTTTCGCGGGCGGCCGCACCGGCGACGTCGTCTCTGATTTCCATGCGTGCTCCTATCGGCGCGGCTGTGGCAGCAGCACCGGCTTGGTGCAGATCCCGGCATGCTGCTCGGCCACGGCGCGATTGATCTCGGAAAGGGGATAGGTTTTGACCAGCCGGTCCACCGGCAGACGTCCGGTCAGATGGTAGCCGAAGAGTTCGGGCAGGAAGCTGTCGGGATCACTGTCACCTTCGATGATGCCCTTGACCGAATGCCCGAAGGTCATGGCCATGGTCATGTCTCCAGGCAGTTTGGTGCCGGGCGGCGGAATGCCGACCACGCCAAGGGTTCCGTGGGGTGCCAGACAACCCATCGCCGCTTCCAGCACCTCCGGCCGTCCGGTGGTGTCAAAGGCGGTATTGACGCCAAAGGGGGCGATTTCCCGCACCGCTTCAGCAAGCGGCCGGCCTGCGTTTGGATCGATCACGTGGCTGGCGCCAAGCTCGAGCGCCAGACGGCGGCGCACTGCGAGCGGTTCGACCACGATCAGCGGCTTGCAGGCCCGCAACACGCCGGCCATCACGGCGCTGAGGCCAACCGCACCACCACCAAGCACCAGCAGACTTGAGCCGGTCTCGCAGTTGAGCGAACGCAGAATGGCACCGGCACCGGTCTGGACGCCGCAGCCGAACGGCGCCAGCACCTCGAACGGGATGGTGTGGGGTGCCTTCACCACATTGCGTTCATAGGCCAGGCAGTGGGTCGCAAACGAGGACTGCGCAAAGAAGACGCCGGCCAGGGGCTTGCCATCGGCACTGAGGGGCGAGCTGCCATCCGTGCGGGCGCCCGCGTAGTTCAGCATCGGCATCGAATAGCAGTAGGAGGCAAGGCCCTTGTCACAGTTGGGGCAATGGCCGCAGGAGCGGAAGGTGACCACCACGCGGTCGCCTGGCGCAACCTTGGTGATCGCCGCTCCCACCGCTTCGACCACACCCGCGCCTTCATGACCAAGGACGCCTGGAAGCGGAATGATGGCGCCGGCCTGGGCGACGAGATCGGTGTGACAGACACCGACAGCTTCGATGCGCACGAGGATTTCATCGGCGCGCGGCGCCTCGAGCTCGACGGCGCGGATCTCGAAGGGCTGTTGCGGCGCCGGTGTTACGGCGGCGGTGATCTTCATGCCTGTCACTCCTCGTTTACGGCGCGCCGGCAGCGCCATCGAACCAGTCTTTGAACCCCGCGGGGGCATAAGGTCCGATGCAGACCTGTTCGAGCACGCCGATGCCCTGGCGGCTGCCATCTCGGGCCCGCACCACCTGCTGGACGTGAAGGTTTTCAGGCGCGAGCAGGTCAAGCTTGGCGGGATCGAAGCTCTCGCTGCCCAGCGCCAGTTCGCCCTTCCACATGCCCTGCCCCCAGGTGGGATGGCCGTATCCCAGCCCCTTCATCTGAAACCTGAGGATGGGCTCAAGGGTGATGGTGCGGGTCGCACCCTGATGAGGCACCAGATCGATTTCCGCGGCACGGGCAAGCCGCGTTCCTGGGACATAGGAGATGCGGTGGCGTGCGGTGGCCATGCGCTGCAGCAGACCGTCTTCGCTGTCCGGCGTTGCAGCAAGGCTTGGATAAAGCGGGGCGGCGAGGCCCTCGCGCACGATAGCTTCACCGGCGGGACCGTCGAAGAAGATGGCGTTGCTGACGTGATCCTCCCAGATGAGCGGGGCCCAGAGGAAGAACACAGGCGAGGGTGCGACGGGGGCACCACCGGTATCCCGCTCGCCCACCGGCCGTACGCCCCAGGAGCGGTCCTTGGTGGCGCGACATTGGGTTTCGCGCACCGTGATGACGCCATCGGGGTGATGGATGGTGCCGCTCCAGTGACCAAACTGGTCGAAGCGGGTGAGATCCAGAAAGCGACGGGCGCCCGACCACAAGGTCTGACGCGCTTCCTCGATCGGTGCGGTCCGCGCGGTAAAGGTCAGATCGCAGGCGATCCCGCTCTCATTGTCGTCGAGAATGACCCTTGTCTGCCGCATCGGGGCAACAACCTCGATGCGGAAGGGGCCCACCTGCATGTCGGTGCGCTCACGGGGGGCGCGCCGTGAGGCGAAGAAGCAATGCTGGCGTCCCCCCGGGACCACCACACTGAAGGCGCAGTCACTGATCATGCGATGGGGATAGACGGCAAAGCCGATCCCGAAATAATACGAACCATCCGCGGCATAGCCGTTGAACCAGGTACGATCATAGGCGTTGCGATCGCTGGTCGCCGGATGGGCGATCGGCTCCGGGGTCTGATGGATCGGAAAGTCATCCAGCCTGTTCAGCATCACTTTTCTCCGGCCTGAAGGTTACGCAGGGATTGGGCTTAAGGACAAAGCGTGGACAGGCACGGGCGCCGCCACTGCCCTATCCTCCCTGCATGCTGAGGCATAAGCCTCGCGGGTGAAAGTCATCGCGTCGATCATCTCTTTCCTGTGACTATTCTGCCGTCATAGCCTGCCCTGGCGTCAGCTTGATGACGCAGATGGTTTTGGATCAGTGCACTTTGAAGCGAACGGGAACGGATTTGGGGCCACAGACATAATTGGCTTCCATGTTGCGCGGTACGCCGTCCCATTCAATGGCCGCAAGCCGTCCCAGCAGCTCTTCCCAGAAGAGGCGCATCTGGAGGTGCCCAAGGTGGCGGCCAAGGCAGAGATGCGGACCTGCCCCGAAGGCCTGCTGTCGATTGGGCGTACGCGCAATGTTGAAGCGGAAGGGTTCATCAAAGACGCGGTCATCGCGATTACCGGAGGGAAAGCTCAGAAGCAGCCAGTCGCCTTCGGCGATTTTCACACCCGCAACCTCAGTATCCGCAGCGGCCGAGCGCATGAGGTGCTTGACCGGCGTCACCCAGCGCAGGCTTTCCTCGATCATGCTGTCGAGGGGAACATTTCCGTCCTGAAGCTTTGTCATCTGGTCGGGATGGTCGAGCAGGGCCCACAGGGCTCCGGCGAGGGTGCACGAGGTCGTGAACCCGGCGCAGACAAAGGCGATGCAATAGGACAGCAGCTCCAGCTCGCCCAGCGGATCACCGTCGATGGTGGCACGCGTAAGCAGGCTTGTCAGATCATCGCCGGGCATCTTCTGCCGCGCAGCACTCAGCTGTGCAAAATAGGACATCAACTCGGCCACAGCAGCCTGATGGCCGGCGATGGCGGCGCCTTCCGCCCCATTTGGTGTGCGATTGCGCGACAGGTCGGGATCGGAACTCCCCAGCACTTCTCCACTCAGGCGCTGCAGCAATGGCGCGTCCTCGGCCGGAACGCCGAGAAGTTCGAGGATAAGCGCAAGAGGGTAATGCAAAGCTACATCCTGGACGAAATCGCAGTGTCCGCCGCTCCCCGCCATCCGATCAACATGGTGACGGGCAAGGACACGGATGCGCGCTTCGAGCCGGCTTAGCTTCTGCGGCATGAACCAGCCCTGGGTAAGGCGGCGATGCACGGCATGCTCCGTACCATCCATCTGCAGCAGCTGGCGCAGAAGACGCGGGCTGCCATCCGTTACGGTCATGATGTGCGCGCTATCGGCGATGCTGGTGAGGGTTGTGAAGGTATCGCCGGCGCGGAAGACGTCGCTGCGCCGTTCCACCTCAAGGATGTCGTCATGGCGGGTCACCACCCAGAACGGGCGATAATGATCGGGCTCGGCCCGCGCCAGAGGCGCATGGCGCCGCAGCCAGCGCAGCGCCGCATCGATGCGCCCGCCATCCGCATAGGCCTTGGGATCAACGATGGCGTTCGCGATTTCGCGTGGCACCTGCGCAGCCATGACGCCTCTCTGCCAAAGGCCCCAAGGTCCGGACCGCGTCAGTCCAGGCCGCAGGTGCCTTTTTTGTTAATCGTATAACAAGTGAGTCGATAACACAATGCCGGTCGTGCTCGCCCCGGACTCTGGATGCGGCACCGCTTGTACCGATAACTACTCCTTATACGGATGATCTTGGGGAAAGCCCTCTCCTGGCCGACGCGACCCGGAGGACGCGCGCTTCAAGCCGCCCGTCCGTCCGATCGCGCGACTGGTCATCCGCGCACAGCGGAACCTCCGCACGATGATGATATCAGGCGCAGCGTCGGCTGTATCCAGCACTGGCCAATGCACATGGCGCGGCACCAAGCTGCAACGTCAGTTTCGGCTTGCTAAGCGATTACAACTGCAAATATCCTCAATCTGCTGCAAATCAGCGCTCAACTGCGAGGCAAGTCCTGCGTCATGGATCCCCAGCCATCCCGTAAGCGCCGGACCCAGGCCGAACGCAGCGATGCATCAGAGCAGAGCCTGCTCACCGCCGCCGCCGCAGTGATGGAAGCCGAAGGTTTTGCGGCCGCGACCTTCGAGCGCATTGGCGAAGTCGCCGGTTACAGCCGCGGCCTTGCCAGCCAGAAATTCGGATCGAAGGACGGTGTGGTGCGCGCGGTGATCGCGTTCGTCGCGGCGCGCGTCCGACAGGAGCTGGATGCCAGCATGCGGACCGCGCCCAATCCGCTGGAAGGCATTCTTCGCTATATGGAGATCTGGCTGCGCGGTGTTGAAACCGATCCTTTGCTGCGCTCCTATTTCGTCATGCTGAGCGCGGCGGTGGCCAATCGCATGCCCATCCAGACCGCGTTCCAGGCCCGCCACGACGACGTCAAGAACGACCTTGCCGGGCTGGTCCGGCGCGGCCAGGCCCGCGGTCTCATCGACCCTGCCATCGATCCTGAGATCACCGCGCTTTCCATCGGCTGTTTTCAGATCGGCACGGCCGTGCAGCTGCTGCTTGATCCTGACTTCGACATCGCCGCCGTCCGCGCCAGCGCCCTCGCGCTCCTGCGGGATGCGCTGCGGCCTCCGAAGTCTACCGCAGCGCCTGAGAAGGCGCCCTCATCCACCAGGATAAAGCGCCGGACACCCACGCCACGCGCCCGTTCCTGACCTCAAAGGGTCAGGGCCCGTCACCCTGCTCCAGGGTGTGGATGATGAGCCCATCCATCTCTGCTGTCAGTCTGAGCTGACAGGACAGGCGCGAATGCGCCGGAGGAGCTTCGAGCAGGGACAACAGGCTCGCCTCATTGCCGCAGACCGCGGCAAAACTGCCCGCCCAGGCGTCATCGACGACGACATGACACATGGCGCAGGTGCAGGCCCCGCCGCAGTCCGACTGTACCTCGGGAATTTTCTGCGCAAGCGCAGCTTCCATCACCGACGCCCCCGGCGCGACCTCGATCGTCCGCGCCACGCCCTTCGAATCGATGAATGTCACGCGCACACGCACACCTCGTTCATTGACCGCGCCCACACCAGGCCCAGGCGTCCGATCACCGCGGCAGGCGGCGCGAGGAGCCTTCGGGCAGGCGCACCTCGGCACTGCCATGGCCCTGCCCCTGGGTCTGCTTCATCAGGCGGATCAGACGGCAATAGCCAAGCATCACGATAAATTTCACGATGAAGACGCCCATGCTGGCAATACTGCGCAGCGGGACGCGCCGCGCGATGAAGCCACAGGCATCGGGTGTGGTCGCAGTGTTGAGGATCGCCACCCAGTCGGCAAACTGGATCTTGACTTCATATTCCCACGGCGCCGGAGAGACGACGATACCCTTCAGCGCCACATAATCGTCCTTGCGCTCAACCGCAGAGCCCCCAAGCGCAATCACCAGTTCCCTGTCTCCCAATCCTTCCGACCAGAATCTCATGATGCTGCCTGTGTCCTGCCAAAGCGTCCAAATGTTTTCTGGTAGATGATGTCGAGCACGAGGCGCGGCAGCACCCTCAGGAGCCGTCCGACGAAGGGCAAAAGCACGCCCGGACGTTCAGCCAGAAAGCGGGCAACAGCCGGATTGGCCATCAGTGCCAGAAAATCGCGCAGATCATCGGGACCAAGCCGGATGGCATAGCGCCAGCAGACCGGCTCGATGGTTCCTTCCATCATCAGCTGTTCGGGTTCGACCTGAAGGCTCGCATCCGCCAGTTCGAGAGGAAGACGCTGCTTGCCAAGTCCACGTGACCATACAATCACAGGAGGAATCCTTTCTGCCGCGCCGCCGCCACGGCCTGCGGCTCCTGCCACCAGATATTGAGCTTCATGGCTTCGGCCACGACCTTCGCGGCGTTGTAGCCGCCGCCGAAAGTGACCATCCCCCCGGGAAAGGTACTGGCGCCACAGACATAGAGATTGGCAATGGGTGTACGGTAGGAGGAGCACTGCACATTGGGCCGCGAATATCCCATCTGGGTCATGACATAGGCGCCGTGCTTGAACGAGCCACGCTTCATTTGCGGAATTTTCGCTTCGATCGAGCGCGGCGTGTATTCGTAGCGGCGTACCACCGTGGACAGATCAAAGCCGCCGGTATACTCCGCAAGCCGCGCAATCAGCCTGTCGCCATAGGCTTTTGAGAGCGTCGCCCAGTCTCCATCCGCGGGCGCATAGGGCACGCAGGCCTCGATGCGGCACACCGCACCTTCCGGATCGATCTCGCGCGGCGCCTGTGCCGGATCAACATCGGTGGTGAAGGTGACGTGGCCGATGTCATGGAGACGTCCCTCTTCCATGACCTCCTTGAGATGCCGGACCACATCTTCCGGGGTCTCGACGCCGAAGATCTTGATGAAGGCTTTCTCGACACCGGGGTCCTTCTCCTCGGCGAGGAATTTCGGCTTCCGACGCAGGGCCAGGTGGCAGAGATAGAGCGAACTCTGTTCCCATTCCCAGGTCTTGGCGGTGTTGGCGCAGAGCCTTGATTGTTTGGCAACCTCACCTTCGGGAAGGAACTGGGCAAAGGTGGTAACCGGATCGGTCGTGGTTATTACCGTCTTGGCCATGATGCGGGTGATGGGGCCATCGGTACCGGTGGGCGCCACGTCCACGCCCTTTACCGCTCCGTCCTCGAACACGAAGCGCTTGACCTCGTGGTTCTCCATCACCTCCATGCCGGCGAGGATGCCGGCCTTTTGCAGGGTCGAGGACAACCTGTGTGATCCGCCCCGCACCAGGGTCGCATTCAGCATGCGGTTAAAATAGAGCGGCACGAGATAGGAAGAATTGGTCTCTCCCGGATCGATGCCCCACATGCAGATCATGTAGAGCAGCATGGCTGTGAGCTCTTTGGTCTCGAAGCCCCAGCTCATGGCGATCTCATAGGGCGTCATTTCCGTGACATGGAGAATGCGCTGGCCGAGTTCGCTCTCCATATAGGTCGCCGCCAGCTGGGCGGAGCCCACCGGCTTGCCGTAGGTCGAGGGGATCAGATATTCGTCGGCAATCTGTTTGTAATCGAGATAGATCTCCCGAAAGCGCTCGGCATCCTTTGCGGAATGGCGGCGGATCGAGGCCACGCTCTTTTCCAGATCGGAGTAGAGCGTAATGGCATCACCGTTCTTCTTCAGCAGGGACACTTCCGCTTCGGGACGCAGATAGACGCAGCCGTCAGCCTCAAGCCCGAGATCACGGTAGGGCGGCGCCACGTCCAGCATCAGCATGTAATTGGCGTGCAGGTTGAAGCGGTAGCCGGAAAATTCCTCGGTCACCAGCGCCCCGCCGGTCTCGTGCCGGCGCTCCACCACGAGCACCTTGGCTCCGGCCTTCTGCAGATAGGCAGCTGCGGTCAAACCGTTGTGTCCAGCGCCGACGACGATCACGTCGTATTCCGATTTCTCAGCCATTCCTGTCTCCTGCAAGTGGCATCGTGCCGCTGCCTTCCATTCCCTCAGTCCACCGTGAACTTCTGCGTGAAGCCTTCGCGGCGCCACAGTTCCTGCGCCGCCTGCATCGCCTTGGCATTCCACCAGTCGGGGCGCGTCACGCCGAGGTCTGCGATGACTTCGCTGGCGGCCACATATCCTGCGGCCAGATAGGTGTAATTACCGGGCCCGATTGACTGACTGACATAGAAGCGGTCGATCGGTGTCTTGGGCGCGCCGCAGCCAGGAAACGGCTTCAGACTTCCCATCTGGTGCTCATGGACCGAGCCCGAGGGATGCATGTTGCCACCACAATGGGGATTGCGCCGCACATAGTCGTGGGGCGTGTTGACATAGCGGGCGACCTTGGCCGATTTGAGATTGGTGATGTAGTCGGACAGCACGTCCTCAACCTTGTCGGCGTAGGATTCACGGATGTCGTCCCAGGCCTCAGGGCCACCCAGCGGGCGCAGCTCGTAGGGCACGTTGGCCCAGGTCTGGATGGTGTAGTGACCAGGAGGGGCCTGGGTGGGGTCGGCGATGCAATAGTTGAAGCAGGCACCCCACGCCACCGGGGGATCAGGTGGCAGGTCACGCAGCATGATACTGCTGACGAAGTCGGCCCCCTGGGCCATGGTATCGGCACCGAAATTGAAGATGAAGGTCTCGTTGACCTCAGGAAACCGCTTCGCGCAGGCAAAGTTCGGCTTCTCGTTGAGGACGTAGTAATTGGCGAAGAGCGACGCGCCGCGATAGTCGAACTTTTTCAGCGCCAGGCGCTGGGAGGCGGTGAGATGCTCCTCGCCCACGAGTTTGAAGAAGGTTGGCTGTGCACTCAGATTGGAGATGACGGCCCGGGCGGCGCGGAATTCGGCATCGGGATACGTGGCATTGGGGGCAAGCACGATGCCCTTGGCTTCATTGTTCTCGATGATCACCTTCTCCACCGGGCAGTTGTAGAAGATCTTGCCGCCATGATGGACGAAGCAGCGCACCAGCGAGTGGGTCAGGTTGTGGCTGCCACCGCGCGCAGTCATCCCATTCTCGACGGTGAAGTGCAGGAAGATGGCGAGCACTGACATTGGGCCGGCGAGCCGGCTGCCCAGAACTTCGATGCCGCCAAAGGCGGTGTGGCTGAGCACCCCGGTCTTGATCTGCTCGTTTTCAAACAGGCAGTCGACGAGCTCGAAAGCTGTCATCCAGATCCAGTCCTTGGGCATCACTGGAACCTGTTCATTCATCAGGATGCTGAAGAGCGCAGCCTCGTCGGTCGGCTTGACGTAATGGGAATTGTGAATGAACTCCGGCAGCTGGGGGCCGAAGAAATTCATGATCCTGCGGTAGGTCTCCGCATCCTTGGGCGAGATGCGTTTCCACGCCTCATAGGTTTCGGCAGCCGAACGGCGCGAGAAGAGGAGCGCATTGCCATCACGGAAGGGATAGAAATAGCCATAAGGCGAGCCCTTGGGCTTTAAGAGCTCCAGACCAAACCTTTCCAGTTCGAGATCGATATAGGCTGGCCCGATATGAGGCAGGAGCTGCGAGGCGTGCAGGTTAAGCTTGGCGCCCGGCATCAGCACTTCTTCGGTCGCGCAGAAGGTGCCTGATTCATCGCGCCGCTCGAAGATGGCGGTCTTGAAACCTGCCTTCTGCAGATAGGCTGCAGCCGTCAGGCCGTTGATGCCACCGCCGATGATGATGACGTCATAATTGGTGTTGAGTGTCATCCTGTCCTCCTGCGGCGCGCCCAGGCGCACCGCCTTCTCGCATCAGTCCACGGTGAAGCGCTGTGTCACGCCCTCGCGCTGCAGCAGCCTGCCTGACCCTTCGAAAGCGTTGGCGCACCACCATTCCGGCCGGGCCCGGGCAAGATCATCCATGATGACATTGGCGGTGAGCGTGCCGGCGGTGAGCGTGGTGTAATTCGACGTGCCACCGGACTGGCAGATGTAGAACTTGTCGATCGGCGTGCGCGGTGCATTGCAGCCGGCAAACGGTTTCCAGCTCCACATCTGGGCTTCGGTGACCGAGCCCGAGGGATGCATGTTGCCGCCGCTGTGGGGATTGCGCCGAACATAGTCGTGCGGCGTATTCACATAGCGCGCCAGTTTTGCCGTCTTCAGATTGGGCAGATAGCGGGAGAACACCTCTTCGACCTTGTCGGCATAGGATTCGCGCAATTCGTCCCACTTGGCGGGACCACCCATCGCCTTCAGTTCGTAAGGCACGATCGCCCAGGTCAGGAGTGTGTACTGGCCGGGCGGGGCCTGGGTGGGATCCGCAATGCAGTAATTGAAGGCCGCACCCCAGACGATGGGGGGATCAAGGGGGACATCGCTGACCAGGCATGAGCTGACGAGCATTTCGGCGTCTCGCATGGTCTCGGCACCGAAATTGTAGACGAAGGTGTTGTTGACCTCGGGAAACCTGGCAGAACAAGCAAAATCCGGCCGCTCATTGAGGACATAGTAGTTGGTAAAGAGGGTAGAACCGCGGTAATCGAAGCGCTTGAGCGCAACACGCGCGGAGACCGGCAGGTGTTCCTCGCCAATCAGCCCGAAAAAAGTCGGCTTGGCGCTGACATCGCTGACGACAGCGATTTTGGCCCTGAATTCGGCGTCAGGGTAGGTGGCATGCGATGCCAGCACCACGCCCCTGGCCTCTCCGCCCTCGATGATCACCTTCTCGACATGGCAGTTGTAAAAGAGCTTGCCACCGTGATGAACGAAGCAGCGCACCAGTGAATGGGTCAGGTCATGGCTGCCGCCGCGCGCGGTATAGCCGCCATCAGCGGAGAAGATGGTGAGGAAGTTGAGAACTGCCAGCGGCCCCGCCAGGCGGCTGCCGATTACGTCAAGACCTGAGGTGCCGGCATAGCTGAGGACCGCAAGCTTGATCTTCTCGCTTTCAAACAGACAGTCGACCAGCTGAAATCCGGTCATCCACAGCCAGTCCTTGGGCATCACCGGCACGTTGCCCATATTGTCGAGGAATTCCAGGAACCCCGCGTCGCTGTTGGGGTTCACGTTGGACAAGTGGAAGCTGAGGGGCGAGGTGGGACCGAAGAAATTGACGATCCGGCGATAGGTTTCGGCATCCCTGGGGGAAATCCGCTGCCAGGCCTCATAGGTTTCGCGCGCATCGCGGCGCGAGAAGAGCACCGCATCACCATCGAGGAAGGGATAGAAGTAGCCGAACTTCGCGCCGGGTGGGGCGAGCAGCTCAAGACCGAAGCGCTCGAGGTCAAGGTCAAGATAGGCCGGTCCATAATGGGGCATGAGAAGCGAGGCGTGCATGTTCAGCTTGACGCCCGGATGCAGCACCTCCTCGGTCGAACAGAAGGTGCCGGTTTCATCGCGACGTTCGAACAGCGCCACGCGCAAGCCGGACTTCTGCAGATAGGCTGCGGTGGTAAGACCGTTGACACCGCCACCGATCACGATGACGTCGTAGTCCGCTGGAGGACGGGTCATGGTCATGCTGCCTCCCCGGCTTTGTGGCGCGCCGTGATGGCCAGCCCGCAGCGCAGACGCTGCCGCCAAGAAGCTGGCACCCGATGCGTGGCGCCGCGCGGATCCGGCCTTTTGTCTGCGGTAGATGCGCCACGATGTGCCAACCTCGTCCCCCAGCAGCAGCCAAATGATGCGGTTGAAAGCCAGGCTGACTCTACGAGCTTATTTGTTTGCTGTCCAACCACTATTTGTGCGACCAAATTGCACGTCTGCGTGTCATTCGCAGCTTGCGATCTGAAACGCCGTACCGGGCGTCAAGGACCTCTTTGGCGATCAGCCTGATGGTGTCGGGCCTGCCGATGCTGGCCAGCAGCAGATTGCACCCTCGCCCGCTGTCCGTCCCCAGCTCTGCTGTTAAAGTTTCCATCGCGGGGACCGGCCCTGATCCGCCTCCCGCGATTTCCGACGCTGGGCGCTCCTTCACCTTCGGCCTGTTGCCGAAACGGCTTTTCCCGCCAATGCGGGAGCGCCTCTTCGCGCTCGCGGCAGCAACCTGCCACTCGGGCAGCGCGCCGCAGGGAGCAAAAGCCAGTTGCTGATTGCGGAGGACTACTGGACGGCACGCGCGCTGGACTTCTTACTTGCCCGGTAAACCGCACGAAACGGCCACTCTACCACTCGCTCTCCGGACGTAAGCCAACGTTACACGAGCGAACCGCCGCCATCGACGCGCAGAATCTGGCCAGTCGTGTAACCACCCCGCATCAGATAAAGATACGCTTCCGCCGCCTCCTGGGGCTCGCCGACACGCGCGATCGGCAGATTCTTGGTCATCGCGCGCATACGCTCCTCGCGCGTTTCCGCCGGAATCGCATTCCAGACATCGGTACGGATGGCACCGGGACAAACCGCGTTGACGCGGATCGGCGCGAGTTCGGCTGCGAGTCCGCGCGTCAGGTGCTCAACCGCGCCCGCCATCGCGGTACTGACGGCCGTGCCCCTGCGGGGGCGATGGGCGACCATACCGTCGGTGAGTGTGATTGAGCCGGTTTCACGCAGATGGGGCACTGCATGCTTCACCGCCGCAACTGCACCCCAGAAACGCACCGCAAATAGCGACTCTGCGGTGGCGCGGTCGAGGGCGTCAAGCGTCATTCCACGCGCCGGCCCCCAATCACCAGCCGTGAAAACGAGATGGTCGAAGGCGCCAACACCGGCAAAAAACTCTTTGAGGCTATCCTCTTTGCGCACGTCAACGGCGCGGCAGTCGGCCGCTGGCAGCGCCATACCCGCAGCTTCGATCTTGGCAGCACTGCTCGACGCGACAATAACCACTGCTCCCTCGCGCAAAGCACCCTCGGCCACGGCTCGGCCGATACCGGAAGTGCCACCGATAATCACGACTAGTCGCCCTGATAGCGTCATCTCTGCCTCCCAATCTCTCACACTGACGTTATGGCACGCATGCAGCCAAGCCAACCACGGTGGTCAATCGGCGAATCAACCAAGCGGCCGTTCGCAACCGCACTCAACCGCACGCCGGCTCCTTTGCAGAACCGCCGATATCCACTTGTGCCCGATTTCCTTGAAAAGCGCGGCGCCGGATTGGCCATGGAATACCGGGGACCGCGGCGGCCATGTTGGGTGGCGGGTTCCGGTCCAAGCCGCCAGGGCCTGGCGCTGGAGCCCAGATCAGCTTGACGCGTTTTCTGAGGCTCTGGGCGGTGCCTGCGAAATAGAACGCGTCACGGTCGCCGCCGGGACCACAACAATTTCCCCTTAACAGCCAGGCCCCTCCAACGATTGTCCGAAACCGGACACTCGCTGTTCGCATGCGAACATAGACACGTCGAAAGGAGCAGATAACCCTTTGATATCGTCACTTTTTGGTTTGGCACGGCCCTTGCTGCACCGAAGGCCATGCTGTGTTTGCAACGGTCACAGAGATTGCCGCGGGCTACCAGTTGAGCTGCCTTTGGGGGCGGGGACCGTGGACTTGAGGGAGAGCCTATGTTCCGCAATTACATAGTCAGCGCGCTCCGTAATGGCGCCCGCCAACGGCTTCATACCTTCATAAATCTGGTTGGACTCGCGATCGCTTTGAGCTGCGCGATTTTCATAGCCCTCTATGTTCGAGATGAGCTGTCCTACGATCATTGGATCCGCGGAAATCGGAACGTCTATCGTGTGGAAACCGTATCCAACTATCCGGGATTCCCACCTGCACGCCAGACCGTCGCTCCGTTCCCTCTGGCTGCGGCGATGAAAGCGGATATTCCCCAAGTTCGCGCTAGCACACGCGAAGTTATCGAGGCGATGACCGTGCAGCGTGGCGATCGCCAGTTTCAAGAGAAAGTCGCGTTTGTCGATCCAAACTTCTTTACGCTTATTCGGCTGCCCCTGATCTCCGGGATCGCGAACAGTGTTCTATCCGCGCCCAACAGCATCATTCTGACGCAAGACGCGGCACGCAAATATTTTGGTAACCAAAACCCGATCGGCAGAACGTTGACGCTGGATGGAAAATATCCGCTCACCGTTACAGGTGTCCTACGCGATCCGCCCCACAACAGCACATTTCAACAACACTTCTTTGCGTCTAACCGCTCCCGTGCAGATCAATTCAGTACCAAACGGATGTGGTTTGATCTGGAAACCTATACCTATGTACGGCTCGTTCCACATGCCGACTTAAGCTCGGTATTATCTCAAACTAAGGACATTATCCGCGAGAATGCAAACCCCTCGCGGATAATGCGCACCAAGCTTACGGGTGATCAGATTCTCCAGCCGCTGCTTGTACGCTTGAAAGACATCCATCTGGAAGGGACTGGCCACGGCAGCTGGACGACGGTATATGGCTTCATCACGATCGCCATTCTCATCCTAGCGATTGCCTGCTTTAACTTCATAAATCTGGCGACAACGCGTGCACTGATGCGGGCCCGCGAGGTGGGCCTGCGCAAAGTACTGGGTGCCAGCCGACGGCAGCTCATAATTCAGTTTCTAAGCGAGTCGCTCCTCAATGCGGTCTTGGCATTGGCCATCGCGCTCGCGGCCGTGGAACTTTTAACCCAAAGCTATGATCGTTTAGTGGGGCGACCGATCACCTTTCAATCCTCGGCGAACTGGTCCTTCATCCTTATGATCGCCAGCGTTACAATTTTAGTTGGCTTCCTGAGTGGCATCTATCCAGCGTTTGTACTTTCCAGTTTCCGACCGGCCACGGCACTACGAACAGGGTTAAACCGGCGTAGCGGCTCAGGGCTCTTGCACACCAGTCTAGTGGTTCTTCAATTTGCAATATCCATAGGATTGGGTATTGCAACGCTCGTAGTGTTTGCACAGGTCCGCTACGGCCAACGGGTCACTCTTGGCTTCAATCACAACAACATTGTCGTTTTATCGGGTTTGTACCATGTTCCCGAAGTCCGCCGAGCGAGCCTGGTGCAACACCTGCGAACCAGCCCCGACGTGATCGCTGTTACCCAGTCCAGCGCCGTGCCATTTGGCCACAACTGGCAGGGAACCGCAGTCAGCACGGCAGCGACCGCCCACGGAACGCTCATGCGTATATTATCGGCGTCCCCGAGCTTCTATAGATTTTATGGCATCAAGCTGCTGGCAGGACGCGTCTTGTCGTCAAGCCGTGGACTGGATGTTATGCACGGCAAGCCGTATGGCCCCATTAGCGCGGGAAAGAACATTCTTGTAAATGCAGCGGCCGCGCATGAACTTGGCTTATCCCCGCAGCAAGCGGTAGGACGTATCGCCTATGTTGGCCCCAGCCATACCCCTGCCCGAATTGTAGGTGTCGTCCAAAATACGAGATTTCGGGGCCCATTCGGAAAGGTCGATCCCACTGTCTACATAGATCGTCCCTATTCAGGATTTACCATATCGATCCGTTTGAAGAGCGATGATCTGCCTCAAGCGCTCGCATTCATCGACAGGTCTTGGCATGAATATGCTCCAAATTTTGCTGTGCGAAGACACTTCCTGAACGCCAGATTCGTCAGCCTTTTTACTACCTACAGGCGACAGGGCTCGATGTTTGTGACATTTGTCGTCATCGCGATCTCCATTGCATGTCTGGGGCTCTTTGGACTTGTGGCACATGCTGCCGAGCGCCGTACCAAAGAAATTGGCGTTCGGAAGACATTTGGTGCAAAAACTCCTGACGTCATGGGGCTACTGCTGTGGCAGTTTTCGCTGCCCGTTCTGCTTTCCAATGTCATTGCCTGGCCTGTCGCCTGGTATTACTTGCATGGCTGGCTGCAAGGCTTCGCCACCCGAGTTTCTCTAAGTCCCCTATATTTTCTAGCTGCAGGTCTGATCGCACTGGTGATCGCATGGGTCACTATCGCCGCACATGCCTTCCATATGGCGCGGGCTAATCCGGTTGAGAGCTTGCGCTATGAATGATGTCCGGATTTCCCAGCAAAAGCCGAGTAGGCGGCAAGGGCGGCCATTGTCCATTTACGGAAATCGAGCATATGTGATGTATGGATCTTAGTTGCGCCCATACCTTCTGAATGCCGTGACCAGGTGATCGAATACTGCATTGACGCGTGCAAGCGGCCGTAGGCTTTCATGCGTCACAATCCAGGTTTCGAGTGCCATGACGGTCAGCCTGGGTAGCACCGGGAGTAATAACGGATCCGCCAACCCCACCGGCTTCTGTACGACGGCGATACCCAGCCCGGCGCGGGCAGCGGCGAGCTGGGCGGGATGGCTGTCCGTACGCACCACGAGCCTTGCGCGGTCGAGATTCGGAAGGAATTTGTGGAGGAGCGCCAGATCAGCCTTGCTGCGGTCAGGGCCAATGAGAGCATGCCTGGCCAGATCCGTAAGAGTTTTGGGTATGCCGTTTTTGGCAAGGTAGTCAGCATGCGCGAACAGGCCCACCGGGATGGTTGGCACCTTGGCGGCGATCAGCGCTTCCTGTTTCGGCTCATGCATGCGTACGGCGATATCAACCTCCTGCTCAAGCAGATCAGCCGATGCATTGCTTAATTCGTATTCGACGATGAGCTTCGGATGGGTCGCGCGCAATGACGCCAGCATGGCCGGTAAGACCTCTATCCCTACGAATTCGGAAACGCTGAGGCGGACCACTCCAGCTGGCTCGCCTGGCGGTGCAGAAGCGAGCCGTACGAACGCCTCCGACGCCCGCGCCATGGTACGCACGGTGTCGGCCAGCGCGCGCGCCTGCTCGGTCGGGACCAATCCGCGCACTGAACGCGTAAAGAGGACGGTGCCGAGGGCCCCTTCGAGTGCCTCAATTCGTGCCCGAACTGTCGGCTGTGCGAGGCCCAGCGCCCGCGACGCCCCTGACAGGCTGCCTGCATCCAGCACCGCGAGGAAGGTGCGTTGGTCCTCCCAATCGATCCGATAGCTCATAGTTTTTCTACTAGCTGCTAAATTCATTTTGTCAATTTATTTCCAGCTCTCCCCATGCATCCTGAGGGTCAGGAAGGAGACTGGACATGACGACGAAAGGACACGCGCTGGTGCTCGGCGTCACCGGGGGAATAGGCGGTGAGGCAGCATCCTCCTTGTTGCGGCATGGTTGGCAGGTCGCAGGAATGGTGCGTGATCCAGCCAAGCGCCGTCGTCCGGCTGGGATCGATCCCCTTGCCGGATTGAACTGGGTCGCCGGCGACGCAATGAACGCCGGTGACGTTCGCCGCGCCGCGAAGCACGCCGATGTCATTGTTCATGCCGTAAATCCGCCGGGCTATCGCAATTGGGACAAACTGGTGCTGCCGATGATCGACAATACCATCGCGGCGGCTGAGATGACGGGCGCGCGTGTCGTGCTCCCTGGTACTATCTACAATTATGGCGACGACGCTTTTCCAAACCTTGCCGAAAATTCAGCCCAGAATCCAAAGAGCCACAAGGGCAGTATCCGAGTCGCTCTCGAAAGGCGCCTGGAAGACATGAGCCAAAGAGGCGTGCCAGCATTGGTCGTGCGCTTTGGTGACTTTTTCGGCCCGATGCCGGGTAGTAACTGGTTCAGCCAGGGGCTTGTAACACCCGGAAAGCGGCTCGGCACCATTCGATATCCTGGGGTAAAAGGTGTCGGGCACGCTTGGGCCTATCTTCCCGATGCAGGTGAAACGATTGCAAGGTTGCTCGCCCGCTCGACCGAGCTGGCGCCATTCGCACGTTTTCACTTCAAAGGCCATTGGGACGCCGATGGCATGCAGATGGTAAGAGCAATCATCGCCGGAATCGGACGGCCGCGCACAAGGATCAGCAGATTCCCATGGCTTCTTGTCGGCGTCGCGGGACTGTTTAGTGAAACGCCGCGCGAGATCTACAAGATGCGTTATCTCTGGCGCACATCGATCACGCTCGACAACAGCAATCTCATCGCCTTCCTTGGCCAAGAGCCGCATACGCCACTGGCAACCGCGGTTGAAGCTACCCTCAAAGCGCTCAACGTCTTGTGATGCCGGCTGTCCAACCCTAAGAGGGCGTCAATCTCCGCTCAACTGTATCTGTGATAACCCAATACTACCCTTTGGCTGGCGGCCAAGATGGCCCCATTACAGGCATTTTGGCCCGGGGGCCCTCAATCCTGCGCAGATGACCATCCCTGTGAACAGAATAAAGGACGGTCTCAACGGGTCGAGGCAACACTTGCGCGAAGTAACTAAGTATGATGTCAGCGGCAATCGGTGACGCGGGGTCCGCGGCACCATACCAATTCCCCACATACAGACTTTGAAGTAGCGCAGCATCAACCGGAGCGCAGCGGGTTGGCGCTGCGCTCCGGTGCTGATCACATGCGGTGCAATGCGCAGAGCTTGTTGCCGTCCGGATCGCGCAGATAGGCGAGATAGAGCTTGGGTCCTGCGCCGCCATTGTCGCGCACGCCCGGCGGGTCTTCGATCGACGTGCCGCCGGCCGCGACGCCCGCCTTGTGCCAGGCATCCGCCTGCGCCGGGTCCTTGGCGGCAAAGCCGATGGTGCCGCCGTTGGCGTGCGTAGCGCTCTTGCCGTCGATGGGCTTTGTAATGCCGAAAATGCCCGTCGGCGTCATATAGAAGAGACGCCCCTTTGGATCGATCACGCCGGGCCCAACACCCAGCGCACCAAGCGTGGCGTCATAGAATTTCTTCGACCGTTCGATGTCGTTCGATCCCACGAAGATATGCGAGAACATGCGTTTCCTTCCCTTGATGGCATGGCCTTGATGGAGATGGCCGGGAGTTTGCTGCCTCCATCGCGCGGCGGCAACTCTTAAATTAGGTGAATTAAGGGGGACACGGTACTTAGTTGCGGACAGCGCGGCCTGGTCGACGGCAAACAGGGTACAGCATTCTATTGATGTTCGGAGTGCGAAACCATCTGCAGCGTTCCGCGGCAGCTTCGCAGGGTTCCGACATGGCGAACGCTTTGCGCCATTAGCGGACATTTAGGCGGTTAGTGCCGGGTCGCCTTCGCCACGCCTTGAACCCTGCCTAACTGGCGCTTTTCGCCTGGGGTCAGCCAGAGCTTGGCAGCGAAGGCGAATTGCTTCTCGGCACCGGGCTTGTCGCCGCTCCAGAGCAACGCCTCACTCCATTTCAGATGCACGCGACCAGCGGGTTCGCTAGTGTGTCCCGGACAGCAATCGGGGAGACGGGCATGGCAGGCACGGACGCAAACGGATTCGTACAGGACAGATTCGCGGGCATACGGACCGCGTTCGAGGCCAATCTGGCCAGTGGCGAGGATGTAGGTGCCTCGTTCTGCGCCACACTCGAGGGCGAGACGGTGGCCGACCTGTGGGGCGGTTGGGCCGACGAGGCCAGGACCCGGCCCTGGGAACGGGACACCATCGTCAACGTCTATTCCACGACCAAGACCATGACCGCGCTGACAGCGCTGTTGCTGGCCGATCGCGGGGTCCTCGATTTCGACGCGCCGGTTGCGCGCTACTGGCCCGAATTCGCGGCAAACGGCAAAGAGCGTATCAAGGTCAGCCATGTGATGAGCCATGCCGCCGGCCTGTCGGGCTGGAAGGAACCGATCCGCCGCGAAGATATCTATGACTGGGACAAGGTCACCGCGCTCCTCGCTGCGCAAGCCCCGTTTTGGGAACCGGGCACGGCCTGCGGCTACCACGCGATCACGCAGGGCTTTCTCGTCGGCGAGGTTGTACGGCGGATCACCGGGCGCTCGCTCGGAACGGTGTTCCGCGAAGAGATTGCAAAACCGTTGGGCGCCGACTTTCATATTGGGCTGCCGGAGAGCGAGGACGGGCGCGTGGCCGACCTCATCCCACCGCCCGCGGGCTCCAGCATCGAAGACACCGCGGCAAGCGAACTGGCCAAGAACATGGCGACCAATCCCGGCATCGACCCGCTCGACACCCGCACGCGCGCCTGGCGTGCCGCTGAAATTCCTGCCGCCGGCGGCCACGGCAATGCGCGCTCGATTGCGGAAGTCCATGCCCTCCTCGCCAATGGCGGCGTCGCAAAGGGCAAACGGCTGATGTCGGAGGCCGGCTGTCGTAGGGCGCTGGAACTGCAGATAGAGGGCACCGATCTCGCCCTGGGCGTGCCCGCACGGTACGGCATGGGCTTCGGCCTACCGAGCGAATTTCTGCCTATGCCCAATCCGAACACGCTCTTCTGGGGCGGCTATGGCGGATCGCTCGCGATCATTGATATGGATGCGCGCGTAAGCCTGGGGTATGCGATGAACAAGATGGGGCGCACGACGACCGGAGATATGCGGGCCACAGGTCTCGCCACGGCATTTTGGCAAGGTCTTGCCGCGTAATGGCCCGCACCTGCGGCACAGCGCCCCTCCGAAACAGCGCATTTCTCAAACGGCGTTATTACGGCTGAGGCCGGTCCATCCGGCAAAACCGACATTGAAAGCGTCGGTCTCGATTCCTGCCTGGCAGTAGGCAAGGTGGTAATCCCATATGCGTTTGAAGCGCAGATCGAAGCTAAGCCGCTCGATCTGCCGGGTATGAATCGCGACGCAGATCAGCGATGCCAGCACCGCGAGACTGCTGATGACCGCTTGATGAGGCGCCGCGAATGTCCGCAATGGGGCGATATTCCCGCAGTCATGCCTATCCCCCTCTTGTCATCGGTCTCTTCCCAAGGCTTATTTTTGCTGCCGAATGGACCCAGGGGCGGGCAATGGCCGTGATTTCAGACGGAGCGGAGCACGGCGGTCGCCTGCTGCGCGTTCTGGGGACGTCTTTCGGCATCGCCGTGGGGACTGGCGCCATGATCGGCGCCGGTATCATGCGCGCCCCGTCGAGCATGGCCGCCCTGGTGCCGAATGGATACGTGCTGATCGGCCTGTTGCTGTTCGGCGCCGCCGTCATCACGCTTGGCTGCAACATCGTAGCGGAGATGGCTACGGCTATGCCGCGCGACGGCGGCGGCTATGTCTATGCAAGGCGGGCCTTCGGCGATGTGGCTGGCTTGGCGGTGGGTTGGACCATGTGGATGTCCATCGTCGCCGGTGTCGCCGCGCTCTGTGTCACCTTCGCCGACTTTCTCGGTGCGCTCTTGCCGATGACACCCGCCGACGAGATCCTTGTCGCGGCCGCCATGCAAGGCCTGCTCTTCGCCTACAATTATGCCGGTATCCGCGAGGGGCGCTTTGCCACCCAGATCACCAGCGCGCTCAAGGCGATCGCGCTGCTGGCCTTCGTCATCGCTGCCTTTCTGTTCGCTCCACATGTGGCGCCGGTAACGCATCCGATGGCCGCGACCACCGTACCACTGGGCTTTGCCGGCATCATCGCAGCCTATCAACTCATCGACGGTGCCTATGCCGGGTGGGACGTGCCAATCGCGTTTACCGGCGAGAACGAAGATCCGTCGCGCGCCATTCCGCGCAGCTTGTTTGGCGGCGTGGCGGCCACCGCGGTGCTATATCTCGCCGTGATGGCCGTTATGCTTGCGACGTTAGGCGCCAAAGATCTGGCGGCGACGCCGTCGCCCTTCTCACTCATCGCAGGCGTGATATGGGGGCCGTCTTCGCACGTGATTGTAGCCGGCATTGCCATGCTTGTGGTGCTGAGTTGCGCGCATTCCAATCTGATCGGGGCGCCTCGCGTGATCTATGCGCTGACCGAGGACCGGCTGTTGCCCGCCGGGCTCGGGCGGGTCAATCGCGGTGGCACGCCCCATATCGCGCTGGCGATGACCTCGCTGGCGTCCTTGGCGCTGACGTTGACCGGCTCCTTCGATCTCGTCTTCGGCCTCATCGCGACGGTCAATGCCGCCAATGCGATTTTGATCTATGCTGCTTTCTTCGTCCTTCGGCGCAAGGAGCCCGATCTTCCGCGGCCCTATCGCGCGTTCGGTTACCCCTGGCTACCGGCTATTCCCTTGATCGTGGCCGCCGGGTCCTTCGTCCTCTATGTGGAGGCCAGGCCGGTCGGCGCCCTTTATGCCCTGGCGCTATGGGCGATGTGCGTGCCGCTGGCGATGCTGGCAAGGCGAACTCAGGCGCCGGCTTCGGATCCCGCTCCGGTCCGCGATTGAGACGCTGTCGATCTAAGGAAACACTTGGACAGGGGGACACCCAGCGGCTCAGCGACAGAAGACAACAGGCCCGCCATTGGCGCCAAGCAGGCATATGCGTGGATTTTCGTCCGCCGCGCACTCCAATTTACCATTGACAGGCATCCACTCCTTACTAAAGTACATTTTGTAAGGAGAGCTCATGTCCAATGCAACGATGACGAGTAAGGGCCAGACCACCATCCCGAAGGATATTCGGGACAGGTTGGGCTTGAAAGCGCATGATCGGCTTCATTTTACGCTGCTGCCGGACGGCACCGTGATCATGCGGGCGAAGACACGCAGCCTGGGCGATCTCTATGGCGCACTCCACAAGCCTGGACGAACACCTCTTTCCGTCGCCGATATGAAGCGCTGACATGCAAGGCCTGGACACCAATGTATTGGTGCGGTTTCTCTTGAAAGACGATGCGCGCCAAGCCAGGACTGCAAAAGCGGAAATAGACCGGGCCAACAAGATCGGCGAGCCTTTACTAGTCAGTTTGCTGACGGTTCTGGAGACCGAGTGGGTGTTGCGGTCGCGAGCTGGTTTGGCAAAGGCAGACGTGATACGAGCCTTCAGACTGCTGCTGGAAACGCGAGAGCTGCAGTTTGATGACGAAGGTTCATTGGAATGGGCCTTGTTTGTCTACGAAGAAGACAAGGCAGATTTTGCCGAATGTCTCATGATGACCCATTATCGAAGGCTCGGCTGTTCCACTATGCTGACGTTCGACGCAGCCGCGGGAAAGCTGCCTGGATGCTCGCTTCTCACGGCTTGACCGGAGGAGATTGCCATTAGGGCCGCAGAGTTTCTCTGGACTATTTCACGGCCTGCAGAAGGTCGCTCTCGCGTAGCCAAACTGAAGGCGCTGAAAGCCCGCCGCAGGACCCACAAATTGGGCAATTCGAAGCCTGCGCCACGCTCGAAAGGAAAAGAAAACCCTGGCGCAATTCGCCGATGACCTCTTCAAGCTCGACGCCGCATGAAGGGTATGAGGCGGCGATCCCGGCGTGGATTGCAAGGACCGCCTTGGTGCAAAAGCTGACAACAGCGCCGGCTACCCCGCCTGGCCTGGCCAGCTTTTGTACCAACGTCTCAATGACGACTGAATAGGTGCTGCGCCAGCTACTTGCGGCGCGCCTTACGGGCGGCATAGCGGGCATCACGTGCGGCCTTCTGATCCGCGAGCAGCGTGGCGAGCTTGTCCAGTTCGGCACGCTTGGCGACGGCCTTCTCTTCTTCTTCGCGGGCGAGGGCTTCGGCGGCGGCCAACTCGGCGGCACGCGCCTCGGCCGCGCGGGCTTCAGCGGCAGCGCGCTTCTCGGCTTCGCGTGCAACCTGACGCTCGGTGCGCGCAGCGGCGATCGCAGTGTGTTCGGCATGACGGCGAGCGACTTCGGGATTGTTTTGCGGCAACCGCTCGCGGGCGCGGGCCAACATCGCTTCGCGCGCCTTGGCTGCCGTGGACAGACGGTCGTCGAACTTCGGGTCTCTCAAACGTCGCATTAGATCTCCTGGATGGGGTGAGGGTCGGGCTGAGCGCGTGTCAGCCGAGGCGCTTTTAAAAAGCACTACGGGCCAAAAGTCCAGATGCCGAAGTTCCTGCCGCCTCAATCCTCGGACAACCTATGGGAGGCAAAACCGCGGCAATATCCGCCCTGCGGCAAAGGACGACGCTGGCGCGCCCCCAGCCTATGGCCGCCGTGCGCGCGGAAGGGACATTCGCAAACTCCCGCGCGGATCCTTAGCGGGTCCAGGTGGACCAGACCTGCCAGGCAGGTCACCGATGAAATAGCTGGCAAGTGGCCGGATGTCAGGCCCCCCCCTTCAAGCACCCAGCCTCTGGGTGGGCCGGTTGGTGTCAGCGCAACGGCCGCGCTCGGCATATGGCGCTCCGTACCACCGCCCTTTAGCCCGCAGGGATGCTCGAGGACCCATGTGCCATGAACTGCAGGCATCGGAGTCCTGTCAGCGTCAGGCCAGTCGTGCAGGATCCTGGGTGTCTTACTGATCTGTCAGACGGAAGCAGGCGTATCGCGTCGGTTGCCACTGTCCAGGCCCCATGTCGTACCTTCAGAGCTTTCCGCCCGGCGGCCTTGCCGTCGTTATCGGTTCACGCAGCGCCATAGGACGGGCATGTGTGAACGCGCTCAAGGCGTCTGAAAGCTTTGGCGGCGTGCTCGCTTTTGGCCGCGACAGCGTGCCTGCGCTCGATATCACCTGCGAGGCAGACTGGAGCGGGATTACCGACAGTATCCGTGCCACAGCGCTGCCGCTCCGCCTGGTACTTGTGAGCACCGGGGTGCTGCAGGACCAAGTCGGCGGACCGGAAAGAGGTGTGCGTGAAATCCGGGCGGAGGTCATGGCTCATGCCTTTGCGGTCAATGCCATCGGGCCCGCCTTGGCACTTAAGCATCTGCTGCCGCTGTTGCCCAAAGACGGCAAAAGCCTTTTTGCCGCCCTGTCCGCACGGGTGGGCAGCATTGGCGACAACCGCCTCGGTGGCTGGTTCAGCTATCGCGCCTCCAAGGCTGCGCTGAACCAGATCCTGCATACGGGCGCCATCGAACTGGCCCGCAGCCGCCGCGAGGCCGTGTGTGTGGCGCTTCATCCAGGGACAGTCGCGACGCCCTTGTCGGCACCATTCACGCGTAACACCCAAAGCCACCTTACCCCGGCGGAAGCCGCGGCTCATCTCATGGCCGTGATCGACCGGCTTTCTTCCGCCGAGAGTGGCGCCTTTTTCGACTGGCGCGGCGAACCCATCCCCTGGTGACCACGATGGCCCCTCTGCGCAAGAAATCGCAATTGCCACACAAGCTCTGCTGCATCTGCGGCCGTCCGTTTGTCTGGCGCCGGAAATGGGCCCGCGACTGGGAAGCCGTACGATATTGTTCGGAACGCTGCCGTCGCACCAGGAGCAGGAAGGAGGCATGAGCCGATGAGTCAACCGCAGACCAAGATCCCGCCGCTGGCGCTGGGCCTGACCGCCGCAGGCGCCGCTCCCTTTGTCGGCCTTGCCAGCATCGCCCTCATCGCAGGACCACCGTGGCAGGCGCAAAGCCTTGATGCCCTCATGAGCTATGCGGCCGTGATCCTCTCCTTCATGGGTGCAGTCCACTGGGGATTTGCGCTCGCGCCCAGTGCCACAACCGAGCCATCGGCGAGCCTGCTTGCGGGCGTCGTTCCTGCGCTCGTCGGTTGGGGTGCGACCTTGCTGCCCGAGAGCCTCGGCTTCATCGTGCTCGCACTTGCCTTTGTCGCTGTTCTTGGCTTTGACCACACCGCAATTCGCAACGGCACCGCGCCCGCCTGGTATGGCCGCCTGCGCCTGCCGGTGACACTCGTCGTGGTGATCTCACTGCTCGGCGCAGGCCTTTCCCCGTGAAGACGTTGCGCCTTGTTCTCGGTGACCAGCTCAGTCGGGGCCTTAGCTCGCTTGCCGATCTTGATCCGCGTTCTGATGTGGTCCTGATGGCCGAGGTGATGGAAGAAGCCAGCTATGTCCGGCACCATCGCCAGAAGATCGCCCTGACATTTGCGGCCATGCGCCACTTCGCTGACGCACTCCGCGCCGAGGGCATCGCTGTCGACTATGTGACCCTCGAGGCACCACAGAACAGCCACAGCCTTGCAGGCGAGCTGGCGCGGGCTGTCCAGCGTTACCATCCGGAGCGGGTGATCGTCACCGAAGCTGGCGAATGGCGCCTTGATGCGATCATGCGAACCTGGCCGGCGCAGCTTTCCTGCGCCCTCGAGATCCGCAGTGATGACCGCTTCTTCATCACTCGCGCCGACTTTGCCCTTTGGGCGAAGGGGCGCAGCACCCTGCGCATGGAGCACTTCTACCAGGAAATGCGCCGGCGCACCGGGATTCTGATGGATGGCAGCAAGCCGGCTGGCGGTCGCTTTAATTTCGACACCGAGAACCGCAAGCCCCTGCCCAGGAATTTCAGTCCACCACCGCGTCTGCGCTTTGAGCCGGACAGTATCACGCGCAGCGTAATGGCCCTTGTTGCATCGCGCTTTGCGGCGAACTTTGGCGAACTCGAGGAGTTTGGCTGGCCGGTGACGCGTGCCGAGGCGTTAGCGGCGCTGTCCGATTTTGTCACCATCGCCCTGCCCCTTTTCGGGGAATACCAGGATGCGATGGCAATGGGTGCTCCCTTTCTCTGTCACAGCCTCCTTGCCCCTGCCCTCAATCTTGGTCTTCTGACCGCCCGGGAGGTCTGTGCCGCCGCCGAAGACGCCTATCGCAAGGAGCATGCCCCGCTGGCCGCGGTGGAGGGCTTCATCCGCCAGGTACTGGGCTGGCGCGAATATGTGCGCGGGGTCTACTGGCTCAAGATGCCCCACTACGCGACGAGCAATGCACTCGGCGCGACGCGGCCTTTGCCGGCCTTCTACTGGACTGCGACGACCAGGATGCGCTGCCTCGCCGAGGCGGTGGAGCAAACCCGCAAGCATGCCTATTCCCACCATATCCAGCGGCTGATGGTGACCGGCAATTTTGCTCTCCTCGCCGGCATTGCGCCGGCTGAAATCGAGGACTGGTATCTTGCCGTCTATGCCGACGCCTATGACTGGGTGGAGCTCCCCAACACGCATGGCATGGCACTTTATGCCGATGGCGGCATCATGGCCTCAAAGCCCTATGCCGCTTCAGGCGCCTATATCCGGCGGATGTCGAACGCCTGCATGGGCTGTCACTATGACGTCAGCAAGAAGCTGGGAGAGGAGGCCTGCCCTTTCAACTATCTGTACTGGGCCTTCCTCATCCGCAATGAAGACCTCCTCAAGAAGAATCCACGGATGGCCATGCCCTACCGCAACCTCGCAAGCTGGAATGCAGCCAAGAAAAAATCCTACACCGACGCGGCCGAGCGTTTCCTTGAAACCCTCGCCTAGCCTCGACCCTGCCACGTCGTAGCGGCGCGCCTTACGCATTAGGTTAAGCAAAACTCCGGACTGGGCTCCGAGCGCCACGCAGAACAAAATGCCCACCCAGAGATCAGTCTGGGTGGGCAAGTTGGCAGGACAGGGGACGTATACTCAGAAGAACTTGTAGCTGAAGGTTATGCCATAAGTCCTGGGCATGCCGGTGTAGTGCACGAGTACGTCATTCACATGTGCCGCGCCGGTCCAGTAGTACTGGTCAAAGACGTTGTGAGCCCAGATCTGGAACGTCCACCTGCCGTTCTCGACACCGGCCCGCAAATCGACAAGCGTGCGCGCCGGGATGTTGAGAACATTATAGGGCAGCAGGGCAGACGTGCGGTCATAAAAGAAGCCGCTCGTGGCACTCTGATAATTGATGTTGGTGCCGACAAACCCCATCAACTCGCCCTTGAGCGGCCATTCATAGGAGGCACCCATGTTGCCTGCCCATTTGGGTGTGGACGGAAAAGCTTCCCCGGTCAGGTTCGAGTACTGATTGAAGGGATCGAAGTTGTAGAACTGCCCACCGACACAGTTTGGTCCGGCCGAGCAGCCATCGATGCGGCTCTCCACAAAGGTGATGGCGGGACTGAGGCTGAGACCAGGGATCGGCATCCAGTCGGCAGAGAGCTCAAAGCCGTCAATATGCGATCTTGGGACATTGATCAGCTTGGGCAGTGGCCCGAATACCGGGTCGACAATGGCGCCCAGGAGCTGCTTGTCCTTATAGTCGTAATAGAAGGCCGCGCCGTTCAGCTGCAGCGTGTCGTGGGCAAGGGTAGACTTGAAGCCCACTTCGTAGGCCAGAAGCCCTTCCTGCCTGGCCGGCGCCAACTGCGTGTAGCTCGAGGTTGCTACGGTCGGATAGGCGCCTTCCTTCCAGCCCTGGCTCACGTTGAAATAGAGCAGAGTTCCGCGCCACGCCTTCCAGTTAAAGCCGGTACGCCACGAGACGTTGTTCTGGTCGAGTGTGTCGGTGAAGTATTGCGGGTTGAAGGTTGGGCCAGGCCCCGTGGTCGCGCACTGTCCTGGCCCTACATTGATGCCATTGCCGCCAGGAGACGTCCCGGGCTGCAGATACTGGGCCGGGGTTATGGTCCCGTGCAGAAGTTCGAGCAGATCCTGGATCTGCTGTGAGACCGTCGCCCAGGTTCCATCACCACCATCATTGCCACAGCCGTGGAAACTCTTGTTGGTCTGGGTATAGCGTGCTCCTGCCTGGAAGGTGAGGGTACCGGTGATCGGGTACTGCATATTGGCATAGCCCGCATAGATTGAGGTCTGCTGCTGATCTACCGGCTGGGTTGGTCCAAGATAGGTGAAATAGTAGAGCGGAACCCCGGTAAGGTTGACGCCGGTGCAGTTGATGGCGCCGCAGAGCACCGAACCCGGTAACGCCGTGGGACTCGCCGTCGAGCCACCATAGGTCTGCAGGAAGTGGTCGTAGGTGCTGTCCGCCTCATAATTGCCACCGACCATCCAGTGACCCTTGCCATTGAAATCACCGGACACGCGCAGTTCCTGGTAGGTGGTGGTGATGTAGCCACTCTGCAGCGATTCATAGTCCTGATAGATGGTACCATCCCCTTCAATGGTGGAATGGCGATCGAAATGCTCGAACAGCGTCAGAGAGGTGACAGTGATGTCTGACGGCAGCTTGTAATCAAGCCGCAACGCCGCCGAGAACATGTCGTTGTGATTGCGCGCCGGCGCGCACGACGTTGAGGTCGTCGGTTTTACACTTCCGATCGGCGTCGTGTTGAACGGTGGATCGAGCGGCGAGGTATTGACGCAAGCGCTCCAGTCGGCGGCACGGTCATTATGCGGTGCGAAGGGATAATGGTAACCCTGCCCCACTGACCCGAACTGGTTGAAGGGAAAGACACCGAGCCGCGGATCAAGACCACTGACCGGGCTCAGAACCGCGATACCGAAGAGTTGCGGCATCTGGGTGTCGCTGTTGTCGGTGAAGCCGGAGAGCTGCAAGAGGGCCTTGAAGTTCTGCTGCGGCTTCCAGAGGAACGAGGCGCGCCCCTCCCAGATCCGTCTGGCGCCCGAATAGGCAGGATGGGTGTAGCTGTACTGCCAGTCGCCACTGCCGATATGGCGGGCGGCGAGGCGGAAATCGAGCGTGTCACTGAGAGGGCCGCTGACATAGCCATCAAGATCGACCGTATTGAAACGCCCATAGGTGGCATCAACACCGGCCTGCCAGGTGTCGGTCGGCTTGTTGGTGACGTAATTGATCGCGCCACCCGTCGCATTTTCACCAAACAGCGTCCCCTGCGGTCCCTTGAGCACCTCGACGCGCTGGACGTCGAGACTGGCTCCGGTGGTCATGATCGAAAATGGCAGAGGCATCTGATCGACATAGACGCTGACCGTCGGACTTGCCGTAAACGAGGTATCGAGGAAGCCAACCCCACGGATCGAATAGACTGGCGCGCCATAATAGGACGGGGTGTAGTTAAATCCCGGAACCACCTTGACGAGGTCAGAGGTGTCGGTGATTCCGAGCCTGGCGAGCTTGTTCCCGGACAACACCTGAATGGACATGCCGACGTCATTGACGTTCTGGGAAAATTTCTGCGCCGTCACCGTGACCGTTTCGATCTTTCCGGAGATGGTGGCGGCGTCCTTGCCTGGCGTCGAAGTGGTTCCCTGGGCGCGTAACGGCGCCACCAGCCCTACCAGAGCCATCAAGGTCGACGCGCATAAAAATAGCGATCTCGTGCGAGTCATAATTTCCTCCCCCTCGTGCCAGGACGATGAAACGCAGCAAGCCTGCCCGCGTGCTGCAGTCCCACCCGTCTAGGGCGCCGCCTCTGGCATGTTGACGGAATAAATTAATACACGTTTTATTTTTTTGGCAATGGCTTTCCTGATATTTCGTTACGTCAAGACCCATCGGCAGCTATGCGCCGGCCACCATGCTCCAGTCAGAAGGCGATATTTAAAGCGTTCTATAGGCCTTTTATCGAACTCGTGCCGACAGCTTGGGACGCAGAACCCAGCGCCTTGAGCGCGCAGGTCAGAGACGGCGAAGGCCTGCCATCACGCCAGCGACGTAATATATATAACACATTATACATATGTCCGGGAGGCGTCGGAGAGCCGTTTACTGGCCCTTGAAGACTGGCGGGCGCCGCTCAAGGAAGCTTGCAACACCCTCGCGATGATCCTCGGTCTGCATCAGTTGGTAGATGGTCTTGATCGCCCAGCTTCCAATGGCCTCTGCGTCGGTACCGCGGGCCTGCCGCAGCCCCCTCTTCATCGCCCGCAGGGCCAGGGGTGGGTTGGCGGCGATACGGCCAGCCAGAGCGCGGGCCTGCGGTAAGAGCTCGGCATGAGGCGTCACCTCGCTGACAAGACCAATGCGCTGGGCCTCCACCGCGTCGATCACATCGCCGGTGAAGAGCAACTGCGCGGCCATGGCGGGCCCCACGATGTCAGACAGGCGGTAGAAGCCCCCCACATCGCTGACAAGGCCGCGCTTGATGAAGAGTTCTGCGAACTTCGCCTTTTCCGACGCGATCCGAATATCGGCGAACAGCGCCAGCTCCATGCCCCAGCCCACTGCCGCACCGTTGACCGCGGCGATCATCGGGCAATCGCAAGCCAGAGCCGCCATCGCTGCAGGGGTGGGACGGGGAGTTCCGGTATCGGTACGACCGGCACGGGCGCGGTTGGCTTCTTCCGACATGATTTCACGCACATCGTCGCCCGAACAGAAGGCCGGATCCGTTCCGGTAACGATCACACAGCGCACATCGTTGTCCGCAGAGACCAGACGAAATGCCGATTCGAGCTCGTCATAGGCGCGATAGTTGAGCGCGTTTCGTACCTCAGGTCGATTGAGCGTGATGGTCGCGATATGTGCCTCTACGACATAAGCTGTATGCCTGAAGTCTTTTGCCGCGATCGGGTGCTTTTCCATCCAACACTCCCTCGTGCTTCAGCCACCGATTTCGCGGGGCGCATGTCTGAAAAGATGCAATGCCTGCTCGGCGAGCGGCAGGGCCATATTGACGGCGTCGAAGCTGCTCGCAACCGATCCATCCAGTACCCGCCGATAGACCCCCTGCATGATCGACGCGAGGCGGAACAGCGAAAATGCCAGGTAGAAGTTCCAACCCGTAATCCGCTCCCGTCCGGTCATGCGGCAGTACTGTGCCGTGTAGTCGTTGATCGAAGGAACCCCCTGCGGCAGCGCCGCCGCCTCAAGGCCTCCCCGGCCGGCGATCCCGCCATACCAGTTGAGGGCACTGAAGGCGAGATCGGCAAGCGGATCGCCGATGGTCGTCAGCTCCCAGTCCAGGACCGCCGCGACCTGGTGGCTGGCGCGGTCGAACATCACATTGCCGAACTTGTAGTCGCCATGAACGATGGCCTCGCGCCGCCCCGGCGGCAGGGCCTGGGGCAGAAGCGTAATCAGCTCCTCCATGGCGGTGATGGTCTTGTCCTCCGAGGACCGATACTGCTTGGTAAAGCGGGACAGCTGCCGTTCGATATAGTCACCCCTGCGTTGCAGCGGGCCAAGGCCGACCTTGACGAAGTCTACGCTGTGCAGCGCCACCAGCGTCTCGAGGAAGGAGCGATGCATCTGCGCCCGTGTGGCCGCATCCCGGTCAGGAAGCCCGGGATCCACGGCGATTTCACCCTCGACGTAATCCATCACATAAAAGCTGGTTCCGATTACCGAACTGTCTTCGCAGAGAAGGCGGACGCGCGGTACCGGAACCTTGCTTGGCCAGAGCGCCTGCATAATGAGAAATTCGCGGTCAACCTGGTGCGCACTTTCCAGAAGCGCCCCCGGCGGCCGCTTGCGCAGCACATATTTGCGTCCACTTCCCCCTGCATCCTCCGTGCGCAGGAGAAAGGTCGGATTGGAGGCGCCACCCTGGAACTGCTGGACCTGCAGCGTACCTGAAACGTCCTCAAGGTTCTGCTTCAGATAGGACTGCAGGGCGGCCACATCGAAGCGGTGGGCGTCGAGCACCTCGCCCAGCCGGGCGGACAGCTCCGGCGCGTCGCCTGACATCGTTTCCGCCGTCATTCGAACACCGCGCGAAGCTCGCGCTTCAGAACCTTTCCTGTCGCCGTTCGCGGCAGCTCTGCATTCATGAAATGGTAGACCGTCGGTACCTTGAATCGCGCCAGGCGCTCGGCCAGCATCGCCATGAGCGCGGCCCGCAGCTCCTCCGCCGCCGACAGCTCGTCAATCTGGATCACCGCGGCAACGCGTTCGCCATAGACCGGATCTGGCAGGCCGATGACCGCCGCGTCGCGCACCAGGGGATGGATCAGAATCTGGGCCTCAACCTCGGCGCAATAGACATTCTCGCCACCGCGAATGATGACGTCCTTCTTGCGATCCACGACATAGTAAAAGCCGTCGCTGTCACGATAGCCAAGATCACCGGTGCGGAACCAGCCACCGCCAAACGCCGCCTCCGTGGCCTCGGGATTGCCCCAGTAGCCAGAAACGACATTTGGTCCGCGGACCCAGAGTTCTCCGATCTCATTGTCGCCGAGAAAGTGACCCTGCTCATCGACAATCTCGACCTGTGCGGTAGCCACGGGGCGGCCGACGCTGTCCGGGTGCTTGAAGTATTCCTGCCCGGCATTGACGATGACGGCGCTCGTGGTCTCGGTCAGCCCATAGCCGTTGGTCGGCGAAGCCTTGGCTTCAAACTGTCCTTCAATTCTCTGGATGAGATCAGGCGGCACCGACGCGCCGCCGGCCGAGATCCCCAAGATCGACGACGGATTGATTTTGGCCTCGGCCGCCGCCTCAAGCAGCTGACGGACAACAATCGGTACTCCCGATACCGCGGCAATACCGTGCTTCAGCACCAGCTCTAGCGCCTCGGCCGGATTCCACTTGTACATGAGCACAAGCTTGGAACCGGTACCGGTGCTGGCATAAAGGCCGGTCAGTCCGCCGATGTGGAAAAATGGGAAGGTCTGCAGCGCCGAGCCTTGCGGCATTTCACTGGGCGGCAGCGCACTAAAATCGCCCAGGAGGGCCTTGCCGACTGCCCCCGCCAGCATCGTGTTCATGAAATTGGTGACGTGGTTGCGCTGTGTGGCCACCGCGCCCTTGGGCTTTCCCGTGGTTCCCGAAGTATAAAGGATCGTCGCCGGGTCATCGGGCAGGATGTCGACCTCCGGCAGAGCTCCGTCACCGGCCGTGACCTCGGCAAAATCGGCGCCTGGGCCCTCCACATCTCCTCGCCGGGCCACGATCACACTGCGGAAGCCGCCAAGTTCGATGATGGGTCTGAGACGGGCGAGGCGTTCGCCATCAATCAGAAGGGCCGAAGCCCCGGAATCCTTCAGCGCGTACTGGATCTCCTCTCCGGTCCACCAGGCGTTGATCGCGACCACCACGGCACCGATGGCCTGACAGGCCCAGAATGAAATCACCCATTCCGGATAGTTGCGCATGCCGATGGCGACGCGGTCGCCCTTGCGCACGCCACGCGCATGGAGCTCGCGGGCCAGCGCCGCCACCCGGCGGAAATGCTCGCGGTAGGTAATCTCTTCGTCATGATAGACGAGGAACACACGGTCATCGAACTGCCGCGTAGTCTCCAGGATCGCCCGCATTTTCGGGGGAGCATGGCGGTAGAGCTTGACCGGATAGCCCAATGAGCTGTCCTCGACGAGCTCAAAAGGGCCCCCCCGTGTAAGCTGGGCCACGATTTCATTCCGGCTTGGCACATAAACCTCCCTGAACGCTCAGCTGCCTGTTGCCCTGCAGACTGTCACTTGATCGCAAGCGGATTGACCGGCGCCCCTGTGCCCCCCACGACCTTGAGGGGAGCTGCGACATAGAAAAATGTCCATTGCCGGTCATCAGCGCAATCCTCGGCCAGCTTCTCAAGGCTGGCGATCTCGGTAAAGGCGATACCGAGATTGCGCATGAGCGCGATGTGCAGCGGCAGCACGACGCCGGTGTTCGGATCCACCGTGACCTCGTTTGCCATCGTATCGGTCACAAGATTGGGGATCTCGCGGTCGTGAAACCACGATACCAGGTCACGGCTGAGCGTGAGCCCCGGCTCAACATAATCCCGGAAAAAATCCTCGCGCGGTCTGGTGTAAAAGGAACCGATCCAGCCCGTGCGCACCACCAGAATATCGTGCTTGCAGATTTCCACGCCCTGCGCCCTGGCCGCAGCCTCGAGGTCGTGATGGTCGAAGGTCTCTCCGCGATCGAGTGCCGCCTTACCACGATGACGCGCCATGTCGATCAGGACGCCCCGTCCGGCGATGCCGCGCTCGGCGATCGGAAGGACGCTGGCCTTGCTCATCCGTCCGCAGGTGGTTCTGGCATCAAAGCCATTCCACAATTCATCACCGAGCCAGGCGTGCCCCAGCGCGTCATACTGTGTGGACCCCTGCAGCGACATGATGATCATGTCATCGGAAAACTCGGACTCACCGGGAAAATGCGGTGCCTTGCCACAGAGGTAATGGCCCTTGTCGAGAAGATTGACGCGCGTCGGCTGTGTTCGCCCGGGCCACACCGGATCGCCATTGGGATCACCCAAGGGGACCTGGAGCGTAAAAACCGAGCCTTTCCTGACCGCGGCAACACCACGCAAAACTTCACCCGGCGTAAGATAATTCAGACAGCCAACTTCATCCTCAGCGCCCCATCTGCCCCAATTGGTGGGCAGTCCCGCCAGCAGGTCTTCCAGCCGTGGAGCATGCGACGATGCTTCAGCCATGGGCGACATTATCCTCTGGAAAAGCGCTGTTGTGTCCGCGCCTTGAACACGGTCATGCAAAAATATAGAATGCGTTATATTTATGGTCAAGGCGCCTGGCGCCTCTGTGGCCGCGTGGTTCGACGGCAAGGAGCACAACATGCTTTTGAGTGACGTTCCCGCCCTTGCCGCCCATCACGCGCCCAACGTTACAGCTATTCACTTTGCCGGTCGCAGCATTAGCTATGACGAGCTGCACAGGCGCTGCAACCGGTTGTCGAATGCTCTTCTGACGCTGGCAAAGCCGGGCGCACGCGTTGCCATACTGGCCGAGAACTGCCTGGAATATGTTGACTGCTATTACGGCGTTCCCGGTGCAGGTATGGCGCTGACATTGCTGAACTACCGGCTGACGCCACGAGAACTGGTCTACATCCTCAACGACAGTGCGCCGGACATTCTGCTGACCGAGCCCAAATATCTTGCCACGCTGAAGCAGGTCCTGCCGCAGCTGGCGCACCAGCCACAGCGTATCCTGATCGGCGGCGATGATCCGGAATGGCTTGATTATGACGCAGTGACAGGAGGAGCCCCCTCAACATCCCCCGCGGTGCGGCCACAGGAAACAGATCTCTGCTGGCTGCTCTATACGAGCGGCACCACCGGCCTGCCCAAGGGCGCCATGCTCAGTCACCGCAATCTGATGGCCGCCGTCCTCAACAGCCTCAGTGGCTGGGAACGCAGCCGGGACGATGTCTGTCTCTTCACCTTTCCCCAGTTTCACGTCGCCGGCTACGTCATGCCAATCTACCACCTGCAGACCCTTCCCGTCGTTCTCCTCCGGAATTTCGATCCTGATACCCTGCTGCGCAGCATCGAAGACTTCGGCGTGACCAGTACCGCCATGGCACCAACCATGATTGCGATGCTGCTCGATGATCCGCGGGCAAGCCGATACGACCTCAGTTCACTGCGGCGCATCGGCTACGGCGCCTCCTCCATGCCCGTAACCGTACTGAAGCGGGCCAGTGAACGCTGGCCAAACGTCGATTTCAGCACGGGCTTTGGCATGACCGAGCTTGCCGGAAACGTCATGTTCATGGGCCCGGACGATCACCGCCGTGCCGCGATCGATGCACCCCAGCTGCTGCGCTCGGTGGGCCGGCAATTGCCACTCGCCCGTGTGCGCGTGATTGATGACAGGAACGAGGACTGTCCGCCGGGTGTTCCCGGCGAAATCGTGATCAGGGGCGATCAGGTACTGATGGGCTACTGGAACAACCGTGAAGCGACCGCCAATTCGTTTGTCGACGGCTGGTTTCGTAGTGGTGACATCGGCGAATGGGACGAGAACGGTTATCTCTATGTCGTCGACCGCAAGAAGGACATGATTCTGACCGGTGGCGAAAACGTCTATCCACGCGAGGTCGAGGAAGTACTTTACCAGCACCCCGCGATCGCTGAAGTGGCGGTGGCAGGCCGGCCGGACCAGACCTGGGGCGAAGCTGTGGTCGCCTTTGTTGTCCTGCGCGAGGGTGGTACGGTCAGCCCGGAAGAGCTGATCAATTTCTGCCGTGAACAGATCGCCAGCTACAAGAAACCACGGCATGTCGTTTTCATCGATGCGCTGCCCAAAAACGCCTCCGGCAAGATCCTCAAGCGCGAACTGCGCGATCGCCTCCTGCGGGGCGAGTTCGCGCTGCCATCAGGCTGAGCGGTGCTCAGCGCGGCGGCAGCAGCTGCTGCGCCTGCATCCGCATGATCGAGTCCCGCAGCATCACTTCGCTGTCCATGACCTCGGTAAAGCCAGCGCTGCGCAGCCGGATCGTGGAAACAAGTGCAGGCAGTCCATGGGCATCGTCCGGTCGATGCATGAGCAGGTCTGCATAGGCAAGTGACTTGCCGGCAAATTCCATCAGGGACGGAGCGGTCAGGCTGTGCTTATGACGCAGCCTGTCCCACTCCCCGCTTTGCGCCGGCAGAACGCGCGCCAGAAGTTGCGGACGCTCTTCGCCAACTTTCATGCCCAGGGCATCGGCAATGGCCGGCCACACCTGACGCCAGACGAAGACATCGCCATTGGTCACGTTGAAACTCTGGCCCCGGCCCTGACCGGTCGTGCCGCTCCAGCGAATGGCACGGCCGACCAGTTCAGCATCGGCCGCCTCAAAGGCCGTATCAGGACCACTGCCCGGATAATGCAGTGGTTCACCGGCCGCCTTGAGGAGAGCACCGTAAAGCGCGATCGCCGCAATCGGGTTCATCGCCGCGCCAACCGTGTCACCAAAGACAATCTGGGGTCTGATGATGGTCATCTCCCAGTGGGCATTACTCTGCTTGGACCGCAGATATCCCTCCTGGTTCCAGTAAAAATTGGCCTGGCTCTTCAGCTCATCCCGATCCTCACGGGCCGGGACGGGGATCCTGCGAACATGGGCACCGTAGGCCTTGGTACCCTGGAGGAGACAGACGTGCTGGAGGCCCCGCGCGGTTGCTGCCAGCGGCTCGAAGAGATGCCGCAGCATCGCATCATTGCGGGCGATCTGGTCTTCAGCCAGCCATCCGGCGGCAAGATCATCCTTTTCGTAGAGTGCCGCGTAGACAAGATGGGTGACATCGCGAAGCGGTGCGATCGCCGCACTGCAGGCCTGTGCATCCATGAGATCGAGTGCGAGGAACCCGGCGCCATGAAGATGCGGGCGACGGCGACTGAGTGCCGTGACCCTGACATTCTTGTCCTGGGCATAGGCGCGCAGCACCGCATTGCCGACAAGACCTGAAGCACCAGCGACCAGCACATGTGTCATGATAGCCCTCCTCTGGCGGGTGGCAGAGCCTCACTGCCTGACGCTCTGCTCTGACCGTGAGCAAGGACAGGACAAGCCGGCCGGCGACGGGCGCCCCCAAGCCCAGGGGTGCCCGCCCGGATGTGGCCGGTTGTCCGCGCCCTGTTGCCGGGGGCGTCAGATCTTGATCTCACGATCATTCTTTCCGGCGGCCCGCTGCGCCTTATACTGTGCCACCAGCTCATCAAAGTGTTTGCGCCGGGGGCCCATGAAGCCGAAGAGAAAGGCTGCGACTTTGCGCATCTGTATCTCCTCGGAGCCTTCGGTAATGCGATAGCGGCGGTGGTGGCGATAAATGTGCTCGAAGGGTTTGTGCCGCGAATAACCCATGCCGCCATGGACCTGCATCGCCCGGTCCGCGGCCTCGCAGCACAGCCGGTTTGCCCAGTAATTGCACATCGAGACTTTGTCAGAGAGCTGCTTTGCCACCTCGGTGGACGTCATCTGGTCCATTTCCCAGGCCGTCTTGCGGATGAGCTGGCGCAGCATTTCGGCCTGCGTCGCCAGTTCCACCAGCGGCCACTGGATCGCCTGGTTCTGGGCGAGCTCCTTGCCGAACGGCCGACGCAGGCGGGCATAACGCACGCTTTCCTCAATGCAGTAGACCGCCGCTCCCAGTGATCCGGCTGCCTGTCTTATGCGATTTTCGTGCACAAAGAGCTGGGCGATCGGCAGGCCGTTGTCCTTGGCCCCCAGGATGGCGCTGTCAGGGACCCAGACATCGGTAAAGCTGACCCTTGGATGATCGGTGGGCATATTGAAGGTCCAGAGATATTCCTCCACGCGGACACCGGGTGTATCAGCCGGAACGATAAAGCAGGTGATGCCACGGGCATCGCCATCCTCGCCGGAAGTGCGGGCGAAGAGGGCACAGTGCGTCGCCACATGCATGCCAGTCGTCCACATCTTCTGGCCATTGAGCCGCCATCCGGAAACACCATTGCGGACTTCCGGTGTGCCACGCGTTTCCATATGGGTTGCATCCGAGCCGTGGCTGGGTTCGGTAAGGCCAAAAGTGATACGACGGCTGCCATCGAGGCTGCCCGGAATGAACTCAGCCTTCTGCTCTTCAGTACCGAAATCACGGAACATCAGCACAAAGGGATTGTTGCCAACAATCGAGTGCTCGTTCTGCAGATCATTGTGCAGACCAAGCCCCTTGGCGGCGAGATGCTCGCGGATCACCGCCATCCACAGGTTCGAGCCATCCTTGCCGCCGAACTCCTTGGGCAGGGCGAAGCGCAGGTGTCCCGCCTTGTCGGCACGCCGTCTTGCTTCGCGCAGCAGGGCTTCCCACTCATGGCGGGGCAGTCCGCCGCGGTCCCAGTCAGTACGCGCATGTTCACGGCGATGATCAAAGAAGCGCTCATTGTCATCCTGGGCCTGCAGGGGAACAATCTCGGCCTCGATGAAGCGATCCAGTTCGGCAAGATAGTCAATCAGCTCTTTGGGAAGTGCAAAATCCATGATGTTCCTCCATTGGCATTATGATGTGTGAGCTTCGTCGCGCCTCAGAGCGGCCACGTAAGCGGAATATTTGGGCTGGTCGACAGCGAGCTTTTCGCGGGCGGTCGCGCGCAGATGGGCAACGAGCTCTTCGCTCGCCAGCGTAATCTCACCAGCTTCGATCGCCGCGCAAAGACGGGCATTCTGCTCGGCGAGGCTTCCTTCTGATCCCAGCAGCAGACTGAGACGGCGCCGCTCGGCGGCATCATAGCCCGGCTCTAGCGCGAGCTGACGGCCCACCAGATCGGCGGCATTGGCGGCAACGCGCAGCAGAAAGCGTGTGCGTTCCGGCAGATCCTGCGCGAGGGTATCGCGCAGCAGACGGGAAATTGAACCGAGAATGGCGCGGGGGTCAGGGTCATCCTGCATCAGTCTGTCTCCGCAAGCAGGTCAAGCAGGTCAAGTTCGGTTTCCGACGCCCGCCGTGCGATCATGGCCCGTTCCACGCTGTTGTCGATGCCACTGCGGAAGGTTTCCACCATCGCCGCGCAGCTGACGCCCCAGCTGAGGGTGCCCAGAACCTCCCAAAAGCGCAAATGCCCGGGCTCCACCGTGCCTCCCGCAGCGCGGTAGCCGTCGCAGAGCTGGGCCCTTGTGCCAAAGCCGCCGGCCGGCTTGTCGATCTCGCCAAACCGCCAGGAATTGACGCAGAACCAGCCCAGATCCTCGATGGGATCACCAAGATGGGCAATTTCCCAGTCGAGCACCGCCTCCAGACCCCGTTCGGACACGATCAGATTGCCATTACGGAAATCTCCGTGAACGAGACATTCTGTGCTCCCTGTGGCTGGCAGGTTTTCCTTCAGCCAGCGAAACGCAAGGGCAAAGACCGGTCGCGGCGCGCTGAAGGATCGGTAGCGCCGGTAAAGCTCATCGGTCCGGAGCCCCGCATCGGCTCTGCGCAATGGCGGCAGGCGCTCTTTGGGCATGGCGTGAATGCGGGCCATCATGGCACCACAGTCAGATGCCAGATGCTGTCGGGTAGCGGCAAAGCGCGGATCACGGACAATGCGATGGCCAAGGGTTTCGCCCGCGACAAAGCTGGTGATGAAGCCTCTGCCGATGCCATCCTCGCGTTTGAGGACATAACGCAGCGGCGGCACCACTACACCGCACTCCGCTGCCAGAGCGATGAGGGCGGCTTCAGCTTCCAGTCCAACGGCCATTTCATGCTGACGCTCGCCACCTGGTGCCCGCCTCAAGATGAGCCGCTCGGAGCCGTGGGGACCATCGGCCGCGAACAGCCAGGTTTCCTGGCTGGCGCCGGAAGCCAGGCGACGCAGGCCCGAGATATGCGTACAGCCCTCAAATTCCCGTCGGACAACAGCCTCAAGACATTCGGCGATCGCGTCTGCATCGCTCAGCGTCATCGCCCGTTACCACCATGGATAAAGGGACGGCATGTCCTTGGAGACCCGACCTGGGAACTGCGGCTTGCGCTTCTCGAGAAAGGCGGCGACACCTTCGCGGACTTCAGGGCTGGCCCCTAGCTCCATGGCGAGGGGGCCATCCACGTGCAGGAGACCGTGATAGTTTGGCGCGGTTGCAAAGCGCCACAGCATCTGCCTGGTCAGAGCGATGGAAATCGCCGAGGTATTGTCCGCGATCTCCCGGGCAAGGGCCTCGGCCCTTGCGGCAAGCTCGTCAGGCGCGACAACTTCACTGACCAGTCCCTTTTCACAGGCCTCGCGCGCCTCGAACAGCCGGCCGCTGAGGCACCAGGACAGCGCCTGGGGCAATCCCACCAGCTGCGGCAGAAACCAGGCGCTACCGGCCTCCGGTACAAGACCACGTCGGGCAAAGACGAAGCCGATTTTCGCTCCCTCTGCGGCGATGCGGATGTCCATGGGTAACGTCATGGTGATACCGACGCCGACCGCCGGACCATTGATCGCGGCGATGGAGGGCTTGCGGCAATTGAAGATGGCATCGACAAAACCGCTGGCCCGCCCCTGACGCTCGCTGCGCGTACCGAAAGCAACGGAATTGTCGGCCTTGGTATCGAAACTGCCAGCACCCGAAGAAATATCGGCACCGGCACAAAAGGCCCGGCCACTGCCGCTGACGATCACAACGCGAATGGCATCGTCCTGATCGGCACGCTCAAAAGCCTCAGTGAGTTCCCGGCCCATCTGGGCGGTATAGGCGTTGAGCTTGTCAGGCCTGTCCAGCGTGAGCTTCAGGATCGCGCCATCAACCTCACAGCGCACATGCGCGTCACTCATCAAATTTTCTCCCGCAACCGGGCATCGCGCGGATACCCATGACTTTGTAACATGTTATAGAGAAATGTCGTGGTCAAGCCCAATTGCGGAGCCGCAAATGGTGCAAGGAGGCTGACACGCCCTCTCCCTCCAAGCGCACGTTTGCCGAGCATTACGGACATTCGTGCCGCTGTCCATCATCCACGCGGTGCAAGGTCGTTTGACATCAAGATGCCATCAGAGAATGCCGGCATTTCTTCGGCCAGCACCGCTGATGATCCTGGCGCTGCCGCACGCCTCCTCCTCGAAAGCTGGTAACTTGCGCGCCACATATGGTGCCCGGAATGAGATCTGAACCTCTGATCTTTACGTCCGCTGGAGAGTTCTTACCCGCGCCCACGCCGCCGTTGCGCCGAACGGCAGACAACCATAGGGATCTTATGACAGTATTGCGGAGGGGACGGCGCAAGATTCTGGTCCTCTCGCTGCGACGCGCGCTTCTGATTTCTGGCGATCACGCACCACAGGCAAATCTGCCCGGGCATCGTAGGGAGGATTGCGCCTTACGTATCGCTGTTTAGGACCGTCCCGGTTCCGCGCCCCGGAGCCAGATTCAAATGCCCGGGGGTAGGCCCATGTCGCTATCTGGAGCCGGATCGTGCGCCCTCATCGGCACGCCCTGCACCGGAGTGTTCGAGGTGCTGCAGACTTTCTCTCAGACGGATTTCCAGCGGTGCCTGCCAGCCAGGCGTAGCTGCCCCCTTGAGCATGAGGACCACGCCGCAGAACACCGTAGGGCCAAGTTCACGTGGGCTCAGATCTCCTACCACCCATTCAAACATCGCCGAGCGCAGAATGAGCACGAACTGGCGTAACAGCACCTCGGCGCTGATATTCTTATCGATGGCGCCGGAGGCGATCGCGTCTGAAAACAGCGGCAGCCAGAAGCCATTCCACCTGCGGCTGAAGATATCCTTGCGCACATCGCTGGTCACGTCGAAGGTGGCAGCCCAGACTGCACGATAGAACTTGGCATCCTTGTTGTAGAATTCGATGGCCAGGTCGATGGCGGCAAAAATGCGTTCAATCGGATCGGCGGGTCGTGATTTGGTAAACCGTTCCTGGTATTCGCGCACATCGCCCAGAACCGACCAGATGATCGCGTTTTTCGAGCCAAACAGATTATAGGGCGTGGCGAGACTGACCCCGGCCTTCTCGGCCAGCAGACGCATGGACAGCCCCGCGCTGCCATGCTCGCGAATCAGATCATGGGCGGCTTTGATAATGCGCTGCCGACGATCTTCCTTGCCGGCTTCCCGACGGGACAGGGGTTCTGCAGTTACGCCACTGATCTCTGCGCGTTTCGATTTTGGCCTGTATTTATTCGTCTTTTCCAAATAGGTCCTCCAGTCTGGGCGAATGCACGCTGGCTTGGTTGCGAGGATGCGAAAGGCGCCCCATAACCAGGTGGAGACATCCCCGCAGCCTGATCCCGGGCATGTCTCCACCATCAATATAGCGTGTTTGCGCGTTCGCCCAGCCCGAGGCGGTCAGCCGTTATAATTCAGCTTCAGGCCTGGCCGTGGCCAGCGCACCCTGTAAAGCTCGCCGCGTCCCGAACAGGTAATCCACGCATCCCGCATATCGGTACCTCCAAAGCAGATATTGGTGGTCAGTGGATCGGGACTTGGAAAGTGCTCAATCCCACCATGAGGATCGAAGGCGGTGATCCCGCCATTGACGATGGTCGCGACACACACTTTCCCTCCTGCTTCCACGGCGAGGCTGTCCAGGAGCTGATAGCCTGGCAGGGGGCCGAGCACCCGCCCCGGCGTCCAGATGTCACTCTGCATGGCAATCTGTCCGGGGGAGGCGATGTCATACCCCCACACCCGGCTGGTGTAGGTTTCGGAGACCCATACCACCTTGCCGTCGGGAGAAAGACCGACACCATTGGGTGTAATCAGCGGTACAGGAGCCCGAACGATCTTGGAGCCGTCGGCACGGGCATAATAGAGCGCCCCCTGGTCGATCTTGTCCTCACGGACCTTGCCGAGGTCGGTAAACCAGAAGCCACCGTGGGCGTCGAAGACGATATCATTGGGCCCGTTGAGGTTGATGCCCTCACAGCGGTCATAAACGACGTCAACCTTGCCTGTGCTGAGGTTTACGCGCTGGATGGACCCGGTCTTGTAATCATCGGGAACGCCGTGCGGCGCGGTGCTGCCATCCGGGCGCTTGACGAAGGACATGCCACCATTGTTGCAGACGTAAACGCAGCCAT
>JAJZDZ010000020.1 GCA_021851325.1 Pseudomonadota bacterium | reverse complement strand
TCCCGCGCCACTGCGGCGCTGTGCGGTCCCACCACAAAGAGCGGCAGGTTGCGGCTTTGGCTGCGCGCAGCGAGTGCCTGCACGGCATTGGCACTGGTTGCGATGAGGGCACTGACCCCTGCCAGGGAGAGTGCGGGGCCGCTCAGCATGTGGATTTCGAAGAGTGGCGCGAGTATGGCGCGATGGCCGGCCTCAAACAGCGCCGCCTGGGTGCGTTCGCCATCGCTGCGCGGGCGGGTGACGATCAGCCGCATGCCGCTGCGAGCCAGGGTGCGGCCGTGGATTTGAGCGCAAGGCCAGCCTCATGGCCAATCCGCGCGGCCTCTGCAAGCGGGTCAGACGCGAGCGTCTGCACGCAGCGGTGGGCGACACCATCCTGTCCGTCGGGAGCCAGGACTTCGCCTGCAAAATGCAGCTCATTGCCGCGGAGCTCTGCCAGTCCGGCGATCGGGGTACGGCAGGAGCCGTCGAGTGCTGCCTGAAATGCCCGCTCGCAGGACAGGGCGATCTCGGTGGCCAGATGGCGCAAGGGTGCGATGGCGTTTCTGGTACGGGTATCGTCGCTGCGCAGTTCGATGCCCACCGCACCCTGGGCCAGGGCAGGAAGCCAGTCATCGGTTTCGAGCAGGCTGAGGGGACGGTTGGCAAGGCCAAGACGCTTTAATCCGGCGTGGGCCAGCAGGATAGCGTCAAAATCCCCGGCCTCGAGGCGCCGCAGCCGGGTATCGACATTGCCACGGAGCAACTGGACGTGGAGGTCAGGCCGCGCCCGCAGGGCCTGGGCCCGGCGGCGCACCGAAGCTGTACCGAGCCGGGCGCCTGGGGGAAGCGCGGCGAGCGCACGGCGTTCAGGAGCGATCAGCGCATCGCGGGGGTCCTCGCGTTCGAGCACTGCGCCCAAGCTTAGCCCGGGCGGCAGTTCTACCGGAACGTCCTTCATCGAATGGACGGCAAAATCGATCCGTCCGGCAAGCAGGGCCTCCTCCAGTTCCTTGACGAAAAGCCCCTTGCCGCCGGCGTCGGCGAGGGGGCGATCTTGGATGCGATCTCCGCTGGTCCGGACTTCGACCAGTTCGCAGGCGATGCCCATGGCGGCGAGGCGCTGACGCACCTGTTCGGACTGGGCCATCGCCAGGCGCGAGCCACGGGTGCCCAGGCGCAGGATGGCGTTAGGAATATTTTGCGGCATGACAGACTTTGTTCTAGAGGCTTGGGCGCATTCTTAGCACAGGGGCTGCACTGCTTGGCCAGCCTGACCGTACTTGGATTGGAGACAAGCTGCGACGAAACCGCCGCCGCAGTGGTGCGCGGTGCTGTGCCTGGCCCAGGCGAGATTCTCTCCAATGTCGTCTTCAGCCAGATTGCCGAGCATGCCCCCTTTGGTGGGGTGGTGCCGGAAATTGCCGCGCGCGCGCATGTCGAGACCATTGACGTTGTCGTTGCTGAGGCGTTGGCGGAAGCAGGTTGCAGGCTTTCGGACATTGACGTGATTGCCGCAACCGCAGGTCCCGGGCTCATTGGCGGGGTGATGGTAGGACTCTCCACGGCCAAGGCGCTGGCGCTGGCGGCGCATAAGCCACTTGTTGCGGTCAATCACCTCAAGGCCCATGCCCTGACGGCGCGGCTGACCGCCGGACTGCCTTACCCCTTTCTGCTGCTGCTGATTTCGGGGGGGCACTGCCAGCTGCTTGGGGTGGAGGCCAGTGACCGCTTTCATCTTTACGGGACTACGATCGATGACGCGGCTGGCGAGGCCTTCGACAAGACGGCCAAGCTGTTGGGTCTGCCTTATCCGGGAGGGCCGCGTCTGGAGCAGCTGGCCCGCTCGGGCAACCCCCAGCGCTATCGGTTGCCGCGGCCGATGCTGGGCCGGCCGGGAGCGGATTTTTCCTTTTCCGGACTGAAGACGGCGGTCCGCCAGATCGTCCGTGAGGGCGACTTCAGCTCCGGCGATGAGGCGGATCTTGCGGCCGCGTTTCAAGCCGCGGTGATCGCAAGTCTGTGCGATCGCACGCGTCAGGCGATGGCGCGGTTCCGCGACGATTTTGCGCTGGAGGGTCCGGCCATCCTGGTTGCAGCTGGCGGCGTTGCGGCCAATGGCGCCATTCGCGCGGCGCTGGCGCAGCTCTGCACCGAGGATAATTTTAGGCTCGAAGTGCCGCCTGCACGATTGTGCACCGACAATGGCGCGATGATCGCCTGGGCGGGCCTTGAGGAGGCTTCCAGCGGGCGCTGGGACGATCTTACGGTACCGCCACGCGCCCGCTGGCCACTTGCACAGGGTGCAACCTGAGACTGTAGTTTGCCTGGCAGGGTCCGGCTTAGACGAAAGCCAGACCGAACTGGGCGAGCGACAGAAGCCCGGCGATGACGATGGTGGCGGCGGTGAACATCGCAATGACTGTATCGCTGATCTGCGTGCGCGCAGTGGGAAGATGAATTTGGGACTGGGTCATGACTGCCTCTCCTAGACATCGGCGGCCGGGGTCTCACCACCCCAGGCCGCCTGTTTTGAACCTCGCGGCGCGAGGGCCTCACCGCCCGTCGCGTCCGGATACATAGTGCAGACCTGATCCCGGATCAATGAATAAATTTGGTAATATTCATTGATCATGATTTCTAATGCGCTGCACCATCGAATGCGGCGCTGCAATAACACCTTGTACTTACAATTGGAATTCCAGTTTTGTCATTTTGTTCTGCATTCCACGCATAGGAGATTTGCACCGCCAATGAAGCTCGCCACCTGGAACATCAACTCGGTCCGGCTGCGTCAGGCGCTGGTTCTGCGCCTGCTCGAAGAGGAAGCTCCGGACGTGCTCTGCCTGCAGGAGACCAAAGTTCCCAACGATTTGTTCCCGGCCGAGGCCTTTCGCGCTGCCGGCTATGTGCACCAGGCCCTGCATGGTCAGAAGGGCTATCACGGGGTGGCGATCCTTTCGCGCCAGCCCTTCCTGCGCTGCTCTGCGAAACAATATTGCGGAAAAGATGATACCAGACACATTAGTGTCGAGTTCGCCAATGGTATCGAGTTGCACAATTTCTACGTGCCGGCAGGCGGCGATCTGCCGGATCCCGGCGCCAACGAAAAATTTGCCCACAAGCTCGCCTTCCTGCAGGAAATGGCCGCGGGCTTTGGCCGGCGCCGGGGTAAGGCTGCGGCGCGCACCATTCTCGTCGGTGACCTCAATGTGGCGCCGCTCGAGAACGACGTCTGGAGCCATACCCAGCTGCTTGATGTCGTCAGCCACACGCCGGTCGAAACCGAGCTGCTTGGCGAAGTGCAGGCCACCATGCAGTGGATCGACGTCACCCGCAGCTTCGTGCCGGCCAGCGAAAAGATCTATTCGTGGTGGAGCTATCGCGCTCAGGACTGGGCGGCCTCAGACCGCGGGCGCAGGCTCGATCACATCTGGTTCGGCCAGGGACTGAAGGGGGCGGCGCGTCAGCACACCATCCGCAAGGACATTCGCGGCTGGCCCAAACCGTCCGATCATGTTCCTGTTGTCGTGGAATTTGACAGTGACGGCTGAGCTCGTGGCTCTGCCAATGTCGTACCAGAGGCTACCGCCGGCGCTGACCAGGCCTGGGTGAGGTCACAGTGCAATGATGTCGCCCCGTCCCCGCTCCAGGCCCCGGTCATCCATGCCATAGCCGGCGATGAAGGCATCTACAGCGCCGAAGCAGACATAATCGGCGCGCAGCTTGGCCTGCGCCAGCTCCTTGTCGATCACCACCGCGGTGGTGATTCTGCGGGCTCCTTGCTGTTCAAGCAGCGCGATCGCCTGTGCCAGGGTATTGCCGCTGTCCAGAACGCCGTCGACGAGCAGGATGTGCTCGTCCTTAAGCGCGGCCGCAGGTAGGGCCCGCACCGTCAAGCCTCCCCTGCTGCGCGTCTTGCCATAGCTCGACAGCCACAGCCAGTCGACGGGCAGATCAAGACCTCGGCGCGCCAGGGCGCGCGTCAGATCGGCGGCAAAGACGAAGGCGCCGGTGAGCACGGCAATCAGCCGCTCGGGCCGATCGGGAAGCGCTGCAAGCTCGTTCGCAACGCTTTCGACGCGGGCGGCGATGGTCGCCGCCGGAAATAGCATCCGCGGGCTCATGTGCACACTCAGTCAGTAGTCCCTGCAAGCTTGAGCGTCAGATGACGCGCCGCCGGCGACGGGCGGTTCAGTTCGGTGTGAAAAACCTCTTGTGCGCCAGACTTCAGGACGCGCACCGGAGGGGCGAACACGTAGCGCTGCAGCACTCTGCCGCTGCCATCTCGCAACAGGACCTGCAGGGGCGGCACTGGCTGGCTCTGGCCTGAGAGATTGCGCAGGCTTCCCGACACCACCAGCAGGGCGTGGTTGTTCTCTACGCGGCGTCCGTACTGCACATCCGAAAGAATGAGGTTGCCATCTCGGACCGGCCACCCGATCCACGCATAAAGCGAGGCGGCGCGCGGCCAGTTGCCAACCACCTGCTCGCGATAGCGATAGGCAGACCACAGCAGAACCAGGATCGACAGCAGCAGCAGAGCCCAGCCGGCGACCACCGCCAGGCGTCGGCCTTTGCCTGGCTCGGGCGTGGGCCTTGCCTCGGGCCTGAAGCCACCAAAGGGCGCCAGCTGGGACGGGGACATGGTGGGCTCGGCCGGCGCCTCTGTGCCCGCCGCTGCAGCTGGCACTGCCTCGCCAGGCTCGTCGGCAGCCGCGTTCCACTCGTCTTGCGCTGCTGGCGGGACCGCTGCGGGCTGCGGCCTGGTCTCCTCGGCAAAGACCACCGCGTCGGCCGCTGCCGGCGCCGTGGCAAACCAGCTATGGCCGCACTTCTTGCAGCGCACCGTACGGCCCTGCGGGGGCATCGCCGCATCTTTAACCGTGTAGCGCGTCGCGCAGTTTGGACAGGTGAGGATCATTGCCCGTCCACTTAGTCATGTCCCCCGGCGCGCTGCAAGACTGTTGAGGACTGTGCTGCCCGCCTTGCCTCGTGGCCCCAGACGGATATGGTCCGGCCATGGTTCGATTTGAAAATGTGGGCATGCGCTACGGTCCAGGACCGGAGATTCTGCGCGATGTCAGCTTCGCTCTCGAGGCTGGCTCCTTCACCTTTCTGACCGGGCCTTCCGGGGCTGGCAAGACGACGTTGCTGAAGCTCATGTATCTGGCTGAACCGCCGTCGCGTGGATTGATCACGCTCTTTGGCACGGATCTGGCCACCGCATCGCGCCGTCTGTTTCCGGCGTTACGCCGTCGCATCGGCGTCGTGTTTCAGGATTTTCGCCTGCTCGATCATCTCTCTGCCTTCGATAATGTGGCCCTGCCATTACGTCTTTCGGGCGCGCGCATGGAGGATTTCCGTCAGGACGTGGAAGAGATTCTGACCTGGGTCGGACTGGGCCCGCGCATGCATGCCAAGCCTCCCACCCTTTCCGGTGGCGAGCAGCAGCGCGTGGCCATTGCCCGTGCCGTGGTGGCCCGTCCTGATCTGTTGATCGCCGATGAGCCGACCGGCAATGTAGATCCAGACATGGGGCAGCGTCTTCTGCGCCTGTTTTTTGAACTCAACCGCCTGGGGACAACGGTGCTCATTGCTACGCATGATCGCGGCCTCATCGCGACCGGTCAGTCGCAGGAGCTGCGTCTGGTTGATGGCCGCCTTGTGGCGATGCCGATGGTGCGGCCATGAACCTTGGCCTGCGCGCCCAGCAAAAGTCGGTGCTGCCGCGTGAAGCGGGCGCCGCCTCCCTTGATGTCGTGATCGCCATCATGGCGTTTCTGGCGGCCCTGTCACTCTGTGCGGTGCTCATTGCCCAGCGTACCGCGCAGGACTGGCGTCGTGGTCTGGCAGGCAAGCTCACGGTCCAGGTCCTGCCACCCGCGCGCGGCCCGGTCCAGCCGGCACTCGCGCGCGAGACCGCGGCGGCGGTACAGGTCCTCAAAACCACCCGCGGAATCTTCAGTGTTCATGAGCTGAGTGAGGCGAAGACCGAACGTCTCGTCGAGCCCTGGCTCGGCAAGGGCGCTCTCGTTGCGGATCTGCCGCTTCCCCGACTGATCGATGCGAGTGTTGTGCCTGGCAGACATGTCGATCTCGTGGCACTGCGCCATCGTCTCAAGACGGCGGCGCCCGATGGTTATGTCGATGATCATCGCCACTGGCTGGCCCGCCTCTCCCGTCTGGCCGACACCATCATGTGGTCGGCCTATGGAGTTCTTGGCCTGATTGCGATTGCGACCGCGGCGACCGCGGCCTTCGCCACCCGCGCCGGGCTTTCGGCACACCACGACATCGTCGAACTGCTGCATCAGATGGGGGCGCATGGCGGCTTCATTGCCAGTGCCTTCGACCGCCATTATCTGCGAACGGCATTTTTTGCCAGTCTGGTGGGCGCCGTACTCGCGGCGATCGTTTTTGCCGCCGCAGGCGGACTTGAATATGTGGGGCTAAAGCCGATGCCGTTTCTGCCCCCACTGGCTTTGAGTATGTCACAGCTGACATGGCTCGTGCTCATACCGGTCTTTGGTGGCGCGATCGCCTGGGCAACCGCCCGCCTTTCGGTGCTTGCGGCTTTGCGCAACATCTACTGACGGCGACGGGCGAGACGGAAGCGAGGGCAGCTGATGGGCAGAGGAACAATGCGGCGTAATTCAGGAAAGCAGGATCGTGGCTGATTGGCGTGGCCGCCGGCGAAGGTGGCGCTTTGTTGCTGCAACACTTGCGGTGCTGGTGCTGGCCTATGCCTCCGGCTTTGTTGTTTTCGCGCAGACGCTGCCGCGCCATGCCCGCATCACCGGCCATCCCGATGCCATCGTGGTGCTGACCGGTGGTGGCTCGCGCCTGGATACGGCCGAAGATCTGCTGGACGAAGGTGTGGGACAGCGGCTGCTGATCACTGGCGTCAATCCGACCACGACCCGCGGCGAAGTGAAGACACTGGTTCACGGTGGCCCACGCTTTCGCTGTTGCGTCGATCTTGGCCGCGATGCGACGAGCACCTTTGGCAATGCACTGGAAGCCTCGGCCTGGAGCCGGCGCCATGGCTTTCACGAATTGCTGGTGGTCACGGCGAATTATCACATGCCGCGCAGCCTGAACGAGTTTCAGGCGGCGATGCCGCATATCCGCCTCGATCCCTATCCTGTTGATCCGGTCGGTATCGACCTGACGGACTGGTGGCTGCATCCGCGCACCATTCGGGTGCTGCAAGTGGAATACGCCAAATATCTCGCCAGCCTGGTTCTCACGCGCATCATGAGCGAACGGATTCGCTTGCTCCTGGACCGCAACGTCATCCAGATCGATACGCCTGCACCGCCTGCTTGGCCGGTGGCGCGGCACCAAAGCTGACGGAAACCGCTGATCATGACCGCGCTGCGTTCGACCCTGTTCTTGTTCTGGTTCATTTTCATCTCCCTGCTCATTCATCTCGCCGCCCTGCCGGCGTTCTTTCTGCCGCGGCGTGCCAGTCTGCGTGCCGGTACGATCTGGTGCCGGGCGGTCCTCTTCGGGCTGCGCCATTTTGCCGGCATGCGTCTTGAGGTGCGTGGGAGCCGGCCGCAAAGTGGCGCGCTCATCGCCTCCAAACACATGAGCATGCTCGACACCATTGCCCTTTATGCGACGCTCGATCAGCCCCACTTTGTCTACCGGCGCAGTCTTGAACGCATTCCCTTCTTTGGCTGGTACTTGCGCAAATCCGGCATGGTTGCGATCGATCGCGATGGCGGTGCGAGCAGCCTGCGTCAGATGGCGGCTAGGGTTCGTGCCCTGACCGCTCGGGGTCAAACTGTGATCATTTTCCCCGAAGGAACGCGCAAGACCCCCGGAGCCCCGGCCGACTACAAGCCCGGCGTGGCCGGGCTCTATGGTCAGGTAAACCAGCCGCTTATACCTGTGGCACTCAATACCGGGCTGTTCTGGACCGGTCCCATGGGACTGATCAAGCGCAAGGGTACCGTCATCCTCGAATTCCTGGAGCCCATCGCTCCGGGCCTCAAACGCCGGCCGTTCATGGAACTTTTGCAGCAGCGCATCGAGACCGCCACCAAGGCACTTGTGGCGGAAGCTCAGAAAGAGCTGGGGCGATAACGCTTGTCTTTAGAACAGAAAGCGAACATCATCAAAGAGGAACGCGCGGCAAATTCGTCTTTGGTCTATGAGCGTAAGCCGTGTCTGTGCCGGGCCGACGATGAGCGATCTGACAAACCGCATCTGGGACATGAAGTACCGCCTCAAGGCCGCTGATGGCACGCCCATTGACGCGACCCCGGCGCAGAGCCTCGCGCGTGTGGCCTGGGCAGCCGCGCAGGCCGAGCGGCCGGAGCAGCGCGCCCGATGGGCAAACCGCTTTGCTGCGGCCCTCGCCAACCACCGCTTCCTGCCCGCCGGACGCATTCTGGCCGGTGCTGGCACCGGGCGCCAGGTGACGTTGTTCAACTGCTTTGTGATGGGGCGCATTGACGACGATATGGGCGCGATCTTCAGCCATCTGCGCGAGGCTGCGCTGACGATGCAGCAAGGAGGCGGGATCGGGTACGATTTTTCGACGCTAAGGCCCAAGGGAGCGCCGGTGCGTGGGGTTGGTGCGGACGCCTCCGGTCCGGTGTCGTTCATGGAAGTGTGGGACGCGATGTGCCGCACCATCATGAGCGCCGGATCACGGCGTGGGGCGATGATGGCGACGCTTGCCTGCAATCACCCGGACATTGAGGAGTTCATCTCTGCCAAGCGCGAGCCAGGCAGGCTCGCGATGTTCAATCTTTCAGTACTGGTCAGCGATGCCTTTCTTGACGCGGTCAAGGCGGATCGGCAGTGGCCGCTTGAGTTCGACGGGCGGGTCTACAAAACCCTCCGCGCACGCGAGCTCTGGGATCGCATCATGCGCGCCACCTATGATTATGCTGAACCGGGCGTGATCTTCATCGATCGCATCAATGCGATGAACAATCTAGCCTATTGTGAGAGCATCCACGCCACCAACCCCTGTCTGACCGCCGACAGCTGGATCCACACGAGCGAAGGTCCGCGCCAGATTGGCGAGCTGACGGGAGTGCCGTTCCAGGCCGTTGCTGCGGGTAGGGTGTGGCCCTGCGACGGTCGTGGCTTCTTTGCCCGCGGCACCAAGCCCGTCTATCGTCTTGCCACCCGCGAAGGCTATCAGCTGCGTCTCACCGCCGATCACCTGTTGCGCAAAGTGACGGCGCGCACACCCTGGTCCGTCAGCTGGCAGTGGCAGCCGGCCGGCTCGTTCTCCGCCGGAGACGAAATCCTGCTGCAGGATCACCGGGAGAGCCCGCTGTGGGGCGAGCGCAGTGAGGATGAGGAGGCCGAAGGCTTTCTGCTTGGTCTCGTGCACGGCGCGGGTGACGGCGCTGCCGATGCCTTCGGTCTCAGTATCAGTGCACAGCGTCTGAGGGTCGCGGCGGCAACACCGGCCCCAGCCACTCCGCAGCTGCTGCTGGCGGCGCAGGCCGCAGCCGGCAGGCTGGTGGGCCGCATCGCCTGTCAGGATCTGTATTTCGAGGCGCAGAGCGGGCGATGGCATCTTGGCATGAGCGGCCTTGAGGAGCTTGCCCGCAAGCAGGGCATGACGCTGTCTGCACCGACCATCACCGCTTTACTGGAGCGTCGGTCGCAGCGCTTTTATTGTGGCTTTCTGCGCGGTCTCTTCGATGGCGCAGCCGACCTCATAACGGCTCTGCCCCACGGCCCGCGCCTCAGTCTGCATGCCGATGCGCCAGAAGAGCTGCGTGCCGTGCAGCGCATGCTGCTACGTCTGGGAATGGTGGCATCGCTGTCATCCGTCTGCGACCATACGGCCAAGTTGCATCCTGGTTACGAGCTTGCGCTCACGGGCGCCAGTCTTGGGCGATTTGCTGCCAAGATCGGTCTTGGCGATCGCGACCGCACGCTGCGGCTGAAGGCGGCACTGACGCAGGCCGGGGTTGTGGCCGCCATCGAACCTTTCATCGCGACTGTTGCGCAGCTGGAGGCGCAAGGCGAAGAAGCCGTGTTTGATGCGGCCATACCAGGTCTCAACGCCTTCGATGCCAATGGCTTTTGGGCGCATAATTGCGGCGAACAGCCGCTACCGGCCTATGGTGCCTGCCTGCTGGGCTCGATCAATCTGGCGCAGCTTGTCCGCGACCCGTTCAGTAACGATGCGCGGCTGGATCTGGAGGAACTGGCGGCGCTGACCCGCACGGCGGTGCGCTTTCTGGACAACGTCATCGACATCTCCCGCTTTCCGCTCCCGGCGCAGCAGGCAGAAGCCGTTGCCAAGCGCCGCATTGGCCTTGGCATTACCGGCCTGGCTGACGCCCTGATCTTCTGCCGGCAGACCTATGGTGAGGCCGAGAGCCTCGAGCACATTGCCCACTGGCTTCAGGTTCTGCGCGATGCTGCCTATGACGCTTCGGCCGAACTTGCGGCCGAAAAGGGCGCGTTTGCGCTGTTTGACCGTGACGCGATGCTGACGCGGCCCAATATCGCTGCGCTGCCTGAGGCCCTTCGGGACAAGATCGCCCGCCACGGCCTGCGTAATGGTCTTCTGACCTCGATTGCGCCCACCGGCACCATTTCGCTGTTCGCCGGCAACGTTTCCAGCGGCATCGAGCCGGTCTTTGCCTATTCCTACAACCGCAAGGTTCTTCTTGCCGACGGCAGCCGCAGCGACGAGGTTGTCAGCGATTTCGCCTACCGTCTTTTCCGTGCCCGGTTTGGCGAGGATGCTGTTCTTCCGGACTATTTTGTCAACGCCCAGAATCTTGACCCCGAAGCCCATCTGCAGGTCCAGGCCGTTGCCCAGCGCTATATCGACTCCTCCATCTCCAAAACCATCAATGTTCCGGAAACCATCGATTTTGCTGCATTCAAGGACGTTTATCTGCATGCCTATGCGCTCGGCTGCAAGGGCTGTACCACCTACCGCCCGAATGCGGTGACTGGCTCAGTGCTGAGCGTGGCGCCGTCGCCGCTCACCAGCGAAGCCGCAAGCGCGCTTTTGCCTACCTTGGTGAGCGCGCCCGAAGCCGCGCAGGGCGCGGTTGTCTACATGACAAAGCCGCTTGATCGTCCCGAACTCCTGGCCGGTCAGACCTATAAGATCCGCTGGCAGGATTCGGATCATGCCTTCTACATCACCATCAACGATATCCTTCAGGATCATCGCCGCCGGCCGTTTGAGATCTTTATCAATTCGAAGAACATGGAGGCCTATGCCTGGACCCTGGCACTGACACGCATGATCTCGGCGGTATTTCGCAGAGGGGGTGATGTCAGCTTTGTTGTCGATGAACTGAAGGCGGTGTTTGACCCGCGCGGTGGCCAGTGGAGCCAGGGCCGCTATGTGCCATCACTTCTGGCCGCAATCGGTGATGTGATTGAACGCCATCTGGTCGACATCGGGTTCATGGCAGCGCGCCACCGTTCCGATGAGGCGCTTGATGCCACCGCCGTCGCCATCGCTGCCGAAGGCGCCCCGGCGCGGTTTTGTCCGCGCTGCTCAAGTCCGGGTTTCATCCGGCTCGAAGGCTGTGACAGCTGCCTGGCCTGCGGATATTCGCGGTGTGGCTAGGGGCACTGCCTCTTTGAGGATCTGCGCCAGACAGAAGCTGTTGGCTCCTCAGGAAGGCCGTTCTATGGTCAGGCTGGCGTGACGCTGCATCCAGGCGGATACCAGCCGACCTCACTGGCCCCGTCATGCGGAGGCGATGAGGTGGCAGGCTTACTCCTTGGTGTCGTGCGGCAGGCACGCGTCCCAGACTGAAAGACCGGCTAGAGCGAAGAATGCGTTATTCCCATCGTTTTTTTCTTTATGCGCCCGTTGCTGCACTCTTGCTGCTCGGGCTTGCGGCCTCGCTTTACTGGCTGTCGGCCTATCAGCGCTTCACCACCGCGCTTTCGCGGCTGAACGGCCAGGACGTGGTTCCAGGTGTCCGCCTGTCCTACGAGAAGGTGGAAACGGGCGGCTTTCCGTTTCGCCTTGATGCCGTGCTGAGGAATGTGCGTCTTCAGCTGCAGACCAGTCATGGTCCAATGAGCTGGACAAGCCAGCACTTTGCGCTGCACAGCCTCGACTATGGTGATATGCATATCCTTCTGGAAGCGGCTGGACGCCAGCAGCTCAGCTGGTATGACCGCAACGGCACCCGTCACCGGCTTGACTTCACCCCGGGGCTCTTGCGCGCAAGCGTTCTTGGCGATCACAACGTGGTGCGGCGCATCGACGTCGAGCTCTATGACGCGCGTACGCAGCTGTTTCGCGTCGTTCATGCGGAATTTCATCTGCGCAAGGATCCGCGCCGCAACGCGCTTGACCTCGTCCTTATGGCCGACCGGCTGAGGCTTCATGGCAAAAGCACAGCGGCGCCCGCCGATCACGTCATCCGGTTCCGTCTCGACGGGTTGATCACCCCGGCCACAAGCTGGCACGGACTGCTGGCGGGAGAGGCGAGCTGGCGCCAGACCGCTGCCGCCTTCCGGGCAGCGTCTGGTCGCCTGGATATCCAGCACCTCCGGTTGGCGTGGCGCTCGGCCCAGGCGCAGGGCGATGGCGTCCTCAGTCTGGACGATGCGGCGCGACCGCAAGGCATCCTGAACTTTGCGGTCCGTGGCCAGCCCGCTGCCGCCGGCGAACGCGCCAGGGGCCTGCTCTCCGAACTTTTGGCCACGGCCTCCAGTGCGGCGCATCCAGGCGTTCGCATTGCATTCAAGGACGGGGTTTCCTATCTCAACGCCAGTCCGGTTGGCCTTGTTGCTCCGCTGTTCTGACCGGTCTTGTCACACTAACGCGATTTCATGGAGCGGACAGGACGCCTTCGGCTAGGTTCAGCGCGAAACGATCCTTCGGGAGATCATCATGGATTATCAATCCGCAGAAAATCAGGTGGTGCAGCTGCATCAGCAGGCCGATCAGGTGGCAACGGCCGTGGGCAATCTGGCCACCAAGCTGCAAACTGCGATCAGCGACGCCCAGCTCGCGCGTGAGCTCACCCTCGATCTGAAAGAAGCTGCCCTCGCGATCCAGACGCAGAACCAGCAAACCCAGATGCTGCTCGAGCAGATGGCCCAATATATCCATACCCTCGAAACTCAGCTGGGCGCTCAGCCGCAGCCGTCTTTCCAGCCACGTGGATGGGCGCAGCAATCCTACGCCACATCTGGTGGAGGATTTATGGGCAATCTGGTCTCCGGGCTTGGCCTCGGCGCGGGGTTCGGTCTAGCCAACGACATTGTTGGCGGCATTTTCAACGCGTTCTGAACCGTTCTAGATCACCGCGTTGTAAACCAGCGACGCACCCGGAGCCCGGGGCCGCGACGGGATTGCTGAGCCGTTCATGGCGCCCTGCGCGCTGTAGGGCCGCGCCCGGGCGCGGCGACGGTCAACTTCCTCGGCCACGGCTTTGACGAGACCTTCACTGGCGGTCTTGACGCAGAGCACCATGCGCTGGTGGCGGGTCAGCACCTCGCGCATCCGGCTGGTTGAGGCCTCAAGCTGCTGGCGCGTGGTTTCGGGCACGCTTTCCAGCACGGTCCGGCTCAGTTTCTGGGCTTCGCGGCCATAGGCTGCAATCAGCTCCTGGTTTTGCGGTATCAGTGAAGCCATGGCCTGGGGCCGGCAGGCCCGCAGGGCCGCGATGTCGGCCTCAAAGATGGCGATCAGCTGTTCTGCCAGAGCCATGACGGTCACAAGGCGGGGATCTTTCATGATGCAGCCTCCTGGTGGCTGAGCAGGGCGCGGGTGATCTCGCTTGCAAGGCCGAAGCCGCCGCGCTGCGCCATGGACTTGCCGAACTGGTCGATCATCAGTGAGCGAAACATCGCTTCACCCTGACCGCCTCCGAACGGACCGCCAGTCGACACGCCCTTGAACATCGGGCTCAGCATCTGGCTGATGAACTCACCCTCGAAGGCCACCGCTGCCTTCTGCGCGGCGCGATCATTGGCGGTCTTGGCCGGAGCGACGACGGCGGGCGAGGTGGCCAGAGACAAAGCTGCGGAAAAGTTCGGGTTCATCAGCCAATAACCTTCAGATCGGCCTGCAGCGCACCGGCAGCCTTGATGGCCTGCAGGATGGAAATGATGTCCCGTGGTCCGACACCCAGGGCATTGAGGCCGTCCACCAGTTTCTGCAGCGAGACCCCCTGATTGAGGACCACCATTTTGTTGCCGTGGCCGGTGCTGACCTGCAATTGGGTGCGCGGGACAACTTGTGTGGTACCGGTCTTGGAGAACGGCGTGGGTTGGCTCACCTGCGGCGTTTCGGTGACGCGGATGGTCAGATTGCCCTGGGCGATCGCGACGGTCGAGATGCGCACATTGGCACCCATGACGATGACACCGGTCTTTTCGTCGACCACCACCTTGGCTGCCTCATCAGGCGTGACCCGCAGATGATCGATATCATCGAGCATGCCGACGACGCCGTTAGGATAGTTCATGGGGATTTTCAGCCGCACATTGGCCGGATCGGTGGCCCGCGCCACCGGCTTGCCGATGAAACGGTCGATCGCTCTGGCGATGCGCACGGCGGTGGTGATGTCAGGATTGTGCAGTGACAGCTTGAGGCTGTGCTCGTCATCGAGCTTGAAGGTCGTCTGCCGCTCGACGATGGCGCCATTGGGAATGCGTCCGGCAGTGGGCACGTTCTGGGTGACGCTGGCGGCCTGACCGCGAGCAGTAAAACCGCTGACCGTGACCGGTCCTTGGGCGACGGCGTAGACATTGCCATCGGCGCTGTAGAGCGGGGTGACGAGGAGGGTGCCGCCCTGCAGCGACTTGGCATCGCCCATGGCGCCCACCGAAACATCGATGCGGGTGCCCTGGGAGGCGAAGGCCGGCAGATTGGCGGTGACCATGACGGCCGCCACATTTTTGGTCTGCATGGTCTGGCCGTTGGTGTTGACCCCGAGCCGTTCCAGCATGGTCTGAATTGATTGCTGGGTGAACGGCGCGTTGCGCAAGGAATCCCCGGTGCCATTCAGCCCGACCACCAGGCCATAGCCGATCAGCATGTTGTCGCGTACGCCCTCGACGCTGACCAGATCCTTGATCCGGGAATAGGCGAGGGCTTCGACCGGCAGAAACGTCAGTAGCGCAGCAAGGCCGGCTGCCAGACTGCGGCGAAGAAGATGGGGAGGGATCTTTGACAAGGGCATGCGCGCGTTCTGCTGATCAAGCTCCGCTCCTCCCATGCCAGAAACGTGCCGCGTCCGGTGAGCACAGAACTCCGCGAAATCGCTGGCTTTTTTGGTGTCGGGGTGGGCTCGTCGGCCGCCGCCCGGCAAAATCTACCTGGCTGGGCCTTGCCCACTGCCGAGCCCGTGGCCGGGTCTGCGGCTGGGGCCGTTGCCCGCTTTGAAGGACGGCGGTGATGCGGCACCAAGGCAGGTCTGGTCGCGCGTCAGGCGCGGCTGAGGGCGCCTTTTGCGACGTGGACAGAGCAACGCCGTTGCACCTATTTTTGCCCCGCGCCTCAAGGGAAGGATGTTTCGTTGCCACAGGATCATGATGCCCAGCTCGTCTTGCTGCGCCACGGCGAAAGCGAGTGGAACAAACTCAATCTGTTTACCGGGTGGCGCGACGTCAATCTGACGGCGCAGGGCGAAGCGGAGGCGCGCACCGCGGGCCGGCTGCTGCGAGAGGCGGGGCTGCGGTTTGATGTCGCCTTCACCTCGATGCAGACGCGGGCGATCCGCACCCTGTGGCTCGCCCTCGAACAGCTTGATCAGATGTGGATCCCTGAATTCAAGCACTGGCGGCTCAATGAGCGGCACTACGGGGCGCTCACCGGACAGGACAAGAAGCGGGCGGTGGAGGAATTTGGCGCCGAGCAGGTGCATCTGTGGCGCCGGTCCTATGACGTGCCGCCTCCTCCGGTGACGCTTCAGTCGCCCGATTATCCCGGGCGGGATCCCCGCTACGCCCATATCAGCGCGGCCGAAATGCCCCGGGGAGAGTGTCTCAAGGATGTACTGGCGCGGGTGCTGCCCTACTGGGACGATGTCATCGTGCCGGAGCTTGTGGCCGGACGGCGGGTGCTGGTTGCCGCCCATGGCAATTCGCTGCGGGCCCTGCTGAAACATCTGGAAGGCATCAGCGATGATGCCATTGCCGACGTCAATATTCCCACCGGCGTGCCCAAGCTCTATCATCTCGATGGCGATCTGCGCTGCGTGAGCACGCGCTATCTGGGCGACGAAAAGGAACTTGCGGCCAAGATTGCGGCCGTCAAGGCGCAGACAGCAAAAGGCTGAAAGAGCTTGCCTCCTGTCCTCGGCGATGGTGCAGAGCCACGAAGAGGCCGCGACCGGGCCATGGTCCGGTCCGCGCACTGGCTGGTTCTTGTTCTGGGGGCCGTGCTTGCCACCGCCCGGCTTGCCGCCGACCCGGCCCAAGGGCCGGCGCCGCGCCACAGTGCTGAAGGCCGTCCCTCGCTGACCGATATTCCGGACCTCTCAAAGGCCGTTCCCGCCAGCAGCTTTGCCACCCTGCCCTCCAGCGAGGCCCGCTACCAGGCGCTTGCCGGGGAAGTCGCGAAGGTCAAGCCGAAGCTGAACACGGCCCGGACCACCTCGGCGCGGCTTCAGGCCGAAGCCGCCAGCTTGCAGCAGAGACTGATCACGACCGCCAGACGGGTACAGCAGCTTGAGGCGCAGAAGGCCCGGCTCGGGCAGACCATCGTGGCGCTCAGCCTGCGCCAGCAAGAGCTAAGGGCGCGCTTTGCCCACGAACGGGTCAAGGTCACGAGGCTTCTTGCCCTCCTCGAGCGTCTCCAGCACGACGCGCCGCCGGTGCTGGCGATTTCGGCCTCTGACGCACTGGCATCGGCGCGCCAGAATATGCTTTTGGGCGCTTCGCTGCCGCGGGTCTATGGGGCGGCTGCGAAGCTGGCCCGCCAGCTCGAGGCGGTGCGCAGCACGCAGGCATCGCTCACCCGCCGTCGCGCCCAGAGCATGGCTACCGCCCAGGCGCTGCGCCAGGCCCGTACCCGTCTTGATCAACTTCTCGCGACAAAGCAGGGCGAGGCCGATACTGCCGCGGCACAGTATGCGACACTGGCGGCAAAATACGCTGTAATCGCGCGCCAGGCAGAAGATCTTGGCCAGTTGCTGCACAAGGTGGCCCAGCTGAGGGCCGCTGCACGCCGGAACCCTGCCGGGTCCGCCCAGGGCCCGCGCCTTGCCTTTGTGCCGCGTCGTGGCGCGTTGGCCTGGCCCGTGGTAGGTCAGTTGGTCCGTGGCGCTATGCCTGGGGCTGGCGTCGGTGGAGCACAGGCGCCGGGGCTCAGCTTTCTCAGTTCCGCGGGAGCAGAAGTTGTGGCACCCGCTGATGGGCGGGTGCTGTTCGCGGGCCCCTATCAGCGCAGCGGTGAAGTGTTGATCTTGGAATTGGGCGACGGCTACGATCTGGTGCTGGCTGGTTTGGGTAAGGTGAGTGTGCGCGTCGGTGATGGCGTGCTGACGGGCGAACCCCTCGGCACCATGCCCGAGGGACGGGAGCACGATCCGCTCTATGTTGAATTGCGTCACGGCATGCGGGCACTGAGCCCGCTGCCCTGGCTGGAATCTGGTTTTCGGAAGGCGAAAAAATCATGAAGCGTATTTTGTTCGGCGGTGCGTGCATGGCGGTTGGATTTGCCGCAGCGCTATGGCTGTTTCCGGTTGCCATGGGCGCGAGCAACCATGACGCCTATCGCCAGCTCGATCTGTTTTCGCAAGCGTTTGAACGGGTGCGGGCCGACTATGTCACGCCCGTCTCCGACCGGAAGCTGATCGACTACGCCATTCAGGGCATGGTGTCGTCGCTCGATCCGCATTCCGGATACATGGACGCCAAGTCGTTTTCCGATATGCAGATCCAGACCCGTGGCCAGTTTGGCGGTCTTGGCATCGAAGTGACGATGCAGGATGGGCTGATCAAAGTGATTTCGCCGATCGACGGCACGCCGGCGGCAAAAGCCGGAATCAAACCCGGTGATTATATCGCTGCGGTCAATGGCGTTCCCATTGAGGGCCTCGATCTGAATGCCGCGATCGACAAGATGCGCGGACCAGTGGGGTCAAAGATCACCGTCACGATCCTGCGCCGCGGCATGAAGAAGCCGTTCAACGTGACCATGACGCGGGCGATCGTAAAGGTCGACAGCGTGCGCTGGCATCGTGAAGGCGATATCGGCTATATCCGCCTGACAGCTTTCAACGAGCGCACGGATTCGGGCCTGCGCAAGGCTGTTGCAGCACTGAAAAAGCAGATCGGGCCGTCGCATATCGAGGGCTACATTCTCGATCTGCGCAACAATCCGGGCGGGCTGCTTGATCAGGCGATTCGCGTTTCGGACGACATGCTCAACTCTGGCGAAATCGTCTCCACCCGTGGCCGTCATCCTGAGGACACCCAGCGCTTTGACGCCCATCCAGGTGACATCATGGATGGCAAGCCCATCATCGTACTGATCAACGGTGGCACCGCGAGCGCCGCAGAAATCGTCTCGGGTGCTCTTCAGGACAACAAGCGGGCTACCATCCTTGGCATGACCTCGTTCGGCAAGGGATCGGTGCAGACCATCATCCCGCTCGGCAATGGCGGCGGCGCGCTGCGGCTGACCACCGCGCGCTACTACACGCCCTCCGGTCATTCGATCCAGGACACCGGCATCCAGCCGGATATCGCTGTTGCCGAATCGGACAAGGAACTGCCAGCCATCGAGCGTCCGCATGAAGTTGATCTGCCCGGTCATCTGGCCGAACAGAATCCGGAGGAGGAGCACGCGATTCCGGTGATCCGTCCGGCGCCTGGCAAAACCTACAAGGATTTCCAGCTTGAATACGCGCTCGATCTGCTGCGTGGACGCAAGACGGTCTCCTTCGTCACCACCAAGCCGATGATGCTGAACAAGCCGGCGCGGCAGGACTGAGGGGTCAGACGGCGCAACGGAGCAGGCTTGCGCGCCCGCTCCTGACCGCCCGGCATCGCGGCAGATGGGCGCAACGACTTTGGCAGTCCAGGCGGCTGGCGGGATCCGACAGCCGCTCTTAACCCCCCCGGTAACCATACCGACCTGAGAGTGGTTCATGGCCTTGCGCAGTCAAAACGAGGATGGGCCGTCGCAGCGCCGCGTGGGCGCCAGTCGCGTCTTCCATCCTCTGGCATTGGCCGTTCTTGCCACCATTGCTGTTCTGGGGGCGCTGGTTGCGGCCATCGCTCTATTCGGGCAACCACCGGCCCAGCCGCTGGCGCGCGTCACCCTGACCCTGACGCCGGCCGCAGTGGCACCAGTACCGCCGGCGCCGCCGCCTGCGGCGGCTCTGACACCGCAGCCCAAGGCCGCTTCGCTGCCGCCGGAACCTACTCTTCCGGTCTATGCCGGCAAGGCACTGATGGCGGATCCGGCACTGATCGAAAGCACGCCAGAAGGACCCTTGCCCCGAATTGCCGCCGACGGGCGTACGCCGCTTGCCGCCTATGCCCCGCCCTTTGGCGCCATGCGTGGGATCAAGATCGCGATCGTCATCACCGGGCTTGGCCTTGACGGGCGCGCCACCAAGGCGGCGATCGACGAACTGCCGCCGGCAGTGACGCTGGCGTTCGCCCCCTATGGCACGAGGCTCGATCACTGGCTGCGTCTGGCGCGGCGCAAGGGCCATGAGGTGCTCCTCGAGGTTCCTATGGAACCGCGGAATTTTCCCGACAGCGACGCCGGTCCCCACTCCTTGCGCCCGAACCTCAGCGCCGACGACAATCTTGCCCGCCTCAAATGGGTATTGACCCGGGCAACCGGCTATGTCGGCGTCACCAACCTGATGGGCGGGCGCTTTCTGGCGGAACCGCTCGCCCTGGAGCCGGTACTGAGTTTTCTGGCCGCTCGCGGGCTGATGTTTTTTGACAGTTCCAAGGGTGCGCTGGCACAGAATGTGGCGCTCCAGCTGAAGGCCCCCTATGTCAGGAGTGATCTGCGCCTTGATGGTGTGGCCGCACCAGCGGCCATCGATCAGCGTCTGACCAAACTGGAACGCCTGGCCCGCCACGCAGGTGAAGCGGTGGCTACAGGCTCGCTCTATCCGGTGACGCTCAGCCATGTGGCTGCCTGGGCCCGGGGACTGCGCGGACAGGGCTTTGTTCTGGTGCCCGCATCGTCCATAGTTAATTCGAAGCCTTGAACAGACGGCCGTGATGTCCCGCCATCCCATTCGCTCCGGGCACATGTTGCGCCATGAAGACCTGCCCTATCGGCCTTGTGTTGGCATGATGCTGATCAATCGCGAGGGCCTCGTGTTTGTCGGCCGTCGTATCGAACAGACCGTGGAAGGCTGGCAGATGCCGCAAGGCGGCATCGATGACGGCGAAAGTCCGCGCGCGGCGGCGCTGCGCGAGTTGAGGGAAGAGATCGGTACCGACAAGGCCGAGGTCCTGCGCGAGCATCCTGACTGGCTCTGCTACGACCTGCCGGTGCACCTGCTTGGTGTCGCCTTGCACGGACGCTATCGTGGGCAACGGCAAAAATGGCTGGCGCTGCGCTTTACCGGCGACGACAGCGACATCAATGTGGCCACGGAGGTGCCGGAATTCGCGGAGTGGAAATGGCTGGCGATGGAAGCGCTGCCGCGGCTCATCGTCCCGTTCAAGCGTGACACCTATAATCAGGTGATCGCGCAATTCCGGGATCTTGCTTTTGCCCAGCCATGAGCGCTGCCAAACCGCCGATTGTCATGATTCACGGCGCCTTCTGTGGTGGCTGGGTGTTTGAGGGCTGGGCTGGGCGCTTCCGCGATGCCGGCTACGCGGTGCTGACCCCGGATCTGCGCCACCATGGGGCCAGCGCTGATCCTGCCGCTCTCGGACGTCTCGGTGTCCTCGATTATGCCGAGGATCTTGGCCGGCTGATCGACGGTCTTTCAGATCTGCCGGTGATCGTTGGCCACTCGATGGGCGGGCTGCTGGCGCAGATGCTGGCGGCCCGCGGCAAGGCCCGGGCTCTTGTCCTGCTTGCACCGTCGGCGCCCTGGGGCGTGTGGCCATCGAGCCTGTTCGAGCTTCTGAGTGCACAGGCGCTGTTTCTGGCTGGTGACTTCTGGCGCCGGCCGCTGCGACCGGACCGCTGGCTGGCGGCCTGTGGACTGGACAGTCTTGCTCCTGACCTGCGGGCGGCCACGCTGTCGCGTCTGGTTTCTGAATCCGGTCTTGCCATGTTCGAAATTCTGCATTGGCCATTCGATCTGTCGCGGGCGACCTCTGTCGATCCGCGTCACGTCGCCTGTCCGATCCTGTGTGTGGCGGGCGGGCAGGATCCGATCACGCCGGCTGCTACCGTGCGGCGCATCGCGCGGCGCTATCGTGGACGGGCACAGTATCGCGAGCTCAAGGGCGCGTCCCATTGGCTGATCCTGGAACCGGGCTGGGAAAAGCTGGCAGCGCAGACCCTGTTCTGGCTGAGCCGGCTTCATGCTGACGCCGAGGCGGCGCAGCCAGACGGACGTGCGGCTTAGGACAGTTCGCTCTGTGCCGGCAGCGACAACACTTCCTTGACCTTGGCGGCGAGCTGCTTGAGGCCGAACGGTTTGGGCAGGAAGTGAAGATTGGCCGCGTTCTCTTCATTGCGGCGGAAGGCTTCTTCCGCGTAGCCCGACATGAAGATAACGCGGATATCGGGTTTGAGACGTTTGACGGTGCGCACCAAAGTCGGTCCATCCATATTGGGCATCACCACATCGGTGATGAGCAGATGGATGACGCCAGCACGCTTCCTGACAATTTCCAGGGCTTCTTCGCCGCCCATGGCCTCCAGCACCTCATAGCCGCGCATGCGCAAGGCGCGGGCGGCAAAACTGCGCACCGCATCTTCGTCCTCGACGAGCAGAATGGTATCGGCGCCGGTGACGTCGGCGGGAACGGCGGCAGCGGGGGCCGGGGCCTGGGCTTCGCCGGTAAAGCGCGGCAGGAAGATCCGAAAACAGGTTCCCTTGCCAAGCTCGGAGGTAACCGAGATAAACCCGCCGGTCTGCTTGACGATGCCATAGACTGTGGCAAGTCCAAGGCCGGTTCCCTGTCCGGTCGGCTTGGTGGTGAAGAACGGGTCAAAGATCTTGCCCAGATGTTCGGGCGTGATACCGGTGCCGGTATCGGCGACATCGATGCGCACATATTCGCCGATGGGCATGACCCCGGTACCCATCGCCACCGCCTTGGTAACGGTCTCATTGCAGGTGCGGATGGTCACCGTACCGCCCTTGGGCATGGCATCACGGGCGTTGACGACGAGATTGATGATCGCGTTGGAGATCTGGGTTTCGTCGGCATGAACACTCCACAGCTCGGCGCCGTGCTCGAGCTTCAGTTCAATGCCTTCGCGCAGCAGGCGACGCAGCATGACAGCCACTTCGCCGAGCACGTCCCGCAAGGACAGCAGTTTGGGCTGCAGTGTCTGTTTGCGCGAGAAGGCCAGAAGCTGGCTGACGAGGGCTGCAGCGCGCAATGCGTTCTGATGGATTTCGTTGATCTCGTTGAACGAGGGATCCCCGGCGCTGTGACGCATCATCAAGAGTTCGGAACTGCCAATGATGACGGTCAGATGGTTGTTGAAGTCATGGGCGACGCCGCCGGCGAGCTGGCCGACAGCTTCCATCTTCTGACTTTGCGCAAAGCGCAGCTCGAGGGCCTTTTGTTGCGAAATATCGATCAGGTAAAGTGTGACCTGGCCCTCATCCTGGCGGCAGGCAAAGAGTTCGCCCATGCGCTCGTGCTGTCCGGCTACGCGAATTTCGGTTGGTGCAGGACGGGCGTCACCGGCCAGGGCTGCGGCGAAGAGGGCGCGTACTGCACCTTGGTCGGCGGGCTCGATCAGCGTCGCGAGGTCGCGGCCATCCACCGCGCTGGCAAAAAAGCTATGAAATGCTGCATTGCTGGCGCGAATGACGCCATCGGCACTGGCTTGTGCCATGCCGATCGGAGCATCGGCAAAGAGGCTCGCGGGAGGGCTTGGAGCTGGCGCCTCAACCGGCGCCGAGGTGCTGATGGCAGCCAGGCTCGGGGTGAACCACCAGGCGGTACGCCCGCCTTTGAGAGGACGCACGGCGGCCAGAAGCTGCAGGCCCGGAGCAAGTTCGAAACTTTCTTCGCCACACTCGCCCTGGGCGGCCTTGCGGCTCAGGCGATAAAGCACGGCTGCTGAGGCGTCCTGGACGAGAGCCAGCTCAGGCGGAGCCGGCACGGCGTCCGGGGCGCAGCCGATCATCGTGCGATAGGCGAGGTTGCAATCGCCGACACTGCCATCGGCCGTGGTGATCGCCCAGGCGACATTGGCCCGTGCGGCCGCGGCGGCGATCTGATGGCTGCTGCCAGCGGCAAAGCGCTCCTCCGTCCACAACCGGAAGAGAAAAAAGCCCGCCAGCATCCCCACTGCGGTAGCCAGAGCAAGACCGGCCCAGCTTGCCGCATGTGGAGCGCCAACGCCAAGCGCGGCGGCCAGAAGTGCGACAAGCACGAGCACGAGGGCGAGATAACGCCATCCGCCGGGTGGCACGGGAAAATTGCCGAGAACGCGATTCGCCATCATGGCCTCAGCTTATCCGGTTTGAGCGCGAGGTGCTGCGGTTTCGTTCACGGACCAAGGCGGGGGTCGGCAATGGCCGCAAAGGCCAGGCGACGCGCCTCCTGCGGCCGGTCGTGCAGATGCGGCGGGCTCTGGCCAAAGATCATGGTGCGGCGGGTGTCGGGCTGGTAGGTGGGCCAGCCTGGCGTGCCGCTGCGGGCAAAAGCGGCCCAGGACCTCAGCAGCGCCGCGGACAGGGCGTCGGCGTTGGCGCCCTGACCGAAGAAGGTGCCGGGAAGACCGGTGCGATAGGCTCCGAAAAGAAAGCCCAGTTCGATGCCATGGCAGGCTCCCATGGCCCCACCCAGAAATCTCGAGCTCCAGTCGCAGCGATAGGCAAAGCTCGGGGCGTGACGGCTCTGGGCCTCCAGAAGGCGTCGGCAGGGTTCGGCAAACACCTTGTCGGTCATGAAGGCGTTGAACTGCTCGAAGGCTGACGGGCCTTCATAGGCGGCCAGCAAGTCAGGTGCCGCATCTTTGCCAAAGCGCATCACGCGCGCGCGAAAATCCTCCTTGCGCATCAGCCGCAGCCTCGGATTGACACCGGTAAAGAGTTTCCATTCGTCGCGATTGGTGCCGCCCAGAAGGGGGATGCCGGCAGCAGTGCCGGCGCGGATGGCAGCGACCGGGAGCTGCGGCAAGAGCCTGCCGTCGACCACCGGCTGAAACGGCAGTGTGCCCAGGCGATAGGGAAGGCGACGACGCCGGCTGCTGGTCTGAACCAGGTTCTGAGCGGCGAGGATGGTATGGGCCGGGAGCTCGAGGGCACGTGCGGCGCTACGACGCTCAAGGCCGAGAGCGGCAAGAAGGGCTGCCCCCACCTGTTCAGCCCGCGCGGGCGCGTGACCGATGTGGGCGGCGCCGGACTGCAGGATGGCCTTGTGAAACAGGCCTCGTGCCAGGGGCGCACTCAGCAATGCGCCAATGCTCATGGCGCCCGCCGATTCGCCAAACAGCGTGACATTGTCCGGATCGCCGCCAAAATCCGCGATATTGCGGTGGACCCAGTCCAGCGCCAGCATTTGATCGGCGAGGCCTTCACAGCCGGTTGCCGGCAGGACGCCGTCGCTCACCCGGTTCAGCGCGACAAACCCGAAGGCCCCGAGGCGATAATTGAGCGTGACCACCACCACGTCCTGGGCGGCAAGGAGCCGACCGTCATAGAGGCTCTGGCTGCCGGCACCGAAGACAAAGGCGCCACCATGCAGCCACACCATCACCGGGCGGCGTCCGGCAAGTCCCGGCGTCCAGATGTTCAGGTGGAGGCAGTCTTCGGACTGCATGCTCTGCCCCTGGCCCAGGAGGCGGTCGAGCCGGCTTGGTGCCTGCGGGCAGACCGGACCAAATCTTGTGGCATCGCGCACGCCGCTCCAGGGCTCGGTGGGCTCGGGCAGGTGCCAGCGCTGGGCCCGACCATAGGGTATGCCGGAAAAGCGCAGGATGCCGCTTTGACAAATCCCTCTGAGCCGCCCAAGGGCGCAGGTATGAATTACCGTTGCAGTCGCGGCCATGGCCAGCTGGATGAAGACAACCCTGCCAATGGGCCTGATTGCAGCGGCGGTCTCAAGGACAAAGTTTTTTCCTCCGTCTTGACGGAGCCGTGCCAAGCCTCACCATGCGGCCCCTCGTAGCGCAGCGTTGGAGTGAGGCTTGATCACCGCAGTTCTGTTCGATTTTGGCGGCGTCTTTACGTCTTCGCCCTTTGCCGCGTTTGCGGCCTATGAGCGGGCGCATCGCCTGCCGGAGAATTTCATTCGCGGGCTCAACGCCACCAATCCGCACGACAATGCCTGGGCGCGTTTCGAACGGGCAGAGATCGATCTTGACGGCTTTGATCGCGCCTTTGCCGCTGAGGCCCGGGCCCTTGGCCATGAGGTGCCTGGACGGGATGTGGTGGGGCTCCTGGCTGGCGAGTTGCGCGCGAACATGGTGACGGCCCTGCGCCGCATCAAGGCGGCCGGGCTGAAGACCGGCTGCATTACCAACAATGTGCCAGGGCTCGGTGCTGATACGACCCAGGATAACCGTCTCTATCGCGGTGACGTCATGGCGCTGTTCGATGCCGTGCTGGAAAGCTCCAAAATCGGCGTGCGAAAGCCCGACCCACGCATCTATCTGCAGATGTGCGAGGTTCTGGCGGTCGATCCGCGTGACTGCATCTACCTCGACGATCTTGGCATCAATCTCAAACCGGCGCGCGAACTGGGCATGACCACGATCAAGGTCGATGAGCCAGAGCCGGCGATCCGTAGCCTCGGCCGCCTGCTTGCCCTTGAGCTGGAGGCCTGAGGCGGAAGGTCAGGAGGCGCTGAAATCCTTGCTGAGCGCAGCGCGCGTCGAAGGCGGAATGACCGCGATATGACCATAGGCGGGATGGGCGATGCCGAGCAAAGCGGGAACCGCGGGATTGGCAAACTGCTGCCGCAGGGTGGCGGTGAAGGCAAAACGGATCCAGTGCACCGAGGACGTCTTGCCGTCCGCGCTGGTGCGTTCGCCATACTCGGTGGGGGATCCAGCAAGGCGCTGATTACCCAGTTCGATGTAGCAGCAGGTCTCGATGCCTGCCAGACGCACCAGTTCGCGATTGCGACGGGCGGGATCCTCGATTTCCAGCATCAAGGTCGCGATCAGTTCGCTGCCCTGGGGAATGAGCGGGTTATAGGCATCGAGCTCGCCTTGGATCTGCTCGGGGCCGCCCTTTTCAATGTGCAGCATCTCCATGACCTGGGCCCACATTGTCTCGTAGTTTTCAAAGTGAAAGGTGGCAAACGGGCCCACCGCAAGACGGCGGTCGCGCTTCAGCTCGACCATGTGCTTGCGGATGAGGGTGCGCTTCTGGGCATATTCGTCGAGGGGCATCAGCGCCTCGGGCAGGATGCGCTGCAGGTTGGTGGTCATGACCGCTCTCCTTTCAGACCGCAGGCGCGGGCAAAGATCTGGATGGGGTGCTCGGCGTCCTTCGGCGCGAAGGCCTTGCCTTCCTTGGCGGCCAGCGCTTGAGCGCCACTGACGATATGCAAGGCGGCCAGCGGACAATCGGAGGCGATGTGGCCGCGGGCCTGGCTGAGTGCAGTGCGGAACACTGGCCGCCCGACTTTCATGGCAGTTTCATGGCTCTGACGCATGACGCCAAAGGTGCCGCCATGGCCTGAACAGCGCTCGATCACGTCTACCGGCGTATCGGGAATGAGACGGAGCATTTCCGCAGCCTTGGGCCCCATGTTCTGCGCACGGGCGTGACAGGGTAAATGGACGGTGACGCCGTCTGGCAGTGGGGTCAGAGGCGCCGGCAGGCCAAACGTCTTGGCGATATCGACGACATATTCATTGATGTCGAAGCAGTGCTGGCTGAGACGCTGTACGTCGGGATTTTCCGGAACGATCAGCGGCCACTCGAATTTGAGCATCAGCCCGCAGGATGCGGTCAGGGTGACGATGTCGTAGCCGTCATCGATCAAGACGCAGAGTTCTTTGGCCACGGTTTCGGCCTGCCGGGCAACGCGGTCTAGTTCGGCCTGCTCGAGAAAGGGCATGCCGCAGCAACCCGGATAGCAGGCTCTGGTCTCAACACCGAGATGATTGAGGACGGCCCGGGCATCCATGCCGGTGTCGGGTTTGTTGTAATTGACGAAGCAGGTGGCAAAGAGGGCGACCTTGCGCTGACCAAAGGCGGGGGCGGCGGCATTTGGCGACAGCGGCGCGCGCCGGTCTGCACCCATGAACGTGCGATGGTGAAATTTGGGCAGGTTGGCATCGCGATCGATGCCGGCGGTGGCGCTCAAGACCCCGCGGGTCAGCCGGTTGTCCTTCTTGCTGGCCCAGTTGACGAGCGGGGCGGCAAGGCTGCCGATGCGTCCGTTGCGGTCCATCTCGGCCAGCTGCTGGGAGGTGAAGTCCTTCTTGCCAGATTTAACCTCGGCAGCCCGGTAGCGCAGCATCAGATGGGGAAAATCGAGATTGAATTCGTGAGGCGGCACGTAGGGACACTTGGTCATGAAGCACATGTCGCAAAGCGTGCAGGCTTCGACCACGGACGGGAACGCCTCTGACGGCACGGCGTCCATTTCGCCGCTGTCGGAATTGTCGATCAGATCGAACAGACGGGGGAAGGAATCGCACAAATTGAAGCAGCGCCGACAGCCGTGACAGATGTCAAACACCCGACGCATTTCGGCGTCGATCTTGTCCGTGTCGTAGAATTCCGCATCACGCCAGGCGAGCGCGTGGCGGGTTGGCGCATCAAGACTGCCTTCGCGAGACATGGTCCACCATCAGGGTTTGGTATCTGTCGGGCCGCGTGAGGATTGGCTCCTGCGGCCATGGACGGCGCAGCACCAAGGGTGCTGCGCCGCCAGGGAGTTACTTGCCCAGCGAATCGAGGGCTTTCTGGAAGCGGCCGGCGTGCGACTTTTCAGCCTTGGCCAGGGTTTCGAACCAGTCCGCGATTTCGTCGAAACCTTCTTCGCGAGCGGTCTTGGCCATCCCCGGATACATGTCGGTGTATTCGTGGGTTTCGCCTGCGATGGCGGCCTTCAGGTTAAGGGCCGTGTCACCGATGGGTTGACCGGTCGCCGGATCGCCAACGGCCTCGAGGAATTCGAGGTGACCATGGGCGTGGCCGGTTTCGCCCTCGGCCGTGGAACGAAAGACGGTCGAGACGTCATTGTAGCCCTCGATGTCCGCCTTTTGCGCGAAGTAGAGGTAGCGACGATTGGCCTGGCTCTCGCCAGCGAAAGCGTCGGCCAGATTTTTTGCAGTCTTGGAGCCTTTCAGGGCAGCCATGGGAGTTCTCCTTTTGCAGCTGCGCAAGGGGTCGTGCCGCTCTCTGCCAGAGGCGGGCCTTGCGGGCGCGGGCAACTTGCCCTGTTCGCACCATCGCTGTCAACAGTTTAGAATAATTCTAAAGAAGATTGCTTGCGGACCGGTGGTCAGGCCTTGCTGATACGCACCACGACGTCGACCCGATCAATGCGCGTGCCCTTGGGCGGCTGCGGCAGGCCGCTGACGGCAATGCTGTCGCCGGGAATGTCGATCAGCATGCTGCTGTCCTCGACATAGAAATGCTGGTGGGCGTCGACATTGGTGTCGAAATAGGTGCGCGTCGCATCTACGGCAACCTGACGCAGGATGCCTGCCGCGGTGAACTGGTGCAGGGTGTTGTAGACCGTGGCCAGCGACACGCCGATGCCGGCGCGGGTCGCCTCGGCATGCAGGGCTTCAGCGGTGACATGACGGTGGCCGCGGGCAAACAGCAGCTCCGCCAGCACCAGACGCTGACGCGTCGGACGCAGCGCGGCGGCGCGCAAGCGCTGGCACAGATCGGCAGAGGCGTGGGCAGCCTTTTCGGCCATCGGCGTGGCTCCAAACTCCATCAGACGACGGGACGATTCACCTTGGTGCAGAACAATACTTGCAAGGCTGACACTCGGCTTGCAAGTCTGCTAAGGTGCAGCCGACCCGTTGTTTCTTAGAATGTTTCTAACAAACAAAATTGGGGCTGCCAAGCCCTGGCCTCCAGGGCTAAACGTGTGATGCGATTGTAACCGGGTGGGCGAGTGAGATGGCGCAGAAGGAACAGAGTTTCGACAAGGATGGGTTGCTGGCCTGCGCCCGCGGTGAACTATTCGGCCCCGGCAATGCCCGCCTGCCTTTGCCACCCATGCTGATGCTGGACCGCATCACCAGAATCACCGACAGCGGTGGCGTGCATGGCAAGGGTTCGGTCGAAGCCGAATTCGACATCAAGCCGGACCTGTGGTTCTTCAAGTGTCATTTCCAGGATGATCCGGTCATGCCCGGCTGCCTTGGCCTGGACGCGCTGTGGCAGATGGCGGGCTTCTTCCTTGGCTGGATGGGGGGACTGGGCCGGGGCCGGGCACTTGGCGTCGGCCAGGTCAAGCTTTCGGGCATGGTGCTGCCCTCCCATCGCCTCGTCAGCTATTGCGTCGACTTCAAGCGCGTCATCATGCGCAAGCTCGTGGTCGGCATTGCCGATGGCATCATGAAGGTGGACGGGGATACCATCTATGAGGTCCAGGATCTGCGCGTGGGACTGTTCCGTGACGGCCAGCAGCCGGTCTCGGCATGACCTGCGCGCATACCATAAGATCCCGATCTGTCTGCTAGCAGATCGTCACCATCGGACGGGACGAATGGGAGGAAATTTGTTGCGATGAGGCGCGTCGCCATTACCGGGCTTGGGATTGTCTCTTCCATTGGCAACGATGCCGCCGAGGTCACCCAGTCACTGCGCGAGGCCCGCTCGGGCATCGTTGCCTGCGAAGAATATGCCCGCCTGGGGTTTCGTTCCCAGGTTCATGGCAGCATCAAGCTCGATGTCGATGCCGCAGTCGATCGGCGCGCCAGACGGTTCATGGGTGACGGTGCGGCCTATGCGTTTCTGGCGATGACGCAAGCTATCCGCGATGCGGGCCTGGAAGCGGGCGAGGTCAGTCATGAGCGCACCGGCCTTATCGTCGGTTCCGGCGGACCATCGACACGGGCCATCGTTGCTGCCGCGGATGTAACCCGCGAGCCTGGCAAGGGCCCCAAGAGGGTCGGTCCTTTTGCCGTTCCCAAAGCCATGTCCTCAACCTGCTCGGCCAATCTGTCGACCTGGTTCAAGACCAAAGGCGTCAACTACTCGATCAGTTCAGCCTGCTCGACCTCGGCCAACTGCATCGGTAACGCGGCCGAACTGATCCAGTGGGGCAAGCAGGACATCATGTTTGCCGGCGGTGGCGAAGAACTCGACTGGACCTTGTCGGTGCTGTTCGATGCCATGGGTGCGATGTCGTCCAAGCGCAACGCCACGCCGCAAAAGGCAAGCCGGGCCTATGATGTCGATCGCGACGGTTTTGTGATTTCTGGCGGCGGCGGGATCGTCGTGCTCGAGGAACTCGAGCACGCCAAGGCGCGTGGCGCTAAAATCTATGCCGAGCTGGTGGGCTACGGGGCCACCGCCGACGGCGCCGACATGGTGGCGCCGTCCGGCGAAGGAGCGGTGCGCTGCATGAAGATGGCACTCGCCCAGGCAGGCACCCGGATCGATTACATCAATCCACACGCGACCTCGACACCGGTTGGCGATGTCCCGGAAATTCAGGCGATCCGCGACGTGTTTGGCGCGGCCATGCCGCCGATCAGCGCGACCAAATCGCTGACCGGCCACAGTCAGGGCGCGGCCGGCGTGCACGAAGCCATCTACACGCTGCTGATGATGCAGCATGGGTTCATCTGCGAGAGTGCCAATATCGACGAACTCGATCCGGCGGTCGGTGATGCCAACATCGTCCGCCAGCGCATCGACGGTGTCGCACTCGAGACGGCAATGTCCAACAGTTTCGGTTTCGGCGGTACCAATGCCTCGTTGGTATTCCGACGCCTCTAACGCACAAACCACGTTTTATTGCCGGGTGGGGCGCGGCAACGGCCCGTTTCGGCGCACCGGCGAAGGGTAATCAGGATGGCCGACGAACAGGGCATGATGGCAGGGCGGCGCGGCCTCGTAATGGGCGTCGCCAATGATCATTCCATCGCCTGGGGAATTGCGCGGATGCTGGCACAGGCCGGAGCGCAGATCGCATTCACCTACCAGGGCGAGGCGCAAGCCAAACGCCTCAAGCCGCTGGCTGCATCGATCGGCTCAACGCTGATCATGCCGGCGGATGTTGAAGACGATGCCCAGCTTGATGCCGTCTTTGCCACCCTGGCCCGGGAATGGGGACAGCTTGATTTTCTGGTGCATGCCATTGCCTTTTCCGACAAGGAAGAGCTGAAGGGGCGCTATGTCGACACCAGCCGCGGCAATTTCCGCCGCACGCTCGATATCTCCTGCTATTCCTTTACCGCGGTGGCCCAGCGGGCGGCACGGCTGATGTCGACCGCGGCCGGGCATCGGGGCGGCGCGATGGTAACCCTGTCCTATCTGGGGGCGCAGCGGGTCATGCCCAACTACAATGTCATGGGCGTTGCCAAAGCTGCCCTGGAAGCCAGCGTGCGTTATCTGGCTGCAGACCTAGGGCGCGACGGCATCCGGGTGAATGCGATTTCGGCCGGCCCCATGCGCACACTCGCCGGCAGCGCCGTGGGCGATGCGCGGACCGTGTTCAAATGGACCAAGGCGCAATCACCGCTCGGAAAATCGATCGAGCTCGATCATGTGGGGGGCGCCGCACTCTACCTGCTGAGCACGCTGGCTGCGGGCGTCACCGGCGAAATTCATTACGTCGATTCCGGATTCAACGTGGTGGGCATGCCCGCGACCACCGAACTCAAGGGCTGGCAGCCGACCGCAGACAGTCTCGGCAGCGAGACCACGGTCTAGGCCGGGTACCTGCGCCTCAGCGCCGTGCTGACTGCGCAAAACGCTCGAACAGATAATGGGAATCCATCGGTCCAGGCGATGCCTCGGGGTGATACTGCACCGAGAATATGGGCCGGCCCTCGAGCCTCAGACCACAATTGCTGCCATCGAACAGCGAGACATGGGTTTCGATCAGCCCTTTGGGCAGGCTCTGCGAATCCACGGTGAAGCCATGGTTCATCGAGACGATCTCAACCTTGCCGGTTTCAAGATCCTTGACCGGGTGATTGGCACCATGATGACCCTGCGCCATTTTGCGGGTCTGCGCGCCGAGGGCCAGGGACAGCAATTGGTGACCAAGACAGATACCGAACGTGGGCATGCCGGCGTCGATCAGACCGCGGATCGTCTTCAGCGCATAGCTGCCGGTCGCGTCCGGATCGCCGGGGCCGTTGGAGAGAAGGACGCCATCCGGCGACTGGCGCATCACATCGTCGTAGGTCGCGTCCGCCGGCAGCACGATCACGTCCGCGCCATGGCCAGCCAGAAGCCGCAGAATGTTGCGCTTGACGCCATAATCGATGACCACCGCCCGCCAGCTTGGTGTACTCTGCGCGCCATAGCCGTCGCCATGGACCCAGGGGGTCTCATCCCAGCGATACATTTGTCGGCAGCTCACCTCCTTGGCCAGATCAAGCCCGACCAGGCCAGGAAAGCCCTGCGCCATCTTGACGAGGGCCGGCAGGTCAAAGCGCCCGTCCGGGGCATGGGCTACGACCCCATGTGGCATGCCACTCTTGCGAATGCGATTGGTCAGAGCCCGCGTGTCGAGGCCGGAAATGCCCGGAATCCGGTGCTGCTTCAGCCACTGATCCAGCGTCGCCAGGGAGCGCCAGTTGGAGGGGAGTTCGGCATCAGCCCGCACCACCATGGCCCGGGCCACCGGTGTCGTCGTTTCCACATCCTCGCTGTTGGTGCCGACGATGCCGATGTGAGGGAAGGTGAAGGCGATGATCTGGCCCGCATAAGAGGGGTCAGAGAGGATTTCCTGATACCCTGACATTGCGGTGTTGAAGCAGACTTCGCCCACCGCCTGGGTGGCTGCACCAAAGCCTTGGCCCTCGAAAACAGTTCCATCGGCTAGCACGAGCAAGGCAGTAGCGCGCGAAGCTTTGCCCGCTGTCTGCGCAGCGGGATCAGGCGTGATATCGGCCATGGTGGGGATGTCCTTCGCGATTTGCGGGAAAATAGGAATGAGCCGGTTTGGGGTCAAGCGTGCAGACGCAGGTTCATGCCGCCGCGTTGCCTTGCCGCCTGCCAGCCCGCTAAAATCAGCGCTGGATACGCTTTGAAGGAGCAGATCATGGGCCTGCGCGACAGCCTCAATGCCGCACTCAAAGAGGCAATGAAAGCCAAGGACGTGCGCCGCGTGGGAACTCTGCGCATGGTGCTGGCAGGGATCAAGGACCGCGACATCGCGGCGCGCAGCGAAACCAGCCGCGAGCTGGTCAGCGACGAGGAACTCCTCAATGTCCTCGCCAAAATGATCAAGCAGCGCGAGGAATCGGCGGCGACCTACGAGGCCGGCGGACGGCCGGAGCTGGCCGAGCAGGAGCGCGCGGAAATCGGCATCATCCGGGAGTTTCTGCCTCGTCAGATGGGGGAGGACGAGGTCAGTGCCGCGATCGAGGCGGCGATTGCCGCCACCGGCGCCGGATCAATGAAAGAGATGGGTACGGTGATGGCCTATCTGAAGGAGCGCCATGCCGGCACCATGGATTTTGCCAAGGCATCCGCCAGCGTCAAAACCCGTCTCAGCGCCAAGTGACGTGTCCCATTATGTAATCCGTCCGGCGCATCTGCCGCAGGATGCCCCTGCGATTGCGGCCATCGACACCAGCTTTGCCAGTGCCAAGTACTGGCGGGTGAAACATGAGGGCGAGAGCTTTCGGCTCGAGCTCGTGGACCGGCCACGCTTTACCAAGGCGTTCGGCGTTTATGACCTGAACCGGGACGTCCGGGACTGGCAGGATGGCTATGTGGCAGAGCAGGAGGGGCGGATCTGTGGCTTCGCCGCAGGTGGCTATCAGTTCTGGAACCGGCGTTATGTGCTCTGGCATCTCTATGTCGCACCCGAATGCCGGCGCAGTGGGATGGGAACGGCCCTTCTGCTGCGCATATTGGAACAGGCGCGGGCCAAGGCCGCGGTCTCGGTGTGGCTTGAAACCTCCAACCTGAACGCCCCCGCCATCGCTTGGTATCGTGCCCACGGCTTTGACTTTGCCGGGCTTGATTTGGCGCTCTATGAGGGAAGCGGCCAGGGCGAGGAGGTTGGCGTCTATCTGATGCGCCCGCTCGGGGCCCTTTAAGAGGCGAATCGCCGCCGGCTTCAAGGTGGCTCAAGCTGGTTTATGCGCGCCCTCCTGCGCGATACACAGCTGAATGCCGATTCGCCCTGAGACGGAGACGTTCAAAACCCCTAGAGTGCGGTCATGCGCTACGGTCAGGGCCTCCTCGAAGAAATCCTGCAGCGGACGGATCTCGTCCAGCTGGTGAGCCGGCGCGTCAAGCTGGTCCGCAAGGGCAGGGTGATGTGGGGCTGCTGCCCCTTTCATGCGGAAAAATCGCCTTCCTTCAAGGTGGACAACGAGCGGCGCAGTTACAAATGTTTTGGCTGCGGGGCAGGCGGTGATGCCTTTCGCTGGCTGATGGAGAGCGAGGGACTGAGTTTTCCGGAAGCGGTTTCGCGGCTGGCCGAGACGGCTGGTATCGAGCTGCCCAAATGGTCAGGTGAGGACGAAGCCCGCGAAGAGAAGAAAAAATCGCTTTATGATGTGGTTGAGGCCGCCGCCAGCTATTTCGAGCACGCGCTCACAACGCCCCAGGGCAGTGTGGCACGGGCCTATCTCGCGCAGCGTGGCGTGGACAAGGCAACGGCCGGGCGCTTCCGCCTGGGCTATTCACCGCAGTCCCGCACCGGCCTGATCGCCCATCTGCGCGGGCTTGGGATCCCACTTGATGATCTCGTTGCTGCCGGCCTTGCTCGGCCGGCCGAGGCCGACCGGCCCGCCCGCGACTTCTTTTTCCACCGGCTGATGTTTCCGATCACGGACGGTCGGGGCCGGGTCATCGGCTTTGGCGCCCGCGCCCTCGATCCTGCGACAAAGCCCAAATACCTCAATACGGGGGACACGGTGCTCTTTTCCAAAGGGCAGCACCTTTACAATCTTGCGGCAGCTCGCCCTGCCGCTCTTAAGGCCGGCACCATCATCCTTGCAGAAGGCTATATGGATGTGATCGCGCTGGAGCGCGCCGGCTTTGCCCATGCCGTGGCGCCCCTGGGAACCGCGCTGACCGAGGACCAGCTGGCGCTAATCTGGCGCCTTGCCGCTGAACCGGTCCTTGCCTTTGACGGGGACGAGGCCGGACGCCGGGCAGCCAGTCGCGCCGCCCATCTGGCCCTGCCCCACCTGAAGCCGGGGATGTCATTGCGTTTTGCCTTTCTGCCCGCAGGAGAAGATCCGGACAGTCTGATCGCAACCTCCGGGCCATCGGCCATGCGCCAGCGGCTCGAACAGGCGGCCCCCCTGATCGAGGTGCTGTGGCGCGAGCTGACCGAAGACAAGGACTTTACAACGCCAGAACGCCGCGCCGGGCTGGAAAAGGCTCTCATGGACCTGGTCGCGCGGATGGGCGATCGCAGCATTGCTGACCATTATCGCCGCGCCTTTCGCCAGAAGCTCGCCGAAACCTTTTCTCCTGCGCCGGCCCGGCGGGTTCCCGTGCCTGGCGCGGGGCGCCCAGCGTGGCGGGGAGCGCCCCTGCCCGCCTACAAGCGTGATACGCTCTCGGCCGCAGTCAAGAACAGCGCCATGGCCCGTGCTGGTGCAGCCCGCCTTGTCAAGGAAACGGAGGTCATGGCGTTGCTCGCTGAGGCCCCGAGCCTGGTTCTGGCCCATGCCGAACTCGTGGCCACACTGCCCCTGAGCGAGGCCCAGCTTGACAGATTGCGTCATGAACTTCTAAACCTCGCCGCCTCCGGGATCAGGCTTGAAAATCCGGGGTTGCAACACCACTTGGAACGCTCGGGTTTGGCCGAATTGGTGCAGCGTCTGGCTGCGCGGCGGGCGAAGGCAGCTGGTGCGGCAGAACAGGTGCCGGACGGCGTGTCGGCGCGGCAAGGGGGAACCGCCGATGTCGTGGAGATCGAGACGCGTTGGCTGGCCGCAGTTGCCCAGCTTCGCCTTCTGGCCGATCTCGGAGCGGAGCGGGCCAAGGCGTTGGATCGGTTCAACCGTGAGCCAAGCGAAGAGAATTGGCGCGATCTGCAGCGTCTGGTACAGGCGGCCCAGCGACAGGACCCATGAAGCGGTCGCAGGCTTGCATCGGGCGACCAACAGGGGATTGATAGTGCGGATCCTCTACCCCACATCGGGCAAGCTGACCCGGACCGGTCCGGTTGTATGGCGATGCGAGTAACGGAATAGCGCGGTGGTCACGAAAAAAACCAGCAAGACAGCCAAGCCGGCTGCCAAGACCAAGAAAGCGAAGACGGTTGCGGCCCGCCCAGCTGCCGCGAAAAAGGCTGTGCCTGCCAAGAAGGCGGTCAGCAAGCCGGACAAGGCTGCGGCCAAGCCTGCTGCGGCCCGGGCCAAGGCCGCAACCGCAAAAGTTGCCGCCAAGAAAACGGCCCCCAAGCCCCAGACCAAGACCCCCGCCGCCGCCAAGAAGGGCGGCAAGACCGAACACCCCATCAGCCCCGCCGATATCAGACAGACAGAACACGTGCAAAAAAAACCTGCCGCCGACACCGCCACGATTAAGAAAGACAACGCCAAGCCGGCCAAAACTGCCGAAGCGAAGCTGGGCGTCAAGCCGGCAGAGCCCGAGCGCAAGGCTGAAGTAAAGGCCAAGCCTGAGGCAAAAGCCAAGGCAGAGGCAGCGGCTAAACCCGAAACAAAGGCTAAACCCGAGACAAAGGCCAAGCCCGAGGTGGCGGCCAAGCCTGAAGCAAAAGCCAAGGCTGAGGTGGCAGCCAAGCCCGAGGCAAAGGTGAAGCCTGAGGCCAAGGCCAAGACGGCCGCCAAGGATGGCGAAGGTACGCCGGCACGCGAAGATGCTGATTCACCCTTGCTCGACATGTCCGATGTCGGCGTGCGCAAGATGATCCAGCGGGCCAAGGCACGCGGCTATGTGACCTATGACGAGCTGAACAAGGTTCTGCCCTCTGACAAGGTGTCTTCCGAACAGATCGAAGACACCATGTCGATGCTCAGCGAGATGGGTATCAACGTCATCGAAAGCGAAGAGCAGGAGGAAGGTACCGACAGCGAATTGCCTGCCGTTGCCGAAGGCCGGGAGCTGACCCAAAAGAACGGCGCCTCCGAGCAGTATGATCGCACGGATGATCCGGTGCGCATGTATCTGCGTGAAATGGGCTCTGTCGAGCTGCTGTCGCGTGAAGGCGAGATTGCGATTGCCAAACGCATCGAGGCCGGCCGCGAGCTCATGATCGGCGCCTTGTGCGAGAGTCCGCTTACCTTCGAGGCGCTGACCGTATGGCGCGATGAACTCAATGAAGGCAAGGTTTTGCTGCGTGACATCATCGATCTGGAAGCGATGTATGGCGCCGGCCCCGATGGGGCCCCCTCCGCCCCGACGGTCGGCATGGATAGCGACGATGGCAGTGGTGAGGATCGGCCCAAACCGGTGGTACCGGCGCCGAGCCTGGCCGATGTCCCGCGAATGCCGCGCAACGAAGAGCCAGCAGATCCTGGCGAGGCCGCAGCTGCGGCCGATGCCGAAGCGGATGAGGATGACGAGGGCACCTTGCCGCTCTCTGCGATGGAAGCTGCACTGAAGCCGCAGGTGCTCGAGACCCTCGATCAGATTGCCAACCTTTATAAGAAACTGGGCAAGCTGCAGGATGCGAGCGTGGAAGCCCAGCTGGCCGACGATGAACTCTCGACCAGTCAGGAGCGCCGGTTCAAGAAGCTGCGCAACGACACGGTGGATCTCGTCAAGAGCCTCAAACTCAACAACAACCGTATCGAGGCACTGGTTGACCAGATGTACGGCATCAACCGCCGCCTGGTCAGTCTCGAGGGGCGGCTGCTGCGCCTGGCCGAAGCCCACGGGGTGGATCGTGCCGACTTCCTGAAGCAGCACTTTGGCAACGAGCTCGATCCGAACTGGGCGCGGCGCGTCGGCCGGCTGTCATCCGCCGGATGGAAGGAATTCGTGGCCGAAGAGCGCGAGCGTCTCCACCAGCTGCGCGATGAGATCCAGACGCTGGCACAGGAGATGCGGACGTCGATCGTCGACTTCCGTCGCATCGTGCAGACAGTACAGAAGGGCGAACGCGAGAGCAGTCAGGCCAAGAAGGAGATGATCGAGGCCAATCTGCGTCTGGTGATCTCGATCGCCAAGAAATACACCAATCGCGGACTGCAATTCCTCGATCTCATCCAGGAAGGCAATATCGGACTGATGAAGGCGGTCGACAAATTCGAGTACCGCCGGGGCTACAAATTTTCCACCTATGCCACCTGGTGGATCCGCCAGGCCATCACGCGCTCGATCGCCGATCAGGCGCGCACCATCCGTATCCCGGTGCATATGATCGAAACCATCAACAAGCTGGTTCGCACCTCGCGTCAGATGCTCCATGAGATCGGTCGGGAACCTACCCCCGAAGAACTGGCCGAGCGTCTTGCCATGCCTTTGGAGAAGGTGCGCAAGGTCCTCAAGATCGCCAAGGAACCCATCAGTCTTGAGACGCCGATCGGGGACGAGGAAGACTCCCATCTTGGCGATTTCATTGAGGACAAGAATGCGGTTCTGCCGATCGACGCGGCGATCCAGGCCAATCTGCGCGAAACCACGACCCGGGTGCTGGCGACGCTGACGCCGCGCGAAGAGCGTGTGCTGCGCATGCGCTTTGGTATCGGCATGAATACCGATCATACGCTGGAGGAAGTGGGCCAGCAGTTCAGTGTGACCCGTGAGCGCATTCGCCAGATCGAAGCCAAGGCCTTGCGCAAGCTCAAGCATCCGAGCCGCAGCCGCAAGCTGCGCAGCTTCCTCGACAGCTGATTGGCCTCGCCCGGAGGAAGCACGCGCAGCCACGGCCTGTGGCCGTGACGGCCGCTCAGCGTGCGGCAAAATTGAAGCTGATCGAGAGGCGCGATGATGTGCCGGCATTGACCGGTACGTCATGGCGCAAGAAGCTTTCCCAGAGCAGAAGTGTGCCCACTTTCGGAGTGATGGTGACAAAGCTTTTGCGGGCGAGGGGCGCGTTGGCCTTGCGTGGCGGCGCCGCCATGAACATGGCAAGGCGTGGATCCTCGAAGCGGATGGCGCCAGCTCCCGGTGGCACACACACATAATACGTACCCGAGATGATGGCGTGCGGGTGCAGGTGCGCCATGTGTTGGCCGCCGGGTTTCAGCACGTTGATCCAAAGTGAATCGAGGCGCAGCCGCCGTCCGTCCAGGTCATAGGCCAGCGCGGTACAGAAGCTCTGCGCGTGGCGCTGAAGCCTTTTGGCGAGGTCGGCGAATTCGGGGGCGCGCTGCGGCAGGTCATCGAGAGAGGCATACGAGGTATAGCCCTTGTAGCCATGTTCCCGGCACCAGCGCTGGCCGGCAACATCTTCGCGTGCAATCGACAGGCAGGCATGTTCAAGGGCCACATTCAGCGCCCTGGCACCAAGTTGGGCACGGTAGAGCGGACTGGCAAAGAGCGGTTCGAGGCGAAAGCGGGACATTGGGCAACCTAGCCATGCAATCTCTCAGGGCGCAATCATCATCCGGTACGGCAAAAGGTGTGTTCACAGAGAGGATCGGCTAGACTTGGAGGGGTAGGATGGCAGGTTCTGGAGCAGGGTGATGAAGCCCACCCGCATCTACTCGCCCATTGAGCATCGCGCCGACGCGGTCATTCATGTCCTGGGCGTGCTCTTTGCGATCAATGCCAGTGTCTGGCTGCTCGCCAATGTCACCGGTGTTCCGGTGGTGCTGTCGGTGACGATCTATTGTCTTGGTCTTTTGGCGATGACCATCTGCTCGGCCGCCTACAACCTGATGCCGCATCACCGCCCCTCCAAGGCGGTCCTGCGCCGGCTCGATCATGCGGCGATCTTCGTGATGATTGCCGCCACCTATACCCCTTTTGCGGTCAATCGCCTGGGACCGCTCGCCGGCGACACCATCCTCAGCATCGTCTGGCTCCTGGCCACGGCCGGGGTGGCCATGAAACTCCTGGAACCGCGGCGTCTGGAGCGGATCAGCGTCGGCCTCTATCTCGCCATGGGCTGGATGATCCTAACCGTCCTTCGCCCGCTTTCCGCCCATCTGGCGCGGCTGGATTTCTGGCTTCTGATCGGAGGCGGCGTGGTTTATTCGTTTGGCGTCGTGTTCTATCTCGCCGAACAACTGCCCTATCACAAGGCCATCTGGCACGGCTTTGTCCTCGCCGCAGCGGCGCTGCAGTTTTCCGCGATTGCCGCCGAATTTGTACGTTAGCCGGCGCCGAAGAGCGCGGCGATCAGCCCGATGATGCCCAAAAGCGAGGCCATCCAGACCAGCGTACGTAGTCCCGTGATGCCCAGCGCATAAAGTGGCAGATAGAGAATGCGGGCCGCCACATAAAGCTCGCAGCTGCCGACGGTGAGGGCGGAGTGCCGACCGCTCAGCGCCAATGCGAGCACGAGGGCGGCGAAGAAAATAAAGGTTTCCTTGAAATTCTCCTGCGCCCGCAGCAGCCGGCCGGCCAGCTTGCCGGTCAGGGGCGCGCTGGTATCGCGCGGCCCGATGTTCCAGGCGATGCCACGCTCTGCCGTGACAAAATGCGCGGCCAATAAGATATGGACCAGGCCAAGCACGATAGCTACGCCAAGCATCGACAGTTCGCTCGACAGGCCGCCAAAGCTGATTGCGGTCATGGATCATGTCCCCCCAAAAACAGGGCCCATCGCAGCGGCTCCGTCTTCCGCCGTCAAGCGGTTTTACCGATTTTGCCCGCGCGGACGATCGGCTATGTTCACCGCCGGTCAGGGGCAGGAGCGTTCATGAAGTGGCAGGCGGCGATACTGCTCGTGCTGGCGGTGTCGGTTTCAGGCTGTTCGGTGGTTGGTGCTGCGGCTGATGTAACCGGTGCTGCGGTTTCGGCCACCGCAGACGTGGTGGGGACCGCCGCCCAGACAGGAGCCGCGGTGGTCAAGGGTGCGACACAGACCGTTGCCGGTTCGGGTAGCTCCGGCTCCAGCCGTCACAAATAAGGGGGGAATGCGCCCTTGGTCCCGTCCGCAGAGCGGAAAACTCCATAATATCAGACTATTAACCCTGAGCCTGAAGTGCCTGCCCGGCTCTCCGCCGACAGGCTGGCCAACGCGACTGCAATTGATTAGCGTCCGCCCCGCAAAGCCGGAGGGCAGAATGGAACGGCTGATCGAGGGCTATCGCCAGTTTCGCCGGACGGGTTGGCCGCGCGAGCGGGCGCTCTATGCCGAACTCGCCAAGGGGCAGTCCCCCGAATATCTCATCATTTCGTGCTGTGACAGCCGCGCCGATCCGGCCCTGATCTTCAGCGCCCGTCCGGGCGAGCTTTTTGTCCTGCGCAATGTCGCCAACATCGTCCCCCCCTTTGAACAGGGCGGCGGCTATCATGGTACCTCGTCGGCCATCGCCTTTGCCGTCCTGCAGCTGAAGGTCCGCACCATCGTGGTGATGGGGCATGCCAAATGCGGAGGCATCGCTGCTGCTCTCGACCGGCAGGTGGCGGCGCCGATGCCGTTTCTGTCGGAATGGATCTCGCTTCTGGAACCGGCGGTGACACGCTGCGCGCATGCCGATGGCGACCGCCACACCGAGGTGGAGCGCGAAGGCGTGCGCCTGTCGCTCGAACGGCTGATGAGCTTTCCGTTCATCGCCGAGCGCGTCGGCCAGGGCCTGCTCAGGCTTGAAGGCGCCCGTTTTGGCATCGCCGACGGCCAGCTCGAATGGCTGGACAGGCAGACGGGTCTATTCCGGCCCGTGCACTAACCGGGTTCAGAAGGCGTCCTTGCGCCGGCGGGTTTCGGCGATGACCTCGATGAGGCTCGCCTGTTCCAGCCCAAGACTGTGCCTGAGTTCGCGCGAGGTGGGGCGCAGAAACGGATTGGTGGCCTTTTCGAGCGCCATGGTGGAGGGAATGGTGGGCGCGTTGCGGGCCCTCAGCTCCTCAACCTCGGCCATGCGGGCCTTGAGCGCGGCATTGCCGGGCTCCAGCGTCAAGGCGAAGCGTCCGTTGTTCAGCGTGTATTCGTGGCCGCAATAGATCCGCGTCGTATCCGGCAGACGCATCAGCTTTTCCATTGCCTGCCAGAGCATCTGCGGCGTGCCTTCAAACAGTCGGCCACACCCCATCGCAAACAGCGTGTCGCCGGTAAAGACGGCCCCCTCCATCACGAAGGCAATGTGGGAGCGGGTATGGGCGGGGATTTCGAGGACGGTCACGGCGACCGGACCAAACTGCCAGCCGCTGGCTTCGTCGACGCCGGTATCGATACCCGGTATGCGGGCGCGATCCATGGCCGGTCCCACCACCTGAGCGCCGAACTGGGCCTTCAGTTCGAGATTGCCCCCAACATGGTCGGGGTGGTGATGGGTATTGAGGATGTAGCTGAGCTTGCGGCCGGCAAGCTGGCGGCGTACCGGTTCAGCTTCGGAGGGATCGACGACCGCACAAAGTCCCGTCTGTGTCTCCTCGATGAGATAGGCATAATTGTCAGTCAGGCAGGGAACGAGTTCGATTTTCAGCGGCATCTGGATGTCCTTGACACGTCAAGGACCAGTTTAGCAGCCGGATTGCGCCCGTTGAACCACATCCCGTGCCGGAGTAGGCAGGTTACATGCAGATCGACGCGGGCGAACTGGCAAATTTCTACGAAACCTCCCTCGGGCAGGTGGCGCGCCGCACCATCCTTCGGCGTATCCGCGTGCTGTGGCCGGATGTGCACGGACAACGTGTTCTTGGTTACGGTTTTGCGACACCTTACCTGCGCGTCTTTCTCACTGAGGCAGAGCGTGTCATTGCGCTGATGCCAGCCCAGCAGGGGGTACTGGCGTGGCCCTCCGAGAAGGTGCTGTCGGTCCTTGGCGAGGAAGATGCACTGCCCTTTGCCGACGCCCTGTTTGACCGCATTCTTATGATCCATGCGCTGGAGACGGCGGACGCCTCGCGGACCTTGATGCGCCAGATCTGGCGTGTGCTCCAGCCGGGAGGGCGTCTTGTGATCGTGGCGCCCAATCGTCGCTCGCCGTGGTCGCTGGCCGAGACCTCGCCCTTTGCCCAGGGCCGGCCCTTCACGGCGGCGCAGCTTGCCCGCGTCCTTGGGGACTGTCTGTTTGTGCCCGAACGCTGGGACTATGCCTTGCTGTTCCCACCCCTTCCAGGCCGCCGTCTGGTGCGCACTGGCAGAGGCTGGGCACGCATCGGTCGGCGTCTGTGGCCCGGGCTCGCCGGAGTTCATCTCGTGGAAGCGCGCAAGACACTGTACGGAGCGCCGACGCTGGCCCCGGCAATGCGCCGGCGCTTCATGCCGGCGCGGGTGTCAAGCTAGAAGCGCGTCCAGCCTGCTGCTGCATGGCACCTCTGCAGCAGACGCTGCACGCATGAAGAGCCCGTATTGCGCGGGATTTTCATCTTAGCCTGCAGCTGTCGGCGGGATGATCAGCAATTGTGTTCGTTCTGTCTCTGATGTTGCGCGCGCAGCGTTCCTATCTGTCTTTCTCCCGGGCCATTGGCCCAGTTGAGGAAAGGAACCCCCGATGACGTTTAATGGTTTTGCCGCTACGGCTACAATTGTCACTTTGATGGCGCTGACTGGTGCGGCGCAGGCTCAGAACGCCGATTGGCAGACCTGTGCGCACAAGGCCAAGGCGCTCGCGCACGCTATGGCCCAGCATCGCGATGCCGCCGACCTTAGGGCGGTGCGGATCAAGCGCGGTCAGGCCTTGCGCGAATGCAGCAGTGGATTTTATCGCCTCGGCATCTATCACTACGATGCGGCCATGAAACTGCTGACCCAGAAAGACAGGCCCCATGCGTCATAGCGGCTAAAAATGGCGCTGCGTCCGCCATTGGCCTTGCGGCCCCACGCGCGCCCGCTGTTGGCGCGCGTGATGCCTGTCTGCGCTGCTCTCGCCTGACCATCGCCACGACCACGCCACCATTGGCGCAATCTCCCAATGCCTTGGGCCAAACGCGCCCCTCATTCCGCAGAGCTTGCCGGGGAGGGAAACCCGCGCGTCACATTTCTGCCAGGATGGATCGCGTCCGGCGTCCGAGCACTTTGCCTTTTTGCGCTGAGGCCTCTATCAATACGGCCCGCTGCTGCCGCACCCAGCGGCGCTCTGCCTTCCAGGAGGCCGGGCGACACCGGCGCTGATGCCGTGTGCGTTGCGTATCACCGATGGTTGGACACCGACATCTCGAATGGCACCGCCTGAATCCAGTACCGTCGCCGACATTCTTGCCATCGACGAGCAGATCCACAATCTCCTGATGCAGCGTGCGGCCGCGGTCGAGGCGCTCCGGCAGGAGCCCGGCGCCCACCGGGGTCTACGCCCGGCGGCCGACGGGGCCGAGGTGCGCCGGCTTGCGGCCCGCCATCGTGGCAATTTCCCGCTTCGGGCAGCGTTGCGCATCTGGCGCGAAATCCAGATGTCTGGCCTTTCCGGTGAGGGCAATGTCTCTGTTCATGTCTATGCCGGCGAGAATGCGCTCGCGTTCTGGGATCTGGCTCGGTTTTATTTCGGGGCCACTTTGCCGGTGATCGGCCACGCGACCGCAGCGGCGGTCGTCCACGCGTGTGCTGAAGACCGTTCGTCCTGCGGGGTGGTCCCGTTTCCGGAAAGTGCTGAAAATGTTTCGCCCTGGTGGGCCCAGCTGGCCGCTGCCGGCGAAGGCGGCCCGCGTATCATTGCCCGGCTGCCACTGCTCAAGCAGGACGGCGGTCGTTTCGATTATCCCGATGCCTACGCGATCGGTTCCATTGAACAGGAAGCAACGGGTGCCGACAGCTCCGTGCTGTTTGTTGAAACCAACCAGGAACTGAGCCGGGCCCGCCTTCAGGCCCTGCTCAAGCAGGTCGGGATCAAGGCGCGCATCCTTGCTGCGGGCCAGGAAGGCGGACGCAGCTCCAGTCGCGAACTTCTCATCGAAGCGCAGGATTTTGTCGGTGGCGGCGACCCGCGCATCGCTGCCTTGCTGGCTGCCGGCGGAGAGGCCATCCTGCGCGCAGTCGCCGTTGGCGGCTACGCCAAAATGCAGATTTCGGACAAGGATCCGCAGCCATGACAGTGTCGCCCCGTCCTGGGATTTCTAAAATCTCGCCTTATGTCGGCGGTCGCGCCAGCGTTGGCGGTCTGGCCCGCGTGTTCAAGCTCTCGTCGAATGAATCCCCGCTTGGTCCCAGCCCTGCTGCGCACGAGGCCTTCGTGCGGGCGGCGGAAAATCTGGCGATCTATCCGGAAGGCAGTGCCCGCCTCCTGCGCGAGGCGATCGCAGAAACCCATGGACTGCATCCGGAGCGCATCGTTTGTGGCAATGGTTCGGATGAGCTTCTCACCCTCATTGCCAATGCCTATCTGCGCCCGGGCGATGAGGTGGTGTTCAGCCAGCATGGTTTTCTTGTTTATCGCATCATCACGCTGGCCAATTCGGCGGTGCCGGTTGCGGTGGGCGAACGTGACCTGCACTGCGATGTGGACGCCATGCTGGCCGCGGTGAACGCACGCACCCGCCTTGTTTATATTGCCAATCCCAATAATCCCACCGGCAGTTATCTCTCCAGCCAGGAGTTGCGCCGGTTGCATCGTGGCCTGCCCGAACAGGTGCTGCTCGTGATCGATGCGGCCTATGCCGAATATGTCCGCCGCAATGACTATGAGAGCGGCATCGAACTGGTCTCGCAATGCGACAACGTGGTGATGACGCGCACCTTCTCGAAGGTCTATGGTCTTGCCGGGCTGCGGGTTGGCTGGGCCTTCTGTCCGGCCGAGGTCGTCGCCACCCTCAATCGTATTCGTGGTCCCTTCAACGTTTCGGTGCCGGCGCAAGCGGCCGCGGCGGCCGCGGTGCGCGATCGTGGTCATCTTGAGCGGGCTCTCGCCCATAATGACAAATGGCTCCACTGGCTGACCCGGGAATTGCGGAGCCTGGGGTTACGGGTTGATGACAGTGCCGGGAATTTTGTTCTGATCCACTTTGCGCCGGAGGGGCCCTTTACGGCTGACAAGGCGGACCGGTTTCTGTCGCAGCGTGGCCTTATTCTGCGCGCGGTTGCCAATTATGATCTGCCACACTGCCTGCGTCTGACGATTGGCAGCGAAGAGGCCAACGGTCTTGTCGTGGAAGCCTTGCGCGCCTTTCTGGGAAAGGCTGCCTGATGGGTGCGACAGCGTCCCGGTTGTTCAACAAGGTTAGCCTCATCGGCGCTGGCCTTATCGGCTCTTCGCTGGCCCATGCCACCCGCCGTGCCGGGCTGGCTGGCGAGATCGCCATTCATGACGCGCGTGCGGAGGTCCTTGCCGAGGTCGCGGAGCTTGGTCTGGCGGATAAGGTGTTCAGCGATCTTGAGCTTGCGGTCAGGGATGCCGATCTGGTGATCCTGGCGACGCCGCTCGGCAGCTTTGGCGCGCTGGCAGAGCGGATTGCGCCGCATCTGAAGGCGGGGGCGATCCTGTCCGATACCGGCTCGGTAAAAGGCTGTGTCATCCGTGATGTCGGACCTTTCGTGCCTGAAGGCGTGCATTTCATTCCGGCTCACCCGGTGGCAGGTACCGAACAGTCCGGGCCGCGCGCGGGGTTTGCCGAGCTATTCGATGGCCGCTGGTGCATCCTTACTCCGGTGGCCGGCACAGATGCCGGAGCGCTTTTAAAGCTGACGCAGTTCTGGCAAGGCTGCGGCAGCGAGGTCGAGCTGATGGAGGCCCGCCATCACGATCTGGTTCTGGCGATTACCAGCCATGTTCCACATCTCATTGCCTACAACATCGTCGGCACTGCCGACGACCTGCAGACGGTTACCGAGGGCGAGGTGATCAAATATTCGGCGGGCGGATTTCGCGATTTCACCCGCATTGCCGCTTCTGATCCCACCATGTGGCGGGACGTATTTCTCAACAATCGCGAGGCGGTACTGGAAATGCTCGGGCGCTTCACCGAGGACCTGAACGTACTTCAGCGCGCCATCCGCTGGGGCGATGGCGATACCCTGTTCAATCTCTTCACGCGCACGCGCGCCATCCGTCGTTCGATCGTCAGCGCCGGTCAGGAGAGTGCTGAAGCCAATTTCGGGCGCAACCGCAAGACGCCCTCCTGAGGCGGAGGCGACGCGCTCAGTCGCCATCCATTTTCAGGGCAGCGATGAAGGCCTCTTGCGGGATCTCCACCTTGCCGAACTGGCGCATTTTTTTCTTGCCCTCTTTCTGCTTGTCGAGGAGTTTGCGCTTGCGCGAGATGTCGCCGCCATAGCATTTGGCGGTGACATCCTTGCGCAGGGCGCTGATGGTTTCGCGGGCGATCACCTTGCCACCGATGGCAGCCTGAATAGGGATCTGGAAGAGATGACGCGGGATCAGTTCCTTCAGTTTCTCGCACATCGCCCGGCCACGGGACTCGGCGCGCTGGCGATTGACGATCATCGACAGGGCATCGACGGCTTCCCCGTTAACGAGGATACTCATTTTGACCAGATCGCCCTCTTCGTAGCCGGCAATGGCATAATCGAAACTGGCATAGCCACGTGAGACCGACTTGAGGCGATCATAGAAATCAAACACGACTTCGTTGAGCGGCAGGTTGTAGACCACCATGGCACGGTTACCGGCATAAGTCAGTTCCTGCTGGCGGCCACGGCGATCCTCGCAGAGCTTCAGTACTGCACCCAGATAATCGTCGGGAACCATGATCGTCGCCTTGATCCAGGGTTCTTCGATGAACGCGATCTTCATCACATCAGGCATATCGGCGGGATTGTGCAGCTCCTGCATCTCGCCATTGGTCCGATGGATCCGGTAGATGACGCTCGGGGCAGTGGTGATGAGATCAAGGTTGAATTCGCGCTCCAGGCGTTCGCGCACGATCTCAAGGTGCAGAAGCCCAAGAAAGCCGCAGCGAAAGCCAAAGCCGAGGGCAGCTGAACTTTCGGTTTCGTAGGTAAAGCTGGCATCGTTCAGGTGCAGCTTGGCGAGGGCATCGCGCAGATCATCAAACTGTCCGGCATCGACCGGGAACAGGCCGCAGAACACCACCTGCTGGGCCGGCTTGAAGCCGGGCAGGGCGACAGTAACGCCGCGTTTTTCGTCGGTGATGGTGTCACCGATCTGGGTATCGGCTACCTGCTTGATCGCGGCGGTCAGAAACCCGACCTCGCCTGGGCCGAGCGCCTCCACGGCCTCCTTTTTGGGCCGGAAGACACCGACCTGCTCGACGCTGTAGACCGCATCAGAGGCCAGCATGCGGATGCGTTGGCCCTTCTTTAGCGTGCCGTCGACGATGCGCACGAGCACCACGACGCCCAGATAGGCATCATACCAGCTATCGACCAGAAGCGCCTTCAGCGGGGCATCGCGCTGACCTTTGGGCGCGGGGAGGTGGCTGACAATCGCCTCCAGTACGGCATCGATGTTGAGGCCGGTCTTGGCCGAGATTTCGATCGCGTTCGAAGCATCAATGCCGATCACATCTTCGATCTGCTGGCGCACACGCGCGGGCTCGGCAGCCGGAAGATCGACCTTATTGAGGACCGGCACGATCTCAAGATTGGCGTCGATGGCCTGGTAGACATTGGCAAGGGTCTGGGCTTCGACCCCTTGAGAGGCGTCGACTACAAGCAACGCGCCTTCGCAGGCGGCCAGACAGCGGCTCACTTCATAGGCAAAATCGACATGGCCAGGGGTATCCATCAGATTGAGGACATAGTTCTGACCATCGCGCGCGCGGTATTCCAGGCGGACGGTCTGGGCCTTGATGGTGATGCCCCGCTCCCGTTCGATATCCATGGAATCCAGCACCTGTTCTTTCATTTCACGGCTCGAAAGTCCGCCGGTGGTCTGGATCAGGCGGTCGGCAAGGGTGGATTTGCCGTGGTCGATATGGGCAACGATGGAGAAGTTGCGGATGTGGGCAAGTTCAGTCATGGGGCGCGATATATAGGCCTGCCGGAACGGCGTAAAGCGAGGCGGTCAGCCGGATGGGCTTTATCGCCATTTCGCCTCTTCCAGGCACCTCAGCGCCCTGGCATTGCGCTGGCGCGCAGCAAGCGTTGGAGCGGGAACAGGGCGGCGAGCTGCAGGACGATGGAAAACGCGACCAGGCCCCATCGCGACAGGTCATAGAGTTCACCGCACAGCGCGCTGCCGGCAAACCAGGCAACGCCATAGAGCGCCGTGAAAATACCGTAGGCCCGCGCCCTGGCATGTTCGGCCACAAGATCTGCGAGCCCGGCATTCATCACCGCATCATGGACGCCAAGCGCGAGCCCCCACAGGATGGTGCCGATGACGGCCGCGCCAAAGCCACCCAGAAAGACGAGCGGGGCTACGGCGGCGCCGATCAGGGTTCCGGGGACCAATACGCTCAGTCCGCGTCGGTCATAACCCTGCCCGAAGGCCAGGCTGCCCACGCCCGCCGCTGCCATCGCCGCAGCGTAAAGGATCGGCACCCAATGCGCCCGCATGAGGTGGGCCTGTACGTAATGATAGGCAATCAGGGGATAGTCGCAGAAACCTGCGGCAATGAGCCCGGCGGTGCCGGCGTAAAGCCAGAAGGCGCGCGGTAACGCGGCGCTGTCCGATGCCAACGGTGCCCGGGCGACCTGACCGGCAAAGCCATAGCGCAGGCGCAGGATCAGCACGGCAAGGAGCGCGGAAACCGCGGGAATGGCAAGCCAGGCAAAGGCGGCGCGATAATCATGGTGGCTGGCAAGCACCCAGGCTGCGATCAGAGGGCCAGCCATGGCTCCGGTCTGATCCATGGCTTCATGCAGGCCAAAGGCCCAGCCCTGGCCAATGTGGTGGCCGGCCCGGGATTTCAAGGTGGAGGCGGCTGGGCTGCGAACCGCCTTTCCCGCCCGCTCCATCATGATGAAGGCTGCGGCCGACCAGATATTGCCCGCCAAAGCCATAAGAGGCACGGCGGACATCTGGATCACATAGCCCAGAAGGGTGATAGCCCAGTAGCGGCGGGTGCGTTCGGCCAGCCGGCCGCTGCCCAGTCGCAGCACATAACCGAAGAGTTCGCCCCCTCCTGCGATCAGTCCGACGATCAGACCGGTGGCGCCCAGAGAGCCGAGGAACGGTCCAGTAATGGCCCGCATGCCTTCGTAGGCCATGTCGGCGAAAAAACTGACTGCACCGAAGGCGACGATGAAGGCGAGCGCCGAGCGGGCGTCAAATTCACGCTGCATCGCCCTTACCTTCTCCTGCGTCCTAGCCGCGTAATATTCCGCCAGTGGCCTTGGCCACCGCGGCGATGATGTTTGTCGCGATCGCCTCGATCTGCGCCTCGGTGAGGGTCTTGTCGCGCGGCTGCAGACGCACGCGGATGGCAATCGATTTCTTGCCCTGTGGCACGCCATCTCCAGCATAAAGATCGAACACGCTGACACTTTCAATCAGTGTGCGTTCAGCCATGCGCACGGCTTTCAGAATCTCGTCCGCACCAACCGCATCGGCCACCAGGAAGGCAAAATCGCGTTCGACCGCCTGCAGCAGGCTCGGGGCGAAGGGGGGGCGGGCCTTGCCTTTGTTCTTTGCTTCGGGAATGCGATCGAGGAAAAGTTCACAGCCGATCACCGGACCTTTCAGGTCGAAGGCCGTGACAATGCGTGGGTGCAATTCGCCAAATTGGGCAATGATGCGTGAGCCCAGTGCCACAACCCCGGAGCGGCCGGGGTGATACCAGCCGGGCGCGTCCGCCCGCACCGGGGCCGTCATGGTTCCGCCCATGAGTGTCTCCAGCAATGCGAACACGTCGGCCTTGGCATCAAAGAGGTCTGGCGCACGCTGCGACTTGCTCCAGTCGGACGCAGGCGTGCCGACCCGCAGCGCGACGGCGATGGTCTCCTGTTCGCCCGGCACACCGCTGGCAAAGCCGGCGCCGACTTCGAAGAGATGGAGATGGCCAAGGCCGCGGGCCTGATTGCGCGCTGCAGCGTCCAGAAGCGAGGGTAGCGGTGTTGGCCGCAGCGCATCCAGATCCGCGGCGATGGGGTTTTCCAGTTGCCGCGCCGCGTCGCCGCCGCCAAAGAGCGCAGCCTTGGCGCGGGCGATGAAGGAATATTGTACGCATTCATGAAAGCCGCGTGCCGCCAGCACCCGGCGGCAAATGCGTGCGCGCCGCTGCGCCGGGGTCAGGACGCTGCGGGCGACCGCGAAGGGGCGGGGCAGGGGCACCGCGGGTACATGGTCGATGCCGTAAATGCGCACCACTTCTTCGACGAGATCGGCGGGGCCATGCACATCGCCGCGCCAGGATGGAGGCGTCACCACGAGGTCATGGCCTTTGGTCCTGACCGCAAAGCCCAAGCGGATCAGAATCTGTTCAATCTGGATGATGTCGAGGTTAAGTCCGGTCAATCGTGTGACGGTATCGGCGGCAAGGACGATCTCGCGCTGCCAATCCGGAACCTCGCCCGCGATGACGATTTCGCTGGGCTCACCGCCGCACAGTTGGATAATCCATTGGGTGGCGAGTTCCAGCCCGGGAAGACAGAACTGCGGGTCCACCCCCCGCTCGAAGCGGTAGCGTGCGTCCGAGAGGATGTCGAGCTTGCGTCCGGTGGCGGCGATGCGCGCCGGATCGAACAGGGCGGACTCGACAAACACATTGATGGTCGCGTCGGTGCAGCCGCTTGCTTCCCCGCCCATAATGCCACCGAGGCTCAGGGCCGCGTTGTCGTCGGCAATCACGCACATCGATGAATCGAGTGCATAGGTCTTGCCGTCGAGGGCGCGCAGGGTTTCGCCTTCTTCTGCCATGCGTACGCAGATCCCGCCTTTGAGGGCATCGGCGTCGAAGACGTGCAGTGGTCGGCCTCGGTCAAGGCTCATCAGATTGGTGATGTCGACGAGTGCAGAGATCGGTCTTAGCCCAACCGCGCGCAGACGCTCCTGCAGCCATTGTGGCGAGGGGCCATTGCGGACGCCGCGGATGAGGCGTCCGGCAAAGAGCGGACAGGCCCCGACACTGGCTGCACTCTGGCTGATGCGCACGCCATAAGGCGCCGG
>JAJZDZ010000071.1 GCA_021851325.1 Pseudomonadota bacterium | reverse complement strand
GATATCGAGCGGGTGGTGCGCGGTGAGGATCTGGCCGAGCTCGACGGGCGTTCGATCCAGGCCTTTCTGTCTTATCGTCTGGCCGATTCGCTGCAGACCTCCCTGATCTTGCGTGTGGCGGAGGGTGAGGTGGAGATCCGCTGCGACGGCGGACCTGTGCAAAGTTGAGGCGAAGATTTAGAGGCTGTTTACAGCCCTCCGCTAGGCTTTCCGAGAGTGCGCGCCAAATGCGGGCCTAAGGGGAGCGCTGCCGTGAAACATTGCCTGGTCGTCGATGACAGTCGCGTCATTCGTAAGGTCGCGGCGACCATCCTCGCTGAGTTCGCGTTTGAGGCCGAGGAGGCCGAGGATGGCGCCCAGGCGCTGGAGGCCTGTCGGGCCCGCATGCCCGATCTTGTGCTGCTGGACTGGAACATCCCAGGCACCAACGTGCTTGAGTTTCTGCGCGGTCTGCGTCGCGAACCCAATGGCAATCTGCCATTCGTGCTTTACTGCACCACCGAAAATGATGTTGGGCGCATTCAGGAGGCCATTGTCTGTGGCGCCAATGACTATCTGCTGAAGCCCTATGATGCGCCATCGCTGCACGAGCGGCTCTGCAGCGCCGGCCTCAGTTAGGAGCTGCTGTGTCCACGTCCCCCCTGGCTTCCGCCCGGCTGCATCATCTCGCAGATCTTGTGCGGCGACGAAGCGGTTTGCGCCTTGCCGTCGAGCATGGCGAGCGGATCGCCTCGAAGCTGCAGCCGGTGGCCGACCGCTTTGGCTTTCGTGAACTTGGAGCGCTGCTGGGGGAGCTGGAAGAAGAGCCAGACGAATTATCCCGCGCCGTTGTGGAGGCGATGGCTACCCACGAAACCTCCTTTTTCCGCGACCCGGCGGTGTTTGCCTATTTGCGTGACAGCGTTCTGCCCCAGCTGATGGCGGCGCGCCTGGTTCCCCGGCGGCTGCGTCTTTGGTGCGCCGCTGCCTCCACCGGTCAGGAGGCCTATTCATTGGCTATGCTGCTCGACGATGCCGGTGTGTTTGCCGAGGGCTGGAAGGTCGATCTCTTTGTCAGCGATTTCAGCCGTGACGCGGTGATGCGTATCAAGGAGGGTGCTTACAGCGACTACGAGCTGGCGCGTGGATTGCCGGCGCCCTTGCGCGCACGCTATTGCGTGCCAAGCGAAAGCGGGCGCTGGCATATGGTTGACGGGTTGCGCCGTCGCCTGCGTGTTCACTGCTTCAATCTTCTGGATAATCTGGGCTGGCTTGGTGAACTTGATCTCATCCTTTGCCGCAACGCACTTCTTTACTTCGCGCCGGATATCCGTCTTGAAACCCTGGTACGGATGACCGGCATCCTGGCGCCTGATGGCGGGCTGGTTCTGGGCACAACCGAAACGGTTCAAGACGCCCGCCTCTATCTTCCGGTCGCGGGGGCGCCGCGTGGCGTCTACAGCAAAAATCCCGCGCTGATGCGCCGGGCAGGCTAAGCCTGCCCGGCGCCTGATTTCAGCCGTTCCAGCGAATGCCCGCGTAGAAGGCACGTCCCGGTGCGCCATAGCCGTACGCCGGCTCGTAATGATGATCGAGCACGTTGGTGATGCGGCCATAGAGCTTGAGATGGGCGCTGATACGCCGCGCGATGAAAAGATCGGCAGTGGCATAGCCGCCCAGATGGTGGACATCATTGGCGCTGTCGAAGCGTGGACCGACCATATGCACGCTGCCGGCCAGGTACCAGAGGTCTGTCGGCCGCCAGCTCAGTATCAGATTGGCTTCATTATGGGGGCGGCGGGCAAGCTCGGTATGGGTCAGAAGATCGATCGCATTCAGGTAGGTGTAATTGATGCGGACATTGACGGCGGAACTGATCCGTCCCTTCACGCCGGCTTCTACGCCGCTCGCCTCTGCCCGGCCGATATTATAGTAGTAGCCCCCCGCGTTGCTGCGCAGACTGCAGCTCTGGCTTGTGACCCCGTAGCAGGAAAAGAAGTCGATGAGATTGTGCGTGGTACGGTCGAACCAGGTTAGTGAGGCAAGGATGCGGTGCGCGAACAGGTTCTGGTCAATGCCAGCCTCCCAGCCGTGGGCATCTTCCGGCGACAGGGGACCAAGTGGGTTCGAGTAAACCGAGAACTGTTCGTAGAGCGAGGGCGCCTTGAAGCCGGTGGCATAATTGGCGTGCAGCACGGTCTGTCCGCCGTTCGGTGTATAGGCAGCGGTAGCCTTGTAGGAGGTGTGCGTACCGTAGAGGGTGTTGTTCTCGAGGCGGACACCGGCTGAGAGGGTCAGTCCTCTCATCACCTGGCTGAGGCCCTCGACATAATAACCCTGGGTCGACTGTTGGCCTGAGGCATCGGCAAAGCCCGCGATTTCCGAGACGAGGGTGGTGCGTTCGTCGACGGCGCCGAATACGAGCTGGCTGGCATCCGTGAGCTTTGCGGTGCCCTGATAGGAAAAGCGTTCGATCCGGCCGCGGTAGGCGTAGTCTTCATGAAGCGGAAGATAGAACGGCGAATCAAACGTCGTACGCCGGCTGGCGGTTTCGGTGACCGCAAAGCGGTTTTTCAGATGTCCCTGCCACAGAGCCCAGTTCAGCCCGGCATAGCCGACCAGCAGGGTATCGCGATTGTACACCGGTGAATCCGCGACGCGGAAGGTCACCGGGGCATAATTGTCGTCGAACTGCGTGCGGGCGGAAATGGCATAGCCGCGCAGATCAAGACTGAGGTTTGGGGTGAGGTGGTATCGCGTGTTGATGGTAGCAGAGAGATTATGGGTGCCGTCTGGCTCCTTGTTGCCGTAGCGCGCATCGGCTGCGGAGATACCATTGGTCTGCAGATACTGGATGCCGGCGCCGTAATCGAAGGCACCGACATGGCCATAGCCGTTGGCCGCAAGCTGATAGGTGGCAAAGCTGCCGGTTTGAGCGGACAGCGTGTAGCGCAAGGGGGCGGGACCGCCGCGACGGGTGAAGATGTCGACGACGCCGCCAATCGCGGCGCTGCCATAAAGCGCAGACTGTGGACCGCGCAGCACCTCCACGCGGGAAATGTTGTTGACCAAAAGATCGCCGAGGAGGGCCTCGCCATCAACGGTGGACGGATCGTTGATGCGCACGCCGTCGATCAGCATCAAGGTCTGGCCGGCTTCCGCGCCGCGCAGTGACAGCGTGGTAACCTGACCAAGACCGCCATCGCGCACCACGGTGGTGCCAGGCAGTCGGGAAAGGGCATTGCTGAGGGTCACGACCTGCAGGTTTTCAAGCTGCTTGGCGGTGATCACCGAGATCGATTCGCCGGTTGCCGCAATGGGCTCGGGCGCGCGGGTGGCGGTGACGACGACCGTCTCCAGCGAACTGGCGTGTGCCACCGTCCCGGCCACCAGTGTGGCGGCCAGCAAAGTGGGCCAACAAATGCGTTGCATGCATGTCTCCTGAATGTACTCAGGAGCCGGTTGCGGCCTTTAAACCCTCACAATGTGCGAATCACTCCGATTCCCCGCCGCATCGACTCCATGCCTGTCGTCTCGGCGGTGATCTCCGCGGTTTCCGGCACACCCCGACCGGCCACACGACGACGGCACGAGGCAGGTCTCCTGGCTCCCGGATCAGACACGCTCCGTCTGCCTTCCCGCTACGGCGATGTGCCGCGGCAGTGGCCTTTAGACGGGCGCTACCGGTAACAGTTGCGGGGACAGCCGCGGAATTGGTCATCCTGCACATCTTACAGGCAGACCGCACCGCGTTCCCTGCGACCAAGCGGTCGCCCCTTGTGGGGAACCTCGCGCGAAGTTGAACGCTAGCCCCTCTAGCCCAATTCCGTCAATCTGCCGTTTATTGCAGCCTGATAACGCGCCTGACGGCGCCTATAATAATCTGTCGCATTCGCGTGATACGCGGGGTCAAAACCATTGACCGGCTGGTAGCAACGTGGAATTGCAGGTGAGGTGGAAGGTGAAACAATTCGCCGCAGACGGCGCGGCCATCAGAGCCGATTGGCTGGCGCTCCGAGCAATTGCCTTGCATTCTGCGCGCCCGGAACGATCAGAGCTTGCCGAAAAGTTGCTTGTAAGCCACGGTCATGTACCAAAATGCCTAGACCGAGTTGAAAAAGCATGATTACGATACGTCCAAAGAACACGGAAAACGCGCGGCGCGCCTGCGCCGCGGGGGAGGGGTTAAGCGTGAGCCTGGTCCATCACACCCAGGTCCGGCGCCGCTGTGCCGGGCCTTGTCAACCTTGGTTATACTAGCCCATGCAACAACCGGATCACGATCTAAGAGCGTTTCAGTCCAGCCCCTTCGCCCCGCGTCGGTTCGTGGCGATCGGCGTGGTGATACTCGTCCATATAGTTGTTATTTGGGCACTTGCGACCGGGCTGGCGCAGAATTTCATCAAGCGCCTGCCGCAGGAATTCAAGGCCCAGGTGGTCAAGGAAGCGCCGCCGCCTAAGGAAAAGGCGCCGCCACCACCACCGCCGCAGCTCAAGCAGCCGCCGCCGCCGTATGTGCCGCCGCCGGAGATCAATATTTCCGAGCCGTCGTCCAACACCAACTCGATCACGGTGCAGTCCAAGGTGCGCACGGCCCCACCGCCGCCCGCTCCGCCTGCCCAGATCATCGGCGCGCGTGCGATCGAATCGACCCATACCAAGCCGCCCTATCCGCCGATTTCGGCTCGTCTGGGTGAGCATGGCACGGTGTTGATGATGGTGACGGTTGGGACTGACGGGTCAGTCTTGAATGTCACGATCGAGAAATCGAGCGGTTATTCCCGCCTTGATGATGCCGCCAAACAATGGGTGAAGGACCACTGGCGCTATCATCCGGCAACCGAAAACGGAAAGCCGATCGTGAGCCGGACGCTGGTCAGGTACACCTTCGAATTGAATAACTTCTAGACGAACCAACGGATCTCACATCAGGCCGAACAACGCCCTGGTCACTTACGGAGTAGCTAAGAGATGAACTGCAAAGCTTTGACGATCGCTGCTGCCATCGTCCTGCTGACTGGCATTGGAGCCGGTCAGGCTCTCGCCAAGACGAACACTGCTGCCAAGCCGGCGGCGCAGGCGGCCACGACCGCCTCCACGCCGGCAGCTGGGTCCAGCTCATCATCGGCCACCACGCCCGGAACCAGCGCCAGCGGTGGCAGCGCGGCCACGACCGGTTCGGGTTCGGCCAACGCCACTGCCGGTGGCACGACCGGAGCCACGCCAGCGGCCCCGGCCGCGGCCCCGAAGGTCACACCGCCGAAGGCCCCCACCGGCCCCAACCCCTATGGTATCGGGCGCTTGTGGGACACCGGTGGCTTCATCACCCGTGGCATCATTTCCGTTCTGGGTCTGATGTCGGCCGGCACCTGGTACATCTTCTTCGTCAAGATGTGGGAACAGTCCCGCATGCTGTCGCAGGCCAAGCAGGTCGAGAAGAAATTCTGGTCGTCGAACAACCTCAATGAGGGTATCGACAATCTGGCCAAGAACAGCGTCTTCCGCTCTGTTGCCGAGGGTGGGGTGCGGGCGTCGCAGACCTCCAACACCGGTCTGGTCAATCTCAATGACTGGATCGCGATGTCGCTCAATCGCCAGCTCGAGGAAATCAACTCCCGCCTGCAGGGCGGTATTGCCTTCCTCGCCTCGGTGGGTTCGACGGCACCGTTCGTCGGTCTGTTCGGCACGGTGTGGGGTATCTTGAACGCCCTTCTGGCCATCGGCATCAGCGGCAACCCGTCGATCGAAAAGGTCGCCGGACCGGTCGGTGAAGCGCTGATCATGACCGCTTTCGGTCTGATCACCGCGGTTCCGGCGGTGCTGCTCTACAACTTCCTCGTTCGCCGCAACAAGGTGATCAATGAGAAGCTGCGCAGCTTTGCCGCCGACCTGCAGACCTATCTCGTCGTCAACAAGAAGTAATCATCCAGGTCTCGCCGGAATATTTCTTCGCATCGGAGCATCTAAGCCATGGCCATGAATGTGTCCTCACCGGACCATGACGACGCGCAACTGAATGTTACCATCAACACGACGCCGCTCGTGGACGTGATGCTGGTGCTTCTCATCATCTTCCTCATCACCATTCCGGTGGCGTTGAAGGTGATCCCCGTGAAGCTTCCTCATGCGAAGAATATTCCGACGGTGACCAAGCCGCAGAACATCCTCATTGCGGTCGACAAGAACGAGAACATCTACTGGAACACCGAACCGGTGAAGAACAACAATGAGCTGATCGCGCGCATGGAATCGGCGCTCGAGAAAGCCCATGCCCGTGGCGAGGAGTTGCCGGAAGTGCAGATCCGCGGTGACCGCTTGGCCCGCTTCGAGGCTATCGGCCGCGTCGTCTATGATGCCCAGCGCGCCGGTATCCCGAAGATCGGCTTCATCACCGAACCGGTCAACGCGCCACAGTAACCGCGCCCATTCAGAGAAAAGAAGGTATTACACCATGGCAATGAATGTCGGCGACAGCGGCGGCGAAGGCGAAGTAATGGTGGAGATGAACACGACGCCGCTCATCGACGTCATGCTTGTTCTTCTCGTCATGCTTATCATCACGCTTCCGGTGCAGACCAATGCCGTCAAATTGAACATGCCGCGGCCCAACCAGACGCCACCGACGGTGCCGCCGACCGTGGTCAATCTCATGGTCGATTTCGACGGCACGATCTATTGGAACGGGTCGCCGATCTCGATGCAGACGATGGATACGTATTTCTATCGCTATGGCCTCAAGCCACCAAGCGAGCAGCCGGAAATCCATCTGAGTGCCAATCGCCTGGCCAAATATGATACGGTGGCAAAGGTCATGGCGGACGCCCAGCGTCGCGGCCTTACCCATATCGGCATTGTCGGAACCGAAAAATATCTGCAGTGACGTCCAGGTCCTAACGCTAGGGGTGACGGCGGGTCAGGCATGATGCAGCTGCATGTGCCCCACGGCGCCATGTGTAATCGAGGTAAGAAATGAGTGGTAATCGTTTGCGCGGCGTTCTGGCCGCAGTTCTGATCGGAACCGCGACCGTTGCGGGGGCGAGCATGGTGATGGTGAGCACCGCGCAGGCCGCGGGGGTTCGTCCCGCCGTTGGCAAGCCGCTGCAGGAAGCCATCAAGTACGCGACGGCGGGCAAAGGGGCCCTGGCGATGGATGCCCTCAAGCGCGCCGAGAGCGTGCACGGGCTGACGCCGGCCGAACAGAAGGTCATTGCCGAAACCCGGCAGTATGTCGAGGTCAAGACCGGAAACTTCTCCGGCGGCGTGACCAACGCCACCTCGGCCCAGGCCAAGTTCGCCATCGATTACAACAACCACAGATATCATGACGTGATCACCGAGGATCAGGCCTATCTGCGCAAATATGGCGTCCTCGACGAGAGCCACAAGGAAATCGTGGCCCAGGCCTATTACCAGATGGGCGACTATCGGGGTGCGCTCGACTACATCACACACAACCTCAACAACAGCACCTCGGCGCTGATGCTGAAGATGGCTGCGGCCAACAAGGTCGGCGATACCGCCGCACTCGCCCAGTCTGCCCGCCAGCTTGTGCTTCGCGGACAGCCCAAGTTCTGGACTTATGTGCTGATGGCAGCTGACCGGGCCAATGGTCTTAACGATGAGCAGACCCTGGGCATCTACCGCATCCGGCTTTTGACCGGAAACATGCGCAATGCCGACGATTATTCGACCGCTACGCAGATTTCGATCCAGCTTGGTTTCCCGCAGGAAGGCCAGGCCATCCAGGAGCGCGGCTTTGCTGCCAAGGTGCTTTCGGGCACCCGGCAGCAGCGCCTTCTGGCGCTCGCAAAGAAGGATGCCGCCGAACAGGCTGCCCAGATGGGCAAGCTTGCCGCCGAAGCCAAGGCCGCCAAGAGTGGTGCTCCCCTGGTCCATCTGGCCGAGGTCTACTGGGGTGTCGGCAAGTACAAGGACGCGCTCGCCGCGGTTGAAG
>JAJZDZ010000019.1 GCA_021851325.1 Pseudomonadota bacterium | reverse complement strand
CCGAACCATCGAGGCACTCTGGCAGGCAATCGGCAACATCTGTCACCTATTCAAACCAACCGAATGCTGGAACTTCTTCCGTCACGCCGGATATGCAGCCGACTTCACATGACGGTCCGATGCTCTAAAGGGTATATTCGGCGGTCACTGAACGCCGCTCACGTCGCCAGCACGGCAGACCGTGCCGCACGGTACTCTGCCTCAAGACGGTCGACCAACTCTCCGACACTGGGTGTGTCGCTGATCTGTCCCACACCCTGCCCGGCTCCCCAGATATCGCGCCAGGCCTTCTGCTTCATGTTGCCGCCAGAGCCAAAGTTCATCTTGGATTTGTCGGACTGAGGAAGATTGTCGGGGTCGAGCCCCGCAGCCGCGATCGAACTGCGCAGATAATTGCCATGCACGCCCGTAAACAGATTGGTGTACACGATGTCACCGCCACCTTCTGCTTCCACCAATGCACGCTTGTAGGCATCCTCGGCATTGGCTTCACGTGTGGCAATGAAGCGGGTACCGATATAGGCAAGGTCAGCTCCCATAGCCTGAGCGGCTAGGATGGAGCCTCCGCTTGCAATCGATCCGGATAGGGCAATCGTACCCTTCCAGAACTTGCGCAGTTCGGGAACAAGGGCGAACGGGCTCAATGTGCCGGCATGACCACCAGCGCCGGTACAGACTGCAATCAGACCGTCGACGCCCTCATCCACGGCCTTCTTGGCGTGTCGGATATTGATGATGTCATGAAACACGAGGCCACCATACGAGTGGGCGGAATCGACCACCATTTTAGGCGCTCGCAGCGAGGTAATGATGATCGGTACCTTGAGCTCCGTACATATTGCCATGTCCTGCTCAAGGCGATCGTTCGACGAGTGACAGATCTGATTGACCGCGAACGGTGCTGCCTTGCGTCCGCTTTGAGCCTCATATTGGGCCAGCTCGCCCTGGATCCGAACGATCCATTCGCGCAGGACCTCCACAGGGCGGGCATTGAGTGCCGGGAATGACCCAACAATACCGGCCTTGCATTGCGCGATGACCAGATCCGGCCCCGAAACGATGAAAAGCGGCGATCCGATCACCGGCAGGCGCAGGCGTCCCTTGAGAAGTTGGGGCAACGGCATGAACATTCCTTTCGTAAGATGGCGGTGATGACAACAGATCCTTGCCGGGGCCGGTTCGTCAAGCCAAGGGGGGTGCTTGCACGATCCCTGCCGTGGCGTCAAAAGAAGGCGCGATCCAAAGGGCGCCCACATGACCGAACTTATTTTGCAACCAGGTCGCATGAAGCTTTCGGACTGGCGGCGTATTCAGCGCGGCGGCGTGCGCCTCAAGCTCGATCCTAGGAGCTGGAATGAGATTGAAGCGTCCCGGCGCGGAATTGAACAAGCCCTGGCCAGTGGTGCTGCCATCTATGGCGTCAATACCGGCTTCGGCAAGCTGGCGCAGACGCGCATTGCCGATACGGATCTGGCGCAGCTCCAGCGCAATCTTGTTCTCAGCCATGCTACCGGAGTCGGGCCAGCACTCGAAGATGACACGGTTCGCCTGATACTGGCATTGAAAATTGCGAGTTTGGCCCGCGGCTATTCCGGCGTGCGCCCGGTTGTCATCGAGCGTCTTCTGGCCCTTTTCAATGCTGGAATCCTGCCGGAGATCCCTGAAAAGGGATCGGTCGGAGCCTCGGGGGATCTTGCGCCACTGGCTCACCTTTCAGCCGTTCTGATCGGGGAAGGACGCGCCAGGCTGGGCGGACGCAGTCTGGGCGGAGGCGAGGCCCTTCGTGCCGCGGGTCTTGAGCCGCTGGCGCTCGCGGCTAAGGAGGGACTGGCTCTTCTCAACGGCACCCAGGTGTCCACGGCGCTGGCACTCGTCGGCCTTTACGCCGCTGAAGCCAATCTCGAAGCAGCGCTCATCGCTGGGGCTCTGTCCACCGACGCGCTCAAAGGCTCCGATACGCCATTCGATCCGCGCATTCACGCCGCACGTGGTCACGCCGGTCAGAGCGAGGCGGCACGCGTCCTGCGCAGACTCATGGCCGGCAGCGAGATCCGTCACAGTCACGAGGACTGCCCACGGGTACAGGATCCCTACTCGGTACGCTGTCAGCCGCAGGTGCTTGGTCCCTGCCTCGACGCCCTGCGCTATGCCGGCGGCGTTTTCGCGGTCGAAGCCAATGCGGCAACCGACAATCCTCTCATCTTCGACGACGGGGCCGTGCTCTCAGGTGGCAATTTTCATGCTGAACCTATTGCCATTGCCTCTGATCTTCTGGCGATAGCAGTTGCCGAGATCGGCGCCATCAGTGAGCGGCGCACAGCGCTTCTGATCGACCCGGCTCTATCCGGATTACCACCGTTTCTCGTCGCCGAAAGCGGTCTGAATTCTGGCTTCATGATCGCCCAGGTTACCGCCGCGGCCCTGGCATCCGAAAACAAGTCACTCGCCCATCCCGCCTCGGTCGATTCGCTGCCGACATCGGCCAATCAGGAAGATTTCGTCTCGATGGCGACCTTTGCGGCGCGGCGTCTAGGAAGTCTGAACGGCAACACCGCCTACATACTGGCCATCGAACTTCTGGCCGCGGCCGAGGGTATAGAGTTTCACCGCCCCCTTAAATCCTCTCAACCTCTGGAAGAGGTCCACGCCCTGCTGCGGGCAGGCACGCCGCGCTTCAGTGCAGACCGCTATTTCGCTCCGGCGATCGAGACGGTTAACCAGCTGGTACGATCACGCGCCTTCACCCATGTACTGCCTGACGCTTTTTCGCTGCCGTCCGCGGACTAAACCGTTAAGAGACGGTAAATGCATCTCGCATCGGCGTTGGCAAATCCTCAACCCTTCAATGACAGTGTTGCGCTTGTCTGCAAGGCTGCCCTTCCCGGCAACCTGGCTGATCTTGCGTAACTGGCGCTCTCTGCCGTTACCGCCTGGGGGACACTGTGCCGTCGATGCTGGCCTATACGATGCGACGCGTGCTGGGCGCAGTGCCAACACTGTTCGCCATCATCACCCTCAGCTTCGTACTCATGCGACTTGCTCCTGGCGGCCCGTTTGACCAGGCCCGTCGCCTGCCGCCACAAATCGAGCACAACATCGAGCACGATTACCACCTGGACGAGCCGCTCTACCGCCAATACTTCCGCTACCTCGATAATCTTGCTCACCTGAATTTCGGGCCTTCCTACAAGAATCGGGCTTTCACGGTAGGCGAGTTGATCGAAATCGGTCTTCCGGTGAGCGCCCGGATCGGGCTCAGCGCCATCATCCTGGCGATCGTCTTAGGAGCAGCTTTTGGTACCATCGCCGCGCTCTGGCACAATCGCATTGCTGACCATGGCATCATGAGTATTGCCATGGTCGGAATTACCATACCTAACTTCGTAACCGCGCCCATACTCACTTTGATCTTCGGCGTCTATGGTCTGTCCCTGTTCGGCCACCATCTCAGTCTACCGGTTGGTGGCTGGAACGACGGCGCTTTGCGTAATCTGATCTTGCCTGTCATTGTTCTTGCCTTGCCGCAGATGGCCATCATTGCAAGACTGGTGCGTGGCAGCATGATCGAAGTGCTGCATTCCAACTATGTCAGGACGGCACGCGCCAAGGGCCTTCCTTCGCATCTTGTGATTACCCGTCACGCCCTGCGCGCCGGGCTTTTGCCCCTCGTATCCTACCTGGGACCGGCGGTGGCATCGATCCTGACCGGCTCACTGGTTGTGGAGCAGATTTTTGGCTTGCCTGGTATCGGCCGTTACTTCGTTCAGGCCGCGGTCAACCGTGACTACACCATGGTGATGGGTGTCGTCATTACCTACGCCACACTGGTGATTGCTCTTAATCTCGCTGCGGACCTTCTTTACGGCATCCTCGACCCCAGGGTACGGCTGCGATGACGGATGTGACTGCCGGCGATAAATCCGCTCTGATCATTGGCGCCCGTGACGTGGTTGGTCGCAGTCTGTGGATCGATGCCAGCCGGCGCATGTTTGCCAACCGCGCAGCTGTGGCCAGCATCATCATCCTCGGCATAATTGCGGTGATGGCCCTGCTTGCGCCCCTGCTATCGCCGTATTCCTACGATTCCATCAACTATCATCTGATCTCCTGCGCTCCTTTCTGGTGGCCAGACCACCATGTTCCCTGCTTTGCCGGAGGTGCGCACTGGTTCGGCACCGACGCCCTTGGACGGGATCTCTTCGTACGCGTACTCTACGGTGCCCGGGTTTCTCTCGCTGTCGGCCTGGTTGCGACATTTGTCAGCCTGTTCATCGGTGTAAGCTATGGAGCGATATCCGGATTTATTGGTGGTCGCCTCGACGAATTGATGATGCGAATTGTGGACGTGCTATATTCGCTGCCATTCATTTTTTTCGTCATCATTCTGATGGTGGTGTTCGATCGCAGCCTTTGGCTATTATTTCTAGCGATCGGTGCGGTCGAGTGGCTAACCATGGCACGTATTGTTCGCGGCCTGACGCTCTCCGTAAAGGAGACCGAATTCATTGAGGCAGCACGAGCGTCAGGTGTGCGTGGCCATATGATCATTCTTCGTCACATCATACCCAACATCATCGGCCCGGTTGTCGTTTACGTCACACTGACCATCCCGAGTGTAATTCTTGCCGAGAGTTTTCTCAGCTTCCTGGGCCTTGGTGTACGCGAGCCGCTGACCTCATGGGGAGTGCTCATCGCCAATGGCGCCTATCAGATAGAAACCGCACCCTGGCTGTTGATCTTTCCGTCCTTATTTATGGCGGTTACCCTCTTTTGCTTCAATTTCATCGGCGACGGCCTGCGCGACGCGCTCGACCCGAAGGATCGATGAAATGACGGAACCCATCTTCGAAGTTCGTAACCTTGATGTACGCTTTTCTACCCACGACGGTGAGGTCCACGCCGTTAGGTCTGTCAGTCTCGACGTGCACGCTGGAGAAACGCTTGGCATCGTTGGGGAATCGGGGTCGGGAAAAAGCCAGCTTTTTCTCGCAGGTCTCGGCCTCCTGGCCGCCAATGGACGCGCACAGGGTAGCGTCCGCTATCGCGGCCAGGAACTTCTCGGTCTATCCCAGTCAAGCCTCAATCGCCTGCGGGGCTCACGCATAACCACCATTTTCCAGGATCCTCTGACAGCGCTTACTCCGCACATGCGCATCGGGCAGCAGATCATGGAGACTCTGCGCATTCACCTGCGGGTTCCGGAAATAGAGGCGGAACGGCGTTGCCTCGAAATCCTTGATCTGGTTCGCATTCCAGAAGCCCGTCGGCGGATGGATCAGTATCCACATGAGTTATCAGGAGGCATGCGCCAGCGCGTCATGATCGCGATGGCAACCGTCTGCGGACCGGACTTGCTCATTGCCGACGAACCGACCTCCGCCCTTGACGTTACCACCCAGGCCCAGATTCTCGAGATCATGCGAGATCTCCAGCGCGAACTGAAGACTGCCATCGTCATGATCAGTCACGATATGGGGGTGATCGCGGGTAGCGCCGATCGCGTTGCGGTGATGCGCGAGGGTGAATTTGTCGAGATGGCTGACGTGCATTCGGTGTTCCGGGCACCAAAGCACCCCTATACGCAGCTTCTGCTGCAATCAAGACCACAGATGGATGATCCCTCGCGCGGTGGCCATGATGTCGCGACACCAGAGATGGTCAAGCCGAACGTCCTGCTGCAGGTGGATGACCTGAAGGTCCATTATCCGATCCGGAGCAGCAGCGGTCTGTGGCCGAGGGTGCGCCCATTGCGCGCCCTTGACGGCGTCAGCTTCACATTGAACGAAGGTGAGACTCTGGGCGTAGTCGGCGAGTCAGGTTGTGGCAAGTCTACGCTCGCCCGGGCCGTCCTGCGCCTCGTGCCCAAGTCCGCCGGCAGTGTCGCCTGGATGGGCCGTGATATGGCAGACCTGAAGGACCGGGCGCTTATGCGGGTACGCAAGGATCTGCAGATCGTGTTCCAGGATCCACTGGCAAGTCTTGACCCCCGCATGACCATAGGCCAGTCCATTGCCGAACCATTGAGGGCGCAGGAGCCAGAACTGTCGCGAGCCAGGGTACGCGAGCGCGTACGCGACATGATGGAACGGGTTGGTCTCAATGCAGGCTGGATCAATCGCTATCCACATGAGTTTTCGGGTGGCCAGAACCAGCGGGTTGGTATCGCCCGCGCCATGGTTCTAAGACCAAAGCTCGTTGTCTGCGACGAGGCCGTAAGCGCACTGGATGTCTCGATTCAAGCCCAGATCATCGACCTGATTTTGGGATTGCAGCGGGAGTTCGGCATGGCGATGTTGTTCATCAGCCACGATCTTTCCGTCGTCAGACAGATCGCCCATCGCGTTATGGTGCTTTATCTCGGACGCATCGTCGAACTGGCAGACCGCGACACGATTTACGCCAATCCGCGGCACCCCTACACCAAGGCGCTGATTTCGGCCGTACCCCTTCCCGACCCGACCGCGGCACGCCAAAAACTTGATGAGAGCCGCTTGACCAAGCTGCCGACGATCTTGGATGGAGCTGACCCGTTCACACGTTCCCGCGCGGCTGAGAGCGCAATTGTTGAACATTTTTGCCCACGCCTCAACGAAGTGGCGCCAGGCCACTTCGTTGCCGAACATGATGTCGTCTAATGTGCCCGCAACTAGCGCAACCGCCTCACTTTAAATACGCGGTAGCCACCGTTGATATAAAGGTTATAGCTGCCAAGAAAGCCACGTGTAATCTTCACGCGATTGGCGGACGGATCCTTGTGAAATACGGCGTGGGCATCGTCGGCATCAAGCTGCTTCCAGATCTGACCGTTAGAAAGCGTGATGATAAACTTGCCGAATGGATTGTACGCATAGTCTTTCAAACGCGCCGAAATGCTATCGATTGCCTGGGTCTTGGAATTACGCTTGACCACGTGGACTGGCAGGTTGTCCTCGCCAAATTGGGAGGGCTTGGTCTGGTCCGACGGCGAGTTGCCGAACAGCCCGCCAAGGTCAAAGCCAAACCAGGACTCCTGCTGCCGTTTCTTCGCCAGCACCTTAGTGCGCTGCGACACCGGTTTGCCGCTAACCTCTGCCCGTACCCGTGGGGCAAGTCCGTCATAGCAGGCAAGGCGGGCCGCGTCCGAGGACACTCCCGCGCATTGATCGAGCGCCCGCAGCAGCGGGCTCGAGCTTTCAGCAAAGGCTGGCCCGGCACACAGAAGCACAGCCGCCAGAGCAGCAACGGACAGGCGTATGGACATGACAAGATTCCACATGGATGCGTCACCTTTTTAGCACGCGTGACGCAAGCCGGAAGGAAGAATTTTTCAGGAGTTGTCGCATGATGCGTCGCCTGTCATGCACCCTCTTTGCCCTGGGCATCGTCGCCCTTGCAGGTGCCTGCGCCCCGCGCAGCCGGTATGCTGGGCAAACCGTCATCAATCGCGGTAATGGCCCAGACCTGAAGAGCCTTGATCCGGCCTATATCGACGGCAATTGGGAATATGCCGTGGTCGGGGACATGCTCATGGGCCTGACCACCATGGGACCTGACGGCACGCCTATACCCGGCGTTGCGACCCATTGGACGGTTTCTGCCAGCGGACTGACCTGGACGTTCTATCTGCGCCACGAATTGTGGTCCGACGGCGTCCCGGTAACCGCGGCCGACTTTATAACTGCCTGGCGACGCGAAGTGGATCCCAAAACTGGGGCGCTGTACTCCAACATTCTGTGGCCGATCAAGAATGCCAAGGCTATCACCGACGGAAAGCTGCCGCCCAAAGCCCTGGGAGTTGAGGCGGTAAACGCCTATACTCTGAAGGTACAACTAGAGCACCCAACTCCATACCTCCTGGAAATCATGGCCCACGAGGCCACCCTGCCCATTCCGCGTCATACCTACCTCAAATACGGGGCGAGATGGTCGACGGTACACCATTACGTAGCCAATGGCCCCTATATCGTAAGGCGCTGGATTCCGCTCGATCACATTACCCTCGTCAAGAACAAGCTCTTTTATGATGCGAAGGATGTGGCCATCGACGTCGAACGTTATTATGTCACCAACGACAGCGAGGCTGCCCTGAAGCGCTATCGCGCTGGTGAACTCGATACGCTTTCAGGATATCCTGCGCTTGAGATCAACTGGATGCGGCGCAACATCCCAAACCAGATCAAGAGCGTTCCGCTACTGGCCACGGACTATATTGTTATCAACTTCAAAGACCGATTACTCAGCAACAAGTATCTGCGCGAAGTCCTCGAACTGGCAGTAGACCGAACTGAAATCGTCAAACAGATCCGACGGCTAGGCGAACCTGCAGCGCTCTCGCTGGTACCTCCCGGGATTTTGAACTATCCGCATACAGCGCAGCTTTGGTTCAAATCGGTTCCCTATGCCAAACGCCTGGATTTAGCCAGGGCGCTGATGCGCAAGCTGGGATATGGTCCACAACACCCACTCGAACTCAACTATCTGACAGACACCGATCCGGACAATATGCGCACCGCCGCCGTCCTGCAGAGCATGTACGCTGCGACCTACATTCAGCTTAACATCAGGGCCGAAGAACTGCAGGACCAGCTTGTCGACATGCAGCAGGGAAATTTCCAACTCGGTGAGGCTGCATGGGTAGCTGACTTCGATGACGCGAGCAATTTTCTGGATCTACTGCGCTGTGGTAATCCCCAAAATCTTGGGAAGTACTGCAACCCCAGCTTTGATGCCCTCATGCACAGAGCGCAGCAGCAGCCTGATGCGACTGTACGCGGAAATATTCTATCAGCCGCGGAAGAACTGGGTCTCAGCGATTACGCCGTGATACCCCTTTTCTTCAATGTCACACAGAACCTCGTCAAACCCTATGTCAAAGGCTGGATTTCTAACCCGCAGGACATCAACAGTACCCGATGGTTGTCTCTTGCACGGCACCCCGTGCCACATTGACCGGCTTCAGGCATCTGCGTCGCCCCCGGGAAAGGGCTTTGCATTCGCAACCGCCTGACCGCTTCCGCAACAAACGCACCCTGCCGTAGTCCAAAACAGCAAATCAGACATCGTAATGAGGCAGGCCTTCCACGGCGCAGGCCGCAATAACCTGTACCGCAAGCCATCTTACCATGCCGTGGTACGACATACGCTACCTTGTGATATTCATTTTGATATCACGCATCGTGGAGCGTCAATCCGGCCCAGTTATCACTCTGGACGGGAGTCACGTTACCGGGCAGTCTGCTGCCATGACGCGCCTAATGATCCGTATCGATCTGGACGACCATGGCAGCTTTGGCCCTGGCAAGGCACACCTGCTCGAGCTGATTGACGAACTCGCCTCACTGCGTCAGGCGGCGTCTGCAATGGAAATGAGCTATCGCCAGGCATGGCTACTGATTAAAGCCGCCGAAAGCACTTTTGGCGCACCGCTTATAGAGACCACCACCGGTGGCGCCCGGGGCGGTGGCTCACGTCTGACCAATTTGGGGCGCGAGGTAGTGGCGCGTTACCGGGCCATCGAAGCGGTAGCCAATCGCGCCGCCAAATCAGATGTCGCCGAACTGGTCAAGCTTTTAGAACCCATCAATGCCGCGGCTACACCACGACGCAAATTAAGGCCACGAGCGAAGTCGTAGGAACGCTCAGAGGGACCGACAGCGTACGGCCGCGCGAAGGCAGGCGCTCGGGATTGGTAAGCGTCTTCCCACTCCGCAGTCTCCAGAGCGTCATCTGGCGCCATTAGCAAGGAAAAAGGGGAATATCACCGGCCAGCTGCCGTCCACCTCTTTACTTTCTCGGAATGCTTTCTCGCCAGTGCCAACATCGGGTTGAAACCTGCCGCAGGCTCGATGCGTCGCGGCAGAGCAACCAGCCAATTCGGCCTAAACAAAGAGCCTCTACCCCTCGAGGTGAGCATCAGGATCCTCCCTCAGGAGGCATCCCTTCGCCCACCAAAAAGCAGACGCCGCCCGACACCCGCGGTCATGCGACGGGCCGGCTGCAAGGACCGCGGACAACATTCTCCGGGATTATGCCAGACATGGGTCGGCTCCTCACGAAAACACACCAGACCCGCATTCGGTCCACTCTCAGCCTTTATAAAGCGACACGTAATCTTCACAGGAGACCAACGCTCCCTGATCCAGGTGCAGTTCCCAGAGAGCAGATCGGGTTTAACATTTCAAGCGATAGCCAACACCCTGTTCCGTGAGGATCAAGGATGGACGCTGGGGATCAATTTCGATCTTTTGGCGCAGACGCGCGATATAAATCCGCAAGTAGGCAACGTCGGCGGCCGCCCCCCAGGCCTGTTCCAGGATATAGCGATGTGTGAGCACCTTGCCCGCATGCGCAACCAGCAGCCTTAACAGTTCATATTCCCGAGGCGTCAGCTTCACTTCTTCTTCGCGAACCGTGACCAATCGGCTTACCAAATCAACACGTAGGTCGCCACTCTGGAAAACAGGCTCCTCGCCACCTTCCTGTACCCGATGACGAACTGCCGCACGCAGCCTGGCCATCAGCTCATCCAAACCAAACGGCTTTGTAACATAGTCATCGGCGCCAAGATCCAACGCCCTGACCTTCCCACCTTCATCATTACGGCTAGATAAAACCACAATCGGCACGTTGATACCGGCATCCCGTGCACGCGCAATAACGTCGAAACCTGTCATGTGGGGCAGACCGAGGTCCAGTAACACCACGTCAAAGCTGCTACGTCTGAGAAGTTTCAGGGTATCTTCACCATCCTCCGCCTCTGTGACCACGTAACCCTCAGCCGTTAGACTGGCCCGCAGGAACCGCCGGATCGCCGGTTCATCATCCACCACCAGTACCCGCAATGGTGTTCCTGAGGTCACGACATAGATCCCTCTTCTGTCACACGAGAATGTGACTGAGGAAGAGTGATTGTAAAAACGGCGCCTGACTGGTCCTTGCGATTTGATGCGGTCACCGTTCCTCCTATTGCTTCAATGAAGCCTCGGCTGATCGCCAATCCAAGGCCTGTACCCGCGCGCTTACTGTCGCTAGCTTCCAGACGGTGAAACTTATCAAATATCTTTTCAAGAGATGCTCCGGGAATTCCAGGGCCATCATCCATAACCATAAGCTGCACCTGATCGGCAGTGGACAGGGCTTTTACCTGCACCCTGGCACCAGGGCCGGCATGCTTGGCCGCATTATCAAGAAGATTAAAGAGCGCCTGCTCCAGCAACACCGCATCGGCCTTCACAAAGGGGATTTTGTCTTCGATCTGTGTCTCGATGGTATTTTCCGCAAGCACGGTTCGCGCTCGAGAGAGAGCACTTCCGATTACATCACTTACGTCGACGTCATCAAGTCTTGGCCTTAACACGCCGGACTCCAGGCGCGTCATATCCAGGAGATTGGCAATAAACCTGTTCAGCCGCTGGGATTCATCAGTAATTGTAGCCAGCATTTCCTTTCGGTCGGTGGCACTCAAATTCTCGCCATAATTCTTTAGGGTCATAGCAGAACCCAAAATCGAGGCGAGCGGTGTGCGCAAATCGTGGCTAAGCGAGGTCAAAAGCGCCGCCTGAAGCCGTTCCGCCTCCGATGCTATACGCGCACGGTCAAACTCATCCGCGAGCAATATTCTTTCGATGGCGACGGCAATCTGGTCCGCCAGCGCATCAAGCAGCCGGCGCTGATCCGGTGTTAAAAGAGGACCAGCCCTGTCGTTGTCTAAGCCTACGATGCCGACAACGTCGCGCCCCGTCCTTAGTGGAAGGAACAGTCTTTTGGCCCCGGTAAGCGTATCGGCACCCCGACCCGCCGCTGCACCATGGGTCCAGGCCCATTTGGCGGCAGCCAGATCCGTCTCCGTCAAACTGTCCTCTGGAGGGTAGCCGCATCTGATCACAAGACTGTCTTCCTCAGGCAGCAGCAGAACGACATGAACCTTGAGCATGCTCGATATCTGGAAGGCTGCAGCCCAGAGAAGATCATCGATGTCTGCTATAGCGGCAAGTTTACGGCTGAACTGATACAGACTTTCTGTAACCTGCGCCCGCTCCTGGGCAGCCACCGCCTGGGCCCTAATGCGGGCAGTCAGATTACTCGTGATCACCGCAACTACGGCAAAAAAGAAGAGCGCAATAACATTTTCCGGATCAGCAACCGTAAACGTGTAGAGCGGCGGCAAGAAGAAAAAATTATATGCCAGCGACGCAAGTATACAGGTAAAAAGCGCTGGCAGAAGGCCATATCCGACTGCGCTCGCCAGCACAGCCGTCAGAAAAACCAGTGCTACATTGGTGATTCCGAAGAGACTTAAGATCTCGCCAACGATCAACGCCGCAATAACCGCAATCGTGCTTCCGAGGTAGGCAAATCGATCGCCGAATTCCGGCCCTCGGGGCAGAAGACGCCCTACAGATGGGCGAGCAGGAGGTTCTGCAGACGGCACGATATGAAGGTTGATATCCCCTGCCCTGCGGATAACTGCATTCAGGAATGATCCTCTGACCAACTCCCACAGGCGATACCTAGGGTAACTCGACAAAACGACGTGAGTGAAATTATTCGCGCGGGCGTAATCTATGATGGCTTCCGCAGCATTTGGGGCCGGCAGTGTCACCACCTGGCCGCCGAGCCGCTCTGCCATTCGCAAGGCTTCTGCAATCCGGTCTCGCTCAGCTTCGGTTAGATGTGACGTGTGGGATGTTTCGATATAGATCGCTGTCCAGGCACCCTTCAGACGGTCAGCCAACCTGCGGGTGAACCTGACCAGTGCCTGGGAACTGGCCCGCTCGTTGACACAAACGAGTACCCTCTCGCTCGACTCCCACGGTCCCTTAATTGCATGCGAGCGCATGTAATTGAGCACCTGCTCATCCACCCGTTGAGCAGTTCTGCGCAAGGCTAGTTCTCTGAGTGCCGCGAGATTCCCTGGCATGAAGTAGTGCCGAACGGCCCGTGCGGCAGTTTCGGGAACGTATACCTTTCCTTCCCTCAGGCGCTGCAGCAGATCATCAGGCGTGGTATCAACAAGCTCAACCTCATCCGCTCTATCCAGAACTGAATCCGGCACGATCTCACGAACCCGTATTCGGGTTATCTTCGCAACGACATCGTTCAGACTTTCAATATGCTGTATATTGAGTGTGGTGTAGACATCAATGCCCGCCGTCAACAACTCTTCCACATCCACGTAACGCTTGGGATGACGGCTACCGGGCGCATTACTATGGGCCAGCTCGTCGACCAGAACGAGCTTGGGACGCCGCTGCAGCACGGCATCAAGATCCATTTCCAGGAGTACCTGCCCGCGGTAGGGAATGCGCTTCTTTGGAACGGTCTCAAGGCCCCGGGTCAAGACTTCGGTTTCAACCCGTCCATGGGTTTCCACCACACCAATGACGACGTCGTCTCCCTCAAGTCGCCGTGCCTTGGCCTGCTGGAGCATCTCAAAAGTTTTGCCCACACCGGGTGCTGCGCCAAGAAAGACCTTGAGGCGACCTCGTCCCTCCTGCTTTGCCGCCTCAAGCAATGCTTCAGGCGAGGGCCGTATGGCTTCCTGGCGTTCGTCGCTCATGACCCCAGTCTAACGCATCATGGTACGCTGATGGAGGGCGGCAACACGATCAAGGGCGAGATTTAACCTGAGGACATTGACATGGGGCTCGCCTATCAACCCGAGTACGGGTTCATCGATATGAGAGAGCACCAGAGCCCGCACCATGGATTCGGGCAGGCCCCTCGCCGCAGCCACTCTCGGTACCTGAAACAGTGCCCCTGCGGGCGTGATATCCGGGTCGACCCCACTTCCAGACGTCGTCACCAGATCCACCGGAACCTCCCTACCAGGATTTTGTCTCGCAAGTTTGGCCGCGGCCGCGCGCACGCGTAGCGCCAGTGTCCGGGAGGTCGGCCCAAGGTTGGAACCACCTGAGCTTGCGGCATTATCCGGCGGCGTCGTTGCCGAGGGCCTGCCATAAAAATATCTCGGGGCACTGAATGGCTGCTCGATCAGCTCCGAGCCAATAACTCGGCCGTCAGCCCTGACAAGGCTACCGTGTGCCTGAAACGGCAACAAGCCTTCAGCCAGCCCAGTCATCGCCAGGGGATAAACCAGGCCCGTGAGAATAGTCATGACAGCCATCATGAGAAAGGAGCGCGTAACATGCTTCAGCATGGAAATGCCTCCCTAAATCCAACCCATGGCCACCACAGCCATGTCGATCAACTTGATGCCAATGAAAGGAATTATGAGCCCACCCACCCCATAGATCAGCAGATTACGACGCAACACGTTTGCCGCGCTGTCTGCGCGATAGCGCACTCCATTCAGGGCCAGCGGAATTAAGGCAATGATTACCAGGGCATTGAAAATGATGGCCGATAATATCGCGCTTCGTGGACTGTGAAGGTCCATTATGTTGAGCGTTCCAAGCTGCGGATAAAACGCGAGAAAAATGGCCGGAATGATGGCAAAATACTTTGCTACGTCATTGGCGATCGAAAAGGTTGTAAGTGCCCCGCGGGTCATCAAAAGCTGTTTTCCGATCTCCACTATCTCAATGAGCTTGGTCGGATCGCTGTCCAGATCAACCATATTTCCAGCCTCACGCGCCGCCATTGTACCTGTGTTCATAGCCACGCCTACATCTGCTTGCGCCAAGGCCGGAGCATCGTTGGTGCCATCGCCGCACATGGCCACCAGTTTACCCTTGGCCTGCTCGGACCTAATCAGCTCAAGCTTGGTTTCAGGAGTCGCTTGCGCCAGAAAATCGTCGACTCCCGCTTCCGCAGCGATTGCTGCTGCAGTCAGAGGATTGTCACCAGTAATCATCACTGTACGAATGCCCATCTGCCTTAGTGCAGAAAACCTCTCGCGAATGCCTCCCTTCACGATATCTTTGAGGTGAATTACACCCAGTAATCTCCCATTCTTAGCAACCGCCAGCGGCGTTCCTCCCTCCTTGGCGATACGTTCAGCTATAACTTCAGTCTGGTGAGAAGCGAAGGTGTTGGCATTGGGCGATGCCTTCAGTACGGCATCTATAGCTCCCTTTCGAATGGTCGTTGTGCCCATGTCGATCCCGCTGATACGTGTCTGAGCGGAGAAGGGAACAAAACTGGCATTCGTAATGGTCTTCTGATCCTCGCTTAACCCATACTTGGCGATTGCTAGCTGGACAATCGAGCGCCCTTCCGGCGTCTCGTCCGGTACCGAAGATAAAAGTGCGGCCTCTGCCAGCTCACCCTTCGCGACTCCTTGAAGCGTAACAAATTCTACAGCCTGCCTATTACCGAGAGTTATCGTGCCGGTCTTGTCCAGTAGCAGTGTGTCAACGTCTCCGGCCGCTTCTACCGCGCGCCCAGACATGGCCAGGACATTAAAGCGTACTAGCCTATCCATACCGGCAATGCCGATTGCGGACAGCAGCGCGCCAATTGTAGTTGGGATTAATGTCACAAATAGCGCAACCAACATTAGTACGCTAACCTCCCCATTCGCGTAGGCCGCAAAGGAAGGAATGGTAACAATCGCAAAGACGAAGATGATGGTCATCCCTGCCAGAAGGATATTGAGTGCGATCTCATTCGGAGTTTTTTGTCGCGAAGCTCCTTCTACAAGCGATATCATGCGATCAAGGAACGTTGATCCTTTAGTTGCCGTTATGCGAACCACAATCTGATCTGATAGTACGCGCGTCCCTCCGGTTACGGCGGAGCGGTCGCCCCCCGATTCACGGATAACAGGCGCACTCTCGCCAGTTATCGCTGACTCATCCACAGACGCTACGCCTTCGACGACATCGCCATCGGAAGGGATGAGGTCACCGGCCTCTACCAGGACGAGATCCCCGCGTTCAAGTTCATGAGCCGGAACCTTTCTCCAGACCTTGGTGTGACTATCGGCGAGCTTTTTTGCCGAGAGTTCAACTTTTGTCTTCCGGAGCGACTCCGCCTGCGCCTTTCCGCGTCCCTCAGCTACCGCTTCCGCGAAATTCGCAAACAGTACAGTAAACCAGAGCCAAAGATTGATTTGGAAATCAAAGCTGAGATGGCTTCTTCCGACGATGGCATCGCGGATCAGTAACACGGTAGTTAGCGAGGTTACTATTTCAACCACAAACATAACGGGATTGCGTGCCATGAGCCTTGGATCAAGCTTGCGAAACGCCTGACCAATAGCAGTGACAAGCAGCGAGCGATCGAACAGAGAAGCTCTTGCTGTGCGCTTACGCACCTTGTGGGCGATCTGCATAGGCAACTCCACCTAGTACAATTTTCCAGCCATCATTGCGAAGTGCTCCGCAATCGGCCCTAATGCCAAGGCTGGAAAGAATGTTAACCCTCCGACAATGAGAATCACGCCGGTTAAAAGGCCGACCCATAACAGGCCGGTTGTCGGGAAGGTGCCCGCAGACGCGGGTATGATCTTCTTTTCGCCCAACGACCCTGCCACCGCCATCATCGGTACGATAAAGAGAAACCGGCCTATAAGCATCGATAGACCAACAGTGGTGTTCCAAAAGGGCGTATTGGCATTGAGCCCAGCGAACGCACTTCCATTATTGGCAGTTCCGGAAGTATAGGCGTACAAAATTTCGCTGAACCCATGTGGACCAGAATTTGCAAGGCTTGTTAATGCGGCGGGAAGTTCCGACGCGACCGCAGTGAAGCCCAGGATCGACATGGGCAGGATCAATATCGCGAGCATCGCCATTTTCACTTCACGTGCTTCGATTTTCTTCCCCAGATATTCTGGAGTCCGTCCCACCATTAATCCGGCAATGAACACTGCCAGAATTGCGAACAGCAGCATGCCATACAGTCCAGATCCAACACCGCCGAACACAATCTCGCCAAGTTGCATGTTGATAAGGGGCACGAGGCCACCGATGGGAGTAAAGCTGTCCATCATGGCGTTGACTGAGCCGTTTGAGGCATCGGTCGTGGCATTTGCCCATATTGCCGAGTTGACAATGCCAAACCGCACCTCTTTGCCTTCCATGTTGCCCCCTGTTTGGAGTGCGGAATGCGCGGTGTCGACGTGTGGCTGCGTTATGGCCAGCGACGGATGGGATTCGGCCCAATATGTGACCGCGGTACCCGTAACGAAGAACAGCGACATGACTGCGAACAGGGCCCATCCCTGGCGGCGGTCATTGATCATTACTCCGAACGTATAGGTCAGTGCCGCGCTGATGACCAAAATCGCCCATACCTCAATAAAGTTGGAAAGAGCATTTGGGTTTTCAAATGGAAATGACGAATTGGCGTTAAAGAAGCCTCCACCATTGGTACCAAGCTGTTTGATTGCTACCTGGGAGGCGACAGGACCTTGAGCGATAAGCTGCTTTGCTCCACTGAGGGTGATGACATGCGTGTAGGGATCAAGGTTTTGGGGAACGCCCAGAATAACAAGGGCGATCGCGACCACGATTGACAGCGGCAGCAGGATATAAAGTGTAGTTCGCGTCAGATCTGTCCAGAAGTTTCCGAGGGTTTTGGTTTGGGACCGCATGAAACCACGAATTAGTGCAACGGCGAGGGCAATACCCGCCGCAGCAGATACAAAGTTCTGAACTGTCAGCGCAGCCATCTGGGTAAAATAGCTGAGGGTGGTTTCGCCGGAATAGGCTTGCCAGTTTGTATTGCTGGCAAAGCTCACGGCTGTGTTAAAGGAAAGATCTGGTGCTACTGCAGCCATATGTTGGGGATTGAAGGGCAAAATGCCTTGTAATCGCTGAATGGCATAGGTGAACAGAAATGCCATCAGCGAAAATACCAGCATTGCAGTTGTGTAGCTTGTCCAGTGCTGCTCCTGGTCAGGATTTATGCCACACAGGCGGTAGACGGTGCGCTCCAGCGGGCGAACGATTGGGGACAAAAACACCTTTTCTCCCGCAAAAACACGCGCCATATACGTCCCAAGCGGTTTGACACAAACCAGAATGCTCAGGCAGTAAAGGATGATTTGCACCCAGCCATGAAATGACATGGTCTGCTCCTAAAATTTTTCGGGGCGAATAAGGGCGTAAACCAGATATATGAGTATGCCGAGCGCAACGAGTGCGCCCAGCGCATAGTCAATGGTCATGTGATCCTCACATCCGCTCGCACAGGCTGATGTAGGCGATCGCTGCAGCAAAGAATGCTGCGGCGATGAGAAGGAATATCAGGTCTGCCAAAGCCTCACATCCGCGCTGTCTGCTTCAGGCGCAGGGTGGATGAAGGTCCATATCAATTCCAGTGACAGCAAAGCTGGGGTTTATATCAATTCCATATATACGGAGCCCGCCGTGGGGACGGTGCCTGGCTGCTGCTGACAGGTGCCAGATGTAAAAAGCGCCTTAGCAGTAGCTTAGCGATCATTCCGTAGCATGGCACAGCGCGCATGTGACGACGCCTTGATGCTGATGTCCGATAACAGGGGCGCCGCCGCCCGCGCCCCCTGCGGCACAGATCTGTAGCCAGGAAAGGTGACGGTGGGGCTCATCACATCTTGCCTATAGGGGCTCTGCGAGGTTCTTGAGCTGGCCGCGGTTCTGATGAGTTGTCACGGCTGAGACGGCCTGCAAATTAGGTCCATCTGTGTCGCCACTCAGCCTTAGGTCCGACATCGCGAGACATTCTGATATCGCGGGAGGCTCTTGGCCCGGGAGCGCGGCCAGCCTTCAGGCCACGAGTCGCCAAATGAGCACTCCGAGCGACAGACCCGCGGCAAGGCCTGCGACAGCGCCGGCGATGATTGTCATCGTCGCGAGCACACGCGGGCAGAGGGTAGAGGCTTCGCTACAGAACATGACTGTGTCCACAAATTGGTGCGCCTGGACCGGACGGCAGGTTAAGGGCTGGCTGCGTGTCCAGCCCAGGCGCATCGGTGGGTCCGTCGCGGAGGCTGCTGGGGGGGGCGATTGCAACCCCCGCGGCATCGGACACCGATAAGCTGCGAGTTCACTTCGATAGCCCCTGGACGCTTTTTCCTTCAGATACGCCCGGGAGCCCGTTCAAATCACGCGTCTGATTTAGTGTGCACTGCACCAGGTGGGTAGAGCGGCAAATGCAACAGCTCGTTCTACCCACAGAACGATATAGCCAAATTCTGCAGAAAATTCAGGGACTAGGGCGATTTGACGGTCAAAATTACCGCGTCGCAAGGGGATCTTCCCATGTAAGTGACCACACTTCAGGAGCACCAGAAACGCGCCAACAACGCGCGGCGCCTGGCCCCGAACGGCCGCTCCCCAGCGACAGCGACAGCCCGGGATTCGGCAGCGCCCAAATCCAACACATATTTTCATTGCCTACATCGGGGAGAGCCAGCACGCGACTACGATTGCCCCAGAGCCCCAGCAACAAACATACCGCAGCGTAACTTTCTCATGAGGCAGCCGCACACGGCGTCCGGTGGCCGCTGTGAGCTACGTCCGGAAGCCGAACATTCAAGGCTATCCCAGCGCTTGGGCAGGTAGCGATACGCTCGATAGCCGTATGCAGCGACACTGAGCTGCCGCACGTGCCTCCGCGCGTGAGACAGACCGTGCGCCCGGGTCACCGCGATACAGCAAGGCTCCAGAGCGAGAGAGAGATTTATCCGGAGTAGCGGAGGCACGCCTGCCATCTCTTAGGCTAGTACTGCCCACAACCGATCGGAGGACTCTCGCACTAATTCCGGGAGCCTGAGACCTGGCCACCACTCCACCTCAGATATGGTCATCAAGCCGCCGTGAGGCATTGACGCAACATGACGGGCCCCTGACGTCAGCCCAGTCTCCGCTTGGGCCCTCGCTCATCCAGCCCTTGCAACTCTCGTCTTCGCAGGTCAGGGGGCCGCACACGATTACATGATGGACCCATCCATTAAGAATTGCGGTGCCAGAACGCGCCCCACCTTCGCCCAGACGACCATGCGGCACCAACTGGAAGCCTGTCATCCATAAATGGCCCGGAGCCTGCCCCAGCTACCCACCATCACGTCGCCTCATTTGGCCAGGTACGTGAACCAAAGCTCAGCACGACCGGTTGAGACTAGTTCCCCCGACCCCATCTACCCCGTCAGCAAACCCGAGCCGGTATATCGCCTAAACCCCGACCCAGTGTCAGGGCGAAGTCAACATTACAACTTGATCATAGCCAGACATTTAGCCACCCCTCCTGACTTGCGCCGCGATATGAACGATGTACACTTTCCGGGCAGTGATCGGAATTTCGCATGGCCATCGATACAACATTGCCTGCCGAAGGCGCTCAAAGTTCACCGTCGACCAAAAAGAAACCCAGCATCCGGGAACTGTTCATATTCTCCTTTCCGAATTTACCTCACTCATTTGTCGTACTGCCACTCAATATTGTTATTCCTCAGTTTTATGCCGCTCACACGAAAGTCACACTGCTGCAGATTGCAGCAATGACGACCGGCAGCCGCATTCTTGATGCCGTTCTTGACCCGACAATCGGATACCTGTGCGACCGTACGCCCGATCGCCTAGGGCGGCGCAAGCTGTGGGTATTCGCGGCCGCGCTCGTTTGTTCTGTCGCAATCTTCTTCCTGTTTCAGCCTAACGCTCAGACGCGATTTCTCTATTACGGTGTCTGGTCATTTCTGTTGTACTTCGGGTTTTCACTCTTTGAGATCCCTAGAGCAGCGTGGACCGCGGAACTCAGCCGCGACTATGTACAAAGATCACGCATCAACACCTATGTGGCCGTATTGACGGTAGTTGGCAGCCTCATTTTCTGGCTGATGCCTATCGCGCTTTCACATTTTACCGGTACCATGGCAATTACAGGTACGGCTCTGACCGGTATCGCATGGCTCTATGTGGCATTAATGCCGGCAAGTGTCCTGATCGCGATCATATTTGTGCCTTCCGGTGACGCCCCATCCCATCGCCTCGCCACCTTGCGTGAACTGTTTGTGTCTTTACGCACGAATCGTCCACTCTGGTACTATTGCGGAATTATCGGCGCCTGGGGATTGAGCCAGGGAGCGTTCCTTTCTGTCTCGCTGATTTTCATCTCTGACTATATGCATATGGCATCGGCCTACCCGCTGATGATGATCGTCTTCTTCGTGGCACAGGGTGTCACGATGCCTCCCTGGTATCGCGCTGTCGCCAAGTTTGGAAAGCATCGCGTCTGGGCCTTCAGCATGTTTGTCGACGTGATAACGCGGCCGCTAGTTCTGCTGATCCCGTTTCTGGGCGGCCTGCCGATGCTACTCGGCCTCACCGCACTCAGCGCCGTTTTGAATGCGCCAGCCTATATCTGTCCCTATGCGGTACTTGGAGATGTCGTTGATTATGACCTTATGCGCACCCGGGTGAACAAGGCCGGCAATATATTCGCCTTCAATACCCTGCTTATAAAGGTGACAATGGCCATTGGCGCAGGACTTTCTTTTACGGCGCTTGACCTGTTTCACTATCATGTTGGCGGACACAACACCTCCGCCGCGCAAACCGGCCTCCTGCTCTGCTATCTCGTGTATCCCGCCCTGCTTTATTTCGTTGCAGTGATATTTGCCTGGCGGTTTCCCATCACCGCGAACAGGCACCGCGCCATCCTTCGCCGTCTTACCCGCGGCACAGCTACAAATTCCAGCGTGACATAGCGTACTTGACCAACGCGCCAACCAGGGGCAATATATACATTGTATATATTTTGACGACACACCAAAGCGCAATTATCAGCGCTGGAGGAAAGACATGTACCCTGATAGCAAATCAAAGTCGGCTGCGTTCTTTGAACGGGCAACCAAAGTTCTTCCCGGCGGCAATTCCCGCCATACTGTCTTCTTCCCTCCCTATCCGATCTACGCGGACCGTGCCAAAGGCGCGCGGGTTTGGGACATTGACGGGGTTGAACGACTAGACTTCATCGCGAACTACTCGGCCCTGATTCATGGCCATAACCATCCGGAGATTGTCGCAGCAATCCAGAAGCAGGCGGAACGGTTGCTTGCGATTGCCTTACCCACCCGGGAAGAAGTTGAGCTGGCGGAGATCATTACCGACCGTATTCCAACCATCGAACAGGTCCGATTCTGCAATTCGGGGACCGAAGCCGTGATGATGGCCATACGCGCTGCGCGCGCAATCACTGGCCGCCCCAAAATCGCAAAAATAGAAGGTGCTTATCACGGCAGCAGCGAAACCGCTTCAATCAGCGTCGCCCCTTCCCCGAGTGCCTGGGGTGATCCTGACGCACCCGCAAGCGTTGCACCGGCTGGCACGGGACCTGGCACCGCTGCGGATACTTTGGTGCTGCCGATGAATCAGGTTGAAGTATGCCGCAAACTGATCCGCCAGCACGCTTCTGAGCTAGCCGGAGTACTCATTGATCCGCTAGTCAAGAATCTTGGCTACAAGCCTGCCACCCGCGAATTCGTCGCCATGCTCCGCGACGAGACAAAAAAGGCTGGAGCCATGCTGGTATTCGACGAAGTGTACAGTTTCCGCCTTGGCTTCCGAGGCGCACAGGGAGCGCTCGGAGTAGCGCCAGACATCACAGCCCTTGGTAAAATCATTGGCGGGGGACTGCCAGTGGGAGCCGTGGGCGGGCGCCGAGAAATTATGGAGGCCCTTTTTGATCCAAGAAACGGCTCTCCCAAGCTTGGCCACGGTGGCACCTTCAATGCCAACCCGATGACCATGGCTGCCGGTCTAAAGGCAATGCAGCTCTTTGACGAAGCTTCTTTCGACCGGTTGTCAGCGCTTGGTGATCGTTTGCGTAAGGGACTGCAAGAAGCTCTGAATATCGCAAAAGCTCCCGGAATGGTTGGCGGTGCCACGTCCATGGTCTGCCTGTTCCATTCCGATAACCAAGTAGAGACATATCGGGATGTCGTAAACAGCATGCGTACGAACGTTCAGGCGCAAGCGCGTGCAGGGCAATTTTTCCGCTACATGCTTAATCATGGCGTTATTATGGGGGCGCCAGGCTTCTTCGTACTGTCCACTCCGCTTACCGAGAAGGATATTGACGATGTCCTGGAAAAGGCCCTTGCTGCTCTCAGAGAAATGAATTGAACCGAATATGAACGCCCCTCACTTTCGCACTCCAAGCGGTAAACTGCGTGCCCGTGGTGCTGGAATACCGTTCACTGGGAAACCCGGCCGCTGGAATGCGATTACCGACGTCCAGGGCGTGGAAGTCGGCTACTGCACACTCATCAAAGGCGAGGGGCCCCTTGTCGTCGGCAAGGGGCCCGTTCGTACTGGTGTCACAGCAGTCTTTGCTCATGGACGGGCAAACGCCAACGCGGCGGCGTTTGCCGGTCATTTCAGCATGAGCGGGAACGGCGAGATGACGGGTATGGCCTTCGTTGAGGAACGCGGCCGCTTCGATGGCCCTATTACCATTACCAATACACATTCATGCGGGCTTACCCGCGACGTCACCGCTCAATGGCTTTTTTCCCAGCTTGATGCGAGTGCAAAACTGGACCAACCGTTCTGGCTTCCTGTCGCCGCCGAAACCTATGATGGTGCTCTCAGCGACATTAACGGACACCACATCAAACCGGAGCACGTGCTGGCCGCCTTTGATGACGCCCGATCCGGCCCCATTGAGGAAGGCAGTGTTGGTGGCGGGACTGGCATGCGCTGTTACGAGTTCAAAGGGGGATCCGGAACGGCGTCCAGGCTGGTCGACTACGCAGGGCGGCAATGGACTGTTGGGGCCTTCGTTCAGAGCAATTTCGGCAAGCGCCACCTGTTGCACATTGCAGGAATCCCAATCGGCGCAGAAATTCCCATCGATGCACCTCTGGTTTCGGACGCGGAAAACGGCTCAATCATTGTCATCGTTGCGACCGATGCGCCGATGCTTCCTCATCAACTCAAGCGTATCGCCCGACGGGCCTCCTATGGCATCGCCCGCTCGGGCGGCATCGCATCTAACGAGTCGGGTGATCTGTTCCTCGCGTTTTCCACTGCGAACCAAGCGGTTGTAGAACAGCACGAGGGACTTCTGGCGATTGAGGCACTGGCAGAAGAACCTATGAGCCGGTTCTATGAGGCCACTATTGAAGCCGTTGATGAGGCTATCCTAAACAGCCTTTTCGCCAACGAAACCATGGTCGGCCGCGATGGGCGCATCGTCCCGCATATCCCTATCCCCCGTATACAGGCAATATTGCGACGCCATGGACGCCTCTTAGAAATCCCGTAAGCTGAAAGCTTGCAAAGGCCTGGCTTAGGGGTTAGAGGCTGCCCTTGCAGTAGACATCCGGGAGCGGCCTACAGCATGCCTCAGGCAACGGCGCGAAGTCGGAAAGCCAGACCATATCACAAAGGCAACGTCGCCAACGACCTAATGACGGCCGCTGCAGCAATGCTGAAAGACGGCAAGGTCGAGGACATTTCTGTCCGCCGCCTAGCCCGTGACGTAGGCGTCACACCCGCCAATTTCTATAATCACTTCAGCAGCCTCAATGAGCTTCTGCTTAATCTGGCGGCCGAAGGCTTTGAGCAACGCAATGCCCAGGCCGAACGCATCATTTCCCGCGCCGCAGACCGGCGCAGCGCCATTCTCGATGTGGCCGCGATGTATGCCGAATTTGCTGTCGAAAACAAAGAGCTGTTTCGGATTATGTATGGGCAGATTCCGAATGCTCTTTCCAATGATCGCTTCCGCGTTGCAACTGACGCGGGAATGGCCATCGCATCCAGAATAATCTACGGTGAGAACAGGCACGACCCGGAAAACCCGGCTCTATCACACGAGCAGAACATCATTGCTTATACTCTTGCTGCACTTGTTTCGGGATTGTGCCGCAATATCGTGGAAGATCTCTATGAATTCCGTTCGGGGAAACGCTCCGAGATGCGGGCGTTCGTTCGGGACGCTGTAGCAAGTTTTCTTGACGGTACAGCGGCCAAAGTACTCGCGACGTGAAAGTGGCGGCGACGCAAACGCGCCGCCGCCACCTCCAAGCTTAGAAGTCGATTTCAAACCGCAGGCCGTAAGTTCTGCCATAGTTCACATTGGCCGAACCATTGGCGTACTGGAACTGCCAGATCACATCGTTAAACGCATTGTCGACATAGGCAACTATCCGCTTATTACCGAAGCTCATGCCTGCATCGACGTCGAGATCATTGAAATCGCTGTAGGGCGTCGTGTTAAGCGCATAGGTCGGCGGCTGCGATGGCGTGAGCCACCCGCCATATTCCAGGCGCCAGTTGATATCAGCAAGTAGCCTGGTGCCATCGTGCAGCGGATAGGCCATATGACTGTTCAGATTGATGGTCCAGGTACGGGTTAGAGGAATGCTTTGACCAATGATCGACGTACCTTCGGTAACGCCGCTGGTGTACTTCGCATCAAGCCAGCCAACGCTTGCTCCTACGTTCCACCAGCTGGTTGCCTGATATTGTGAGGACAGCTCTATCCCGTAGTTCCGGGCGCTGCCGACGTTTTTCAGATAATAGAGGAAAAGGAAGGCAGGCTCGGTCGGATCAAGTTCCGGCTCAACCAGATTACGCTGGGGCATATAGAAGAAATCCCCATTGATAAACAGTCTGCCACCCAGCCATTTGGTCTTTGCACCGACCTCATAGTTTGAGTCTGTTTCTGGCTTGTAAGAAAGGAAGGCTGGCGATGAAGTACCCAGATTAAATCCGCCCGACCGGAAGCCGGTTGAATATATGGCATAGAGATTGACGTTCGGGTTCAGGAAATACTGGAGCGTAACACTCGGTGATATGTGGACAAAGGTTGGCGATTGCTGGGACTGGAAGGGGTAAAAGATCTCAGAGAACAGTGGCCCAAGATAGGCCGCGGCGGTTGGCGAGGATGCGAGAGAGGGTATCGCGCCCTGAATATAGTTGAGAATCTTGGTGTCCTGGTCCCAGCGTACCGTTCCAGTTAGATTGAGATCCTTGGTAATGTTGTACGTAACGCTTGCAAATGCCGAAACCGACCGGGTGTTGATGTGGCTTCCGGGCGCGCCAAAGGCATTGACCGAAGACTGCACGCCGATGTTCGGAACAGTGTAGGGATAGCTGCCCGCGGCTGGAACACCTGGAAGACCCTGGCACCCACCGCTGTAGGGATAGAGATAGGCAGAGCACAGCAAATTCATGTAGGTGAAGCCGGGCGCGAACGTGTTGTTGAGGAGATTGAAGTTCACGCTGCCCTGGAACTCACGCACAAATGAAAAGTGCTCATTGAAGTAATCGACACCTGCAATCCAGCTAACCTTCTGGTGTACTGGTGATCTCCACAAAAGATTGAAGTAGTAGTTGTTAAGGCTTTCATGGCGCAACTGCGCGGTCTGCTGAACCGCTGGGCCATAGTTGGGACCGAACGGAGTCTGGTCGTTATCTTCAATCAGATTGAGGTGGTAGTTACGGTAAGACGACTGCAGCTCAAATGACCCCAACCAACTACGTGTGTTGTAGTTGATGTCCTGGGAAATGTAGAACTGCTGCCATTTTTCCTTGTTCGGCGTATTACGACGGATCGTCATCAGCGTTTCTGGCTGAGACACCGGGAACCCGCAGCAGGAAAATGGATTGGCAATGCCCTTAGGCGCAAACGTCGTACGCGATGGTCCATGGCGATCTTCCAGCTCCATTTCCCAATTTACTGTGAGATTTGGATTTACCTGCCAGAGTGCACCAATGCGACCACCCTTGTCGGAGTGCTGATCGATATAGCGATTGAGCGTCGGGTTATAGAACTGCCCCTCGTTCTGGTTGATCCACCATCCGGTCAGGCGAACCGCAAAGTGATTGCTTACCGGAATATTTACCGCACCTTGAAGCTCGCTACGGTCGTAGCGACCATAACTTGCAATCGCATATCCATCGAGACCGTGAAGATGCGGAGTCGCGTAAACAACATTGACTACGCCACCAACGGCATCACGTCCATAAAGACCGGACTGCGGACCACTCAGAACCTCCACGCGTGAGACGTCGATCAGATTTCCCAAATTGGTACGCTCACCGCCGTCATAAATGCCATTGCGGAAGAAGCCAAAATTGGGTTCTGCGTTAATATCAGCCTGGCGAATGCCTCGTATGTTTATGTAGGTCTCGAAATCTTCCGGGTCGTTCGGCAATACCACATTGGGTATCATCTGCACGATCGACTTCATGGTAACCAAGCCGAGGTTCTTGATCTGATTCCCAGTGACGGCATTCACCGTGGCGGGAACACTGAAGAGGGTGTCCGGCCTGCGCTCGGCAGTAACCACGACCTCCTCGATAGGTGTGGAGGCCTGAGCCGCACTGGCCATCGCCAGTAGTGGCAGCGCCGCCGCCGTTACCAGAAGTCCCAACTTACCTGCCCGTGTCATTCAAAGCCCCCTTCCGCTGACTTAGCACTGACCCATATAAACAAGGTTCATATTTCTGCGATCAAATGTCAACACCGTTCATATAGACTTTTTTTAGACTTGTGCCCTGCGGTGAAGCCCCATCCCGGAGCGCCCTAAGGTGATAACGCCACCACTCTGCGTGGATACACGCCTCGCCAAGTCTGCCTGCCGCGCACACGCGCACAGCCAGGCAACGCGGCAGGGGCCCCTAAGGCCGGGAGACTTTAGCTGAGCCGCAGCTCCCCTCTACCGCGTCCCCCTGCAACTATTTTGCGACCCCGGGGATCCGATCTTTGGCTGTGCTGTCCGCAGGCGGCTTCAATCCCAGGGGAAGGTCCACGGATAGGCCTTCTCATAGATTCGAGCGAGGCGAAGCAAAATGTCGTCGCGATGGCGGCGTGCCGTGATCTGCAGTCCTACCGGTACGCCTTTGGCCGTAAAGCCCGCTGGAATCGAAATTGACGGGTTCCAGCATACGTTCGCCACCACCCCAAATGGCTCGACGCCTGACTCGCTTGCATCCCTGCCATCAATAAGTTCAGGAATCGTGCTGTCGGCCGGATAGGGTGCGCAGGCGGTCGCCGGCGACATCAGCAGATCGGCGTCCAAAAAGAACGCCGCCATTTCCTGCTCAAGCTGGTAGATCTTGTTCCATGATTCCTTGAGGTCAATCTCGGCCCGCCGGTCCCTAATCCGCTTTAGACTGCGCTTGGTCTGCTCGGCGAGCATGTCGAATCCATCCGGCAGAATCCCTTGCCGGGTGAAATCCTCTTCCAGATTGTAGAGCATGATCGCGCCCCAGTGCCGGTACACATTTACCGGATGGAAGAGCCGGTTGAGCTCGGAAAGCCCTGCAACACGAATCAAACGGCTGGCCGCGTCCCGGGCCAGAGCAATCACTTCCGGTTCGACGACCGCATATCCATGATCTGGCGAAAATACCGCGCGCAGCCCGCTGACATCCAAAGTTTCAATGATACGCTCATAAGCGAATGGAACAGCCGGAAGTGACTGCCGGTCCCGGTCATCCGGACCACCCGCTACATCCAGATAGCGCGCGGTCTCGGCAACCGAGCGCGTCAACGCGCCATGAACGGACCAGTTGGCAAAGCCATTCATTTTGGCGATACGGCCGTGGGCCGGCTTCAGTCCTATGAGGTTGGTGAAGGCCGCAGGCTCCCGGATCGACCCTCCCGCATCTGTGCCCGTGGCCAACGGTACCATCCCTGACGCGACCGCGGCTGCAGACCCACCACTCGATCCACCGGGGGTCGTCTCCGGGTTCCAGGGATTTCGGGTGGCGCCATAAGCCTTGGTGAAAGTTGCCGAGTCCATACCAAATTCGGACATCGCGGTGATACCCACGGGTATGGCACCAGCCTTCCGCAGCCGCTCCACGTGATGCGAATCCGTGGTGCATGGCGGCTCGTTGCGCAGAAACCAGCTACCCTGCGTGATAGGAAATCCTATGCAGTTCTCAATATCCTTGACGCCCAGGGGTACTCCAGCGAGCAAGCCGGGGTCTTCACCACGGGCCACCCTGGCATCAATCTCGCGGGCCTGCCGCAGCGCTAGTTCAGGGCCAGTGCGAATAAACGCATTGAGCCGGGCATTTCCCCGTTCAATTCTCACCAGCGCGTCCTCTATAACCGCCGTTGCTTTGAGCTTACCGCTACGAACGCCATCCGCTATTTCGATTAAGGAACGCATCAGGATTTTTCTCCGTCGCCAAGAGTTTGACTTACTAGATCGCGCAAGCCATTTGAGATGTTATCGGTCTCAAGGATGCGCTGTAGCGCTCCGCGCATGAGGCGCTGCCGCTCGGCATCATATCGTTTCCACTGCGTGATTTGTGCGATCAGCCACCGGCCGCTTGCCCGTCCCATGCGATCTGCATCGATAAGACGGCTCGCCAAAAACTCATAACCTTTGCCGCTTGGGTCGTGGAAGGCCACGCGATTCTGTCGGCAAAAGCTCCCATAATAGGCCATCGCGCGGGCCACATTGAATCTGTCGAATGCCGGATGCGACTCTAGTGCGATAATATGATCGACGGCACCAGGCATTCGGCTCAGGGCCTGCACCATAAACCACTTGTTTATAACCGTCGGATGATTGCGCCAACGGTCATAGAATCTCTCTAGAGCTTCCTGCCGCTGTGGAACGTCATAGTTGGCGAGGATAGTCAAAGCTCCTTGCGCCAATGTCATGTTCCCAGCATTTATAGCCCATTGTGCGCAGAGTTCGGCGTCTGCGCCCTGCCCCAAGCTCATGAGATACTCCAGGGCAAGGAGAGTCAGCCGGCGTTCTCCGGTCGCGATCATATCCGGAAACGCTTCATCTGGCCTAAGTTCCTGATTTAGCTTACGCCGCCATTCCACTTCGTACCGCTGTGCCAATGTCTTTTGTAAGACTGCGCGTGCCTGCATATGACTATCGAGGGGTACAGTTGCTAACCCATCACTCAACCTGGGTTCATCAGGCAACAGGAGAAGCTCTGACAGAAGCCATGGATCGTCGTTCCATCTAAATAATGGCGCAATCCCCTCCAAAACCACGTCAGTTACACGTAACGGTTGGCCAGTCCTCACACATGCCGCCAGACGTCTTGTTTCCTCAACGAACAGACTTTGGGCGTTTTCCCACCGCACATATGGATCACGGTCATGTAGCAGCAGACCGACCCGATCTTCGTAGGGCATCGGAAAATCGAGGCTGACGGGTGCAGAAAATCCCCTCAATATCGAGACAAGCGGTGGCGCTTGTACACTTTCGAGAGTTATGGACTGCCCTTCGGATCGCAACTCCAGAACAGCTTCCTCCCGAGCTTCTTCATTTCCCACCCGAAAGGTGAGTGCATCGCCGTTTCTGTCGATAAGCCCGATGCGCAGAGGAATGTGGAGCGGCAAAGCTGACGCGTTGCCGCTTTGCTCGAGATCAAGATGCAGCTTCTGGGTGTCCATCTCATATGAGGCCCGCACCTTAAGCCTCGGTCGGCCTGACTGGCTGTACCAGAGCCGAAACTGCGCTAAATCCCGGCCACTGGCCTTTTCCATAGCGGTGAGAAAGTCATCTATTGTCGCCGCCTTGCCATCGTTTTCCTGGATGTAACGAGCAAAGCCACTGCTGAATCCACGCTGCCCAAGCAAAGTTTCGAGCATGCGAACAAGTTCAGCACCCTTGTCGTATACCGTGTTGGTATAAAAGTTTTCTATTGTGGAATAGCGGGGCGGCTGCACAGGATGCGCAGCGGGGCCATCATCCTCGGGAAACTGGTTGCGCATCAGGGCCCGAATCTCGTCGATTCGAAACCTTCCACCCGTAATGTCTTCCGTAAAGCGTTGATCGCGAAAGCGGGTAAGCCCCTCTTTAAGGCAAAGCTGGAACCAGTCCCGGCACGTTACCCGGTTACCAGTCCAATTGTGGAATTGCTCATGTGCGATAATACGCGTGATGGTGAGGGCTTCTTCATCCGTAGCGATATCAGCATCGGAAAGAACGCCGCTGGTATCAAATAAATTTAACCCTTTGTTTTCCATTGCCCCACCGTAGCCGGTCAGGGCAACAACATTGTAGGTATCAAGATCATACTCGAGATCGAATGTCTTTTCATCCCAAGAGAGCGATCGCTTCAAAGCGTCCATGGCATTTCGGCAACGCTCGGGAAATCCAGTGTCGCTATAGAAATTCAGCGTAACGTTTTTCCCACTTCGAGTAATAAATCGATCGCTTAAGCAGTCCAGATCTCCGCCAATTACTGCGAAAATGTAGCAGGGCTTGGGGTAGGGATCACTCCAGCGAACCCAATGCCGTCCGCCACCAAGTTTACCGGCGCCCGTCAGATTGCCATTGGACAGTAGCAGTGGATATCTCTTCTCATCTGCCTCGAGCCTTACCGTGTAGCGTGCAAGAACATCGGGCCGATCCAGGAAGTAGGTTATCTTGCGAAAGCCTTCGGCTTCGCACTGTGTAGCAAGAGTATTACCTACTAGGAACAGGCCGCGTGACGAGGTGTTGGACTGCGGTGTACAGGCGGTAACGATCGTAAGATCGAATTCGTCCGGGCAGTCCGCGATCTGCAAATGGCCTGGGGACAGTTGATAACTTTGCTCGCCCAAAGCCCGTCCGTTTAACTCCAGATGTAAGAGCTCCAGCCCCACCCCGTTCAAAACAATATGGCTGGCAGCTCCCACCTTGCGCAAATGCATCGCGTTGCGAACAACAGTTCGCTCCGCAGAGAGATCAAATTCAAGATCGATCGTGTCGACATCGAAGTCAGGCGGCCGGTAATCCTTTGCCTCGGTAAAGCGAACCTCAGTCATCCAGACCCTGACATATAAACGACGTTTATATTCTTGGTCGGTCCACCCGCCCTGTCAATCCTAATCTGCGCACACCGAAAGTGGTCAGCTCATTGTTAAATCCTTGCCGCTGGCGAACGAGGCGGATTTCTGGCGCCATTGTGACCGACATGTCACGGCAGCACACCCCAGGAGCACCACCTTTCACAGAAAGTCTGGCATTTCATCTTCCCCCTACTTTTATCTGGATCCAAACCACAGATGGGAGAGAGGCGGGGCCGCCAAAACATCTATCCTAATTGACCAGAGTGGGCGCGGCTGTCGGAAACGTCTTCCAACCGCGGGGAACAATATTGAAGTAACATCACGTCTTCTGGTCCGCTGCCCTTTATGTTCAATTGGTCCATCCTCCGTCGATGACATAGGCCTGCCCCGTCGTGAATGCTCCGTCATCACTCGCCAGATACGCCGCGAGCGCGGCAACTTCTTCCGGCCGCCCCAGGCGTCCCATAGGTTGGCGCGCCCTGAAAGCCTTTAATGCCCCCTCGTAATCGCCGGTGGCACGCAGACGCTCCTCCAGCGACGGTGATTCCACCGTACCAGGGCATATTGCGTTGCAACGGATACCTTGTCCGACAAAGTCCGCCGCCACAGATTTGGTTAACCCAATCACTGCGGCCTTTGTTGCTCCATAGGCAAATCTGTTCGCGACACCCTTTATTGAACTAGCGACCGAAGAAATATTGACTATGACGCCAAATTGTCGAGTGAGCATGCGAGGAATAAATGATCTGATTGTATAATACATAGAATCGACGTTTGTCCTAAACGAGGTCTGCCAATCAGACGTGCTACATTCAAGTATCGTACCCGAATGTACATATCCAACTCCATTTATCAGTATGTCGACGTCTCTGAACTTGTCAGCGGCAGCTCTGACAGCAGGTTCATCAGTGACGTCTAGGACATAGGGCTCAACATTCCCTAAGCCGGACAAGGATGCAGCGCTGCGATCGCAGGCCACGACATGGGCCCCATCCGTTGCGAGCCGGTCAGCTATCGCACGCCCAATTCCCTGCCCTGCTGCAGTAACAAGAGCAACCCTACCTTTCAGCGTATGCATAGAGTTCGCACCCCCGACATTGAGACATTTGTTGCACCAGCCCCTGTGCGTTCACCGCATTAAAGCCGGAGCAGGCGTTGGGAAAAGCTTGGCGTATCGGCTCGCTGGGTAGCTCAAGCCCCAGGATCACCGGAGCGTTCCGCACGAAATACCTCAATATCACCCTGTGCGTAGGCAATCAGCCCAATAGCCTTACCCGTATCATCATGAATGAATTTGGTCTCTCCCGGGGTCTGTTGGGTAAAGAAGCGACCACTTACGTCCATGTAGACGGGTCTTGCCGGCAGTATCAGCCCTTCGACACGACTGTAGAGTTGGCCATCCTGAATCCAGACGTCCAGATATGGCGCTTCAAGCCCGCTAACGATCTTATACCGTCCAACATACTTTGCCTGTTCTTCCGGACCAAGCTTTCGCACTTTACGTGGCGGCCTCATATAACCCTGCCAGCCATATGCATCTGCAAGTCCGTTCAAGAGCTCATAGTAGAGGATGATGCCGCTCAGACTATTGGTGAGAACAACACCTCCCCATCCTTTTTCCAAGTTACACAGGGTATTACACTGGTAACCTTCATTCGATCCGCCATGAGCAAAGCGCGTATCTGCGCCACGTCCGAATATTTCCCATCCGAGACCAAACTGGCCCCCGCCTTGACCCGACATCATCTCCCGCGCCATCGCCTGACCGATAAGCACATTGCGCTTGCCAAGCCAGGCATTGCGGCACTCGATCATGAACCGAGCGTAGTCGGGCCCCGAGGTATAGATACCGCCCGCAGCAAGCTGTGGCGTAAAGGTGAAGCGGCCATTAACCTGGCGCCCGTCGGCGTGGTGACCAATCGCGGCATATGGCTCTAGTTCCGAAGGCAGTGGTTGCCGGAAGGTCGTCCGACGCATGCCAAGAGGTTCAAATACTCTTTGCGCTGCGAGGTCCGCAAAGTTAAGTCCTGTGGCTTCTTCAAGAAGCAGCTGTACCAGCTGGGTTCCGCCTCCAGAGTAACGGACAGAGATGCCAGGAAGCTTGTCAACCACCACTGCAGGGGTTGGAGAAGGCGGTGTTCCATTTAGAACATCGAGCAGGGTGGGAACCTGCCTATCCCGCGGATATGCTCCAAAACCATGGACGGTCGTACCCGCACGGTGGCTGAGGAGGTGACGGAGAGTTACCGGAACTTCCCGGGTGAACGCATTTTCCGGTAGTTTCCAAGACTTGAGATACTCATTAACAGGTGCATCCAAAGACAGCCTGCCCTGCTCAACCAGTTGCAGTGCCAGTATGGCCGTCACCGGCTTGCTGATAGAGGCACCGGCAAAGATTGTGTCGGCATCGACCGTTCGTCCATTCGGCGTAACTACTCCGAAGCCGGCCGCGTCGGCAATGTCGCCGTTTTCTATTACACAAACAGACACCCCCGGGCAGTTATAGTGTGCCAGACGATCCTCCACGGACCAACGAACATGCTCGCCCTCGACCGGATTTACCGGAAGAACTCCTTGCGCAAAGCCCGCCATTTTCTTGCTAAGTCCGGCCATATGCTTCTAACCCTCACTCGCCAATATGATCAACGTTCACATCAAAGCCCTGCCCGTCCCAACATGTCAATGTAAACGTTGATCATATCGCATCACCAGGAGAAAGGCCCCAGGGGCATGTGTCGGGCTGGAGCCCGACGGATGGCTGAGTTCAGAATTCAAGCAGGTTCTGCACGGCACATGTTTGGTCCAGGAGGAAACGGTTGGCGGTACACCTCATCCTTTGCCAGACGAAATCTGCCGTGGCATTTGTGCCCCCCCTCCAGCGGCCCTCGTGGAAGCGAGCCGCTCCACACTCGTAAGTTTTACAACTCCCGTCGAAGTCCCGCCGTCATCACATTTCCTCCACGTCGCACAGGTCAGGAACGACAAAAGGTAACCTGACCTACGACACACCGATTCGCCGGCGCCGAATGCCTAGGCTCCCACTCGCCTGTCGATATCGGCGCAGATCCAAAACCTCCCTCATACCCCCTCGACCGCGCACAGCTCTATCTCCGCAGCGCCGATACGATGCTTGCGCGCATCCTGGTATTCATTTGACTTCCAGTAGGTTAGCGCAGCCTCAAATGTATCAAACTCGAGTATGACATTGCGGGGACGCGCGCTGCCTTCCAGTGCTTCATACCGCCCACCTCTCGCCAGAATCCGCGCGCCATATTTCTGCATGGCTATTCGCGCGAGCTCTGCATAGGTCTTGTAGGCGCCTTCATCCTCTATCGACACACGCGCAATGATGTATCCCTTTGGCATCATCAAACTCCTGTTGATTGATTCTGCTTAGCCCATGAATGAAGGCGCTCCACGGCTTCATCAAGACCGGCTTGCTTTGCCGCAAAGCACCAGCGCATCCAGCCTTCACCTTCGGGGCCAAATGCTACCCCTGGAGCAAGTCCGAGCCGAGCCTCTGAAACCAGACGCTTGGCAAGCTGAACAGAATCATTTTGTCCCATCATTCGAAAGAACACGTACATGCCGCCATGTGGAGTGGGGGCCTCCACTCCAGGAATAGATTTCAAACTCGTAAGCAGTCGGTCACGCTTGTGGTGGAGATCTTCTCTCAGGGATTGAACAAATCCCTCGCCATGACGCAGCGCAGCAAGCGCTGCGGACTGGATGAACCCCGGCGCACAGGAAGTGTTGAATTCAATCAACTTGCCGATATCGACTTCGAGCTCTTTAGGTGTGACCAGCCAGCCCAGCCGCCAGCCCGTCATCAGCCATGATTTGGAGAAACTGTTGGCGCCAATCACGCGATCTTCAGGTCCGCAAATCTCAAGAAATGACGGCGCGCAGTTAATCCCGGGCCGATAAACCAGGCGCTCATACACGTCATCAGCGAGTATCCATACCCCGAGCTTCCTTGCATGTGCGAGTATTACCTCCTGTTCATCGCGGCTGAGTATCCAACCCGTGGGGTTGGACGGCGAATTAATGACCAGCAACCGGGTTTTGGGCGTAACCGCCGCCAAAAGCTCCTCAAGATCCACCTTCCAGGCGCGTGGCGTTGGCCGGAGGCCGACCCGTACTACTTCCGCACCGAGAATGACCGGAATCTCTGCCACATTGGGCCAGAGGGGGGTAACAACAACAACACGATCGCCGGGAGAGACAATAGCTTGGGCTGCCATCATGAGGGCCGACACCCCGGAGCTCGTGACAGAAATCCGCTTCGGCTCTATCTGTTGGCCATGAAGCGTCGACAGATAGGCCGATAACTCCAGCCTCAGATCTTCACGACCATTATTATGCGTATAGAACACCTCATCGCGCGCCAAAGCCGCAACTGCCGCGTCCTTGATGAACCCTGGAGTTGGTTCATCACTCTCTCCGAACCAGAAGCGCAGGACATCAGTCCGGCCAAATCCGGCATTGGCAACCTCGCGGATCTTTGAGCCCGGTAGATTTTTTACTGCGACACGGGGCTCGAGCGGCCATCCTGGCCCGGGTCCAAATCCCGTCGCCGTACTTGGGTTACCCATTGTCGACCTCGATATCTTGCCTTCCATGCCGGCATATGTAATCAATGTTCATATTGGAGACGCAAGAGAAATCCGGAACGGACGGATTTCGCTCACTGCGTTTTGAGACCTGATATGGATACCCTTGACATCATCGTCCGGCATGGCTGGTCTCGTCTGCAAGTAAGCAGCAGCGCGGGCGTCGCTAAGGTTCAGCTGGCACGTACCGCAGAGCGAAACGCCCTAGACCCTACTTTAATGTCAGAATTAACGGAGATTGCCGTAAAGCTAAGGCGATGTCCGGATCTCAGAGCGGTCATCCTTTGCGGCGCAAATGACTTTTTCTCTGCCGGAGCCGACCTGAAGAGCTCGAGGCAACGGGCCTCATCTGGCGCCAGTTTGCTTGAGCTTCGCGCTCAGGTTGCAGCTGGCCCCGATCTCTGCCAGGCCTGGGAGGACATAGAGGCAGTAACAATTGCAGCAATTGAAGGATTCTGCATAGGAGGAGCCTGCGCACTGGTCGTGGCCTGTGACTTCCGAATCATGGCGGATGGCGCCTATCTTCGCCTGCCAGAAGTGCCGCTCGGGATGAATATGAGTTGGCGGACTCTGCCTCGCCTCGAGGCGTTAATAGGTCCCTCCCGAGCCAAGCAATTCGTGCTTTTCGGAGAAGCAGCCACAGCAGAGGACTGTATTGGTTGGGGCCTCGCAGATGAGCTTTGCCCCAAGGGTGAAGCGCTCCGCACTGCTGCAAGGTGGGCGGAAAAAATTGCAGTATTACCTCCCATTCCGGTACGCATGACCAAAGAGGCAATTAATGCCGCAGCCCACGCGAGCGCCGCGGCCGTCAGCTTCATGGATCGCGATCAATTCCTTCTGTCATCTCGTTCAAGCGATTATGCTGAAGGCGTAACCGCGTTTCTGGAGAAGCGCCCGCCAAAATTTCGTGGTGACTAGCGTCTAGTCCTGATTGCGCACATCCCCGTGACAGGACAAGTAGCAAGCCTGACGCCGGGTTCGAGCTCAACACTTTCGCGACGGGACACTTTAAAGCGACCTTCAGCAGTACCAACCATCGCCAATGTCGAAAAATAGGGAGTGCCCCAGCAGACCATCGCCAAAGCCAGATATTGGGATACACCCCAATGTGGCAATATTGAATGCCCAGACACAGCAGAATGCCGATTGCACCGGAGTTTCCTGACATGGAATTATTGTACGCCTACCAGGAATGGGCCTACGCCGAAACATTTCGCATTTCCCGCAGCGCCAAAACCAATTCTGAGCTATTTGTGGTTTATCTTCGTGACGGACAATTTATTGGCCGCGGCGAGTGCGGGCTTCTTCCTCAATATGGACAAGATAGAGACGACGTTGCCTCTGCGCTCGACACTGCGCGGGACTTGGTTGCAGGCGGTGTCACTCACTTAGATATTGCTGCCCAGGTTCAGAATACCTCTGCGCGCAACGCACTTGACTGTGCACTCTGGGACATTGAGTGCAAAAAGGCTGGGCAAAGTATATGGACGAAGACCGGCTTGCCCCAGGTCGACTCCATCGAAGTTGATATTACCATTGGTATAAATTCACTCGACAAAATGCGTGTCGACGCCCTGGCCGCGACATCAAAGGGCTATCGTATTCTCAAAATTAAAGCAGATCGGAGCGATGTTCTCGAAAAGGTCGAAACCATCGCTGAAGCCTGCCCAGGTGTTCAGCTGATTGTTGACGCCAATGAAGCCTGGGACATCTCTACCTTAAACGAGGTCGCACCTCGACTGGAACAGCTCGGTGTCTGCCTGATTGAACAGCCTTTGCACCATAAAGCTGACGGCGCATTAAAGGACTACAAGGCCAACATTCCCCTGTGCGCAGACGAAAGCTGCAGCTCCATTGACGACCTGCCCCGTCTTTCCGAGCTTTATCAGGCCATAAACATCAAGCTTGACAAGGTTGGAGGCCTGACGCCCGGACTTGAGTTAAACCGGGCAGCTAGGCAGCGCGACCTCAAGGTCATGTTGGGGTGCAGCGGCCCCACGTCACTCGGTGCAGCACCGGCCTTCGTTCTTGCCAGCCTTTGCGATTTCGTTGATCTCGACGGTCCGGCCCTTCTTCTGGAGGACCGCTCTCCTGCAATGCGCTACAGCGATGGCAGACTATATTGCTTTTCACCAGCCCTATGGGGTGGATGACGCAGAACATGAAAAACGCACGGCGCAGAATACAGATTATCACCCTTGGCGGCACTATTGCCATGCGAAATCATCAGGGGGGGCTATCTCCGGCATTGGGGGGTGATGCTCTCTTAGACTTTCTAAAAGAGATAGATTTTCCGTTTCAGATAGATAAGGTGGAATTCAGCAATGTCGCTAGTGCCAATATCACATTTTCTGACCTGATACGCCTTGCTCAGCATATCACCTCTCTCAACCGAGATGATTATGTCGGCGTTGTGGTAACCCAAGGCACAGACACCATAGAAGAAACGGCATTTGCACTAGAGCTTCTGGCGCAATCAACCATAAATATCGCTGTTACAGGCGCCATGAGGAGCGCCTCACATCGTAGCGCTGACGGCCCGGCAAACATCATTTCCGCTTTGCGCTTTTTGGCCGACAGCGATGGCACGGGGGAAGTTGTCGTTGTGCTCGACGATACGGTTCACTCAGCAAGATACGTTAGAAAAACGCACACTACTAAACTTTCCGCCTTTTCAAGCGGCGAGTTTGGTTTACGCGGACGTATCCACGAAGAACGATTGAAGGCTTATAACAAAGCACCCACGCCCCTTGAAAAGCTTTCCGTCTCAGGGGACATCTCTGGGGCCAATGTCCTGCTGCTTCCCATATGCTTTGATCAGGAAGCACCTCTTCTCGAGCACATCGTCAAGATCGGTCCCGCTGGGCTTGTTCTCGAGTCTCTGGGCGCGGGACATGTGCCGCAGACGTTGCTTCCCATCTTGGAAAAAGCCGCACGGAAGATACCAGTCGTACTTTGCTCGAGGACAAACCAAGGTCCCATATGTGAACACACCTATGGCTACCCTGGTGGGGAAATGGATCTGCTCGCCCGTGGATTGATCAGTGGAGGCTGGCTGCCGGGTATCAAGGCGAGGATGCTTCTCAAGCTTCTTCTGATGAATTCTCCCGTGGATTCGAAGACCAGGTTTTCAGCGTATGTTCGAAATTTTTTCTAGCGACTCAGGAAGTGATGCCCGCACGGTTTGATCTTTTATACCTGGGCATACCTCTTGATGATCCACAGAGGCTGATGCTTTCATGAGCGATTCTAAAAGCTTTACGCAACACAGGTTCACCTATGTGCCCAAGGGGTTATCATGAAGCTTGAGGATGTCCTGCCGGACGACTGGTGCAATGGCACATTTCTTGGCCGAATGGACTTTGGTACGGGCCCAACTCCGGTTCTCATTCATCGTGGCGGCGTCGAATCGCTTTACCACGCGTCCCCTACAGTATCGGGTATACTCGAAGCCTTTTCCAATAACCCGGATATTCCACGCGGCAAAGTCATCGCGCCTGTTGCTGGAGTTGAAATAGGGCTAAAAGGCCCGCAACCCGGGCATGGTACACAATCTACTCCATGTCTGCTTTCCCCAATTGATCTGCAATGCATCAAGGCAGCCGGTGTCACCTTTGCTGAGTCCACACTGGAAAGGGTGATCGAGGAAAAGGCTAAGGGAGATCCCAAAGCCGCCCTTTCCATACGAACGAGATTGAATGAAAAAATTGGTTCCGACATTCGTAAGGTTCAGCCAGGAAGCCGGGAAGCGGCAGCCTTGAAGCAGTTACTCATAGAAGAGGAGCTTTGGTCCCAGTACCTTGAGGTAGCAATCGGGCCTGATGCCGAGATCTTTACCAAGGGTGCCCCCCTTTCTTCAGTCGGAGCCGGTGACCTGATCGCTATCCGTTCGGACAGCAAGTGGAATAATCCTGAACCTGAAATGGTCCTGGTTTGCGACTCAAGAGGTTGCCCGCGCGGTGCAACACTGGGAAACGACGTTAATTTAAGAGATTTTGAGGGTCGCTCGGCCCTATTACTCGGAAAGGCAAAGGACAATAACGCGTCCTGCGCCATCGGCCCTTTTGTTCGACTTTTTGATCAAGACTTTGGCATGGCTGATGTCCGTGCCGCCGAAATTTCGCTTGAAGTGAGAGGGCGAGATGCGTTCACGCTCAATGCCAAAAGTAACATGACTTTTATAAGTCGCGATCCCGTCGATCTGATTGCACAGACTGTTGGCTCATTCCATCAGTATCCAGATGGGTTCGTACTATTCCTCGGAACCATGTTCGCGCCCATTGAGGATCGCGATGCACCTGGTGGCGGGTTCACCCATAAGCTGGACGATACCGTTCGGATCAGCAATCCTAGGCTCGGTCGCTTGGAAAATGTGGTGACATTTTGTGAGAATGCACCGCCTTGGACGTTTGGAATCAACGCGCTGATTAACAACATTCTCTCCAGGCAAGAAGCCACTTCCCCTTAACGCAAAAGCCGGACCACTCCCATGACCATTGCAAATACCCCAAACGACCTCTCGGCATATTGGCTTCCATTTACGCCCAACAAGGCCTTCAAGGCTGCTCCCCGATTTATTGTTAAGGGAGAGGGACAATTCTATTTTACCTCCGATGGCAGGAAAATCAGAGACGGGTTCTCTGGAATGTGGTGCTCTATACTGGGGCACGGGCATCGTAAAATAACGGAAGCAATTGTCGCGCAGGCTGGAACACTGGATTACTCGCCAGCCTTTAACTTTGCCACCCCCGGTGCATTCGAACTTGCCAGCCAAGTAGCGGCGCAGTTTCCAGCTGGATTGGAGCACGTCTTCTTTACGAACTCCGGATCTGAAGCTGTGGATACCGCTTTAAAAATGGCGCTCACCTTCCACCGCGCTCGAGGAGAAGGTACCCGCGTGCGGTTTATTGGCCGGGTGAACGGCTATCACGGCGTTGGCTTCGGTGGAATTTCCGTTGGGGGCATGCCTAACAATCGAAAATTCTTTGGCTTGGGACTACCAGGCGTAGATCACCTGCCATTTCCCTATAATCCAGGTACTGACGCCTATACGAAGGGCGAGCCGAACCGTGACCCATCGATTTACCTCAAAGAACTCGAGAGCATTATCACCTTACATGATCCCTCCACCATTGCTGCGGTCATAGTGGAACCGATGATCGGCTCTGCCGGTGTTTTTGTACCGCCGCGCGGTTACCTACAGCGTCTGAGGGATATCACGAGCCGGCATGGGATTCTTCTGATCCTCGATGAAGTCATCACCGGATTTGGACGCCTGGGAGCTGCTAATGGTGCCTCGTACTTTGGCGTTACACCGGACATCTGCACGATGGCAAAAGGCTTGAATAATGCGGCCGTGCCAATGGGAGCGGTCATCGCGGCGGAAAAGATCTACAAGACCATTCTTGATTCAACACCAAACGGCATCGAATTCTTCCACGGCTATACTTACTCGGCACACCCACTTGCGGTTGCCGCGGGCTTAGCCGCACAAGCTGTACTGCGGGAAGAGGACGTGTACCGCCGCGCAGGAAACCTGTCTTCCTTCTTCGAGGAGGCTATGCATAGCCTGCGCGGCGAGCCATACGTTACCGATGTTCGCAACCTGGGGCTCGCAGGTGGACTATCGCTTGAGCCACATCGTGATGGCCCGGGCATCCGTGGATATTCGCTATTTCTCTCAGCCTATGAAAAGGGTGTTGCCATCCGCTCGAACGGAGACACTATAGCGATAGCGCCGATCCTCACGAGCAATCAGGGGGATATTGAGTCGATTATTGAGTTGGTCCGCCAGAGCCTGCGTACCCTCAGCTGATCAGAAGCAGGGGCACCACAGCCACAGTTTTCAAGAGGACGAGTTGGCGCCCCCTCTTCGGGCTTATTCAGCCGTAGATGTTGGGAAATCTCACAATATGCGAGATGCCCACGGTACTGGTTGGTCCCGACCGATGATGTTGCAGCAACGACTCGGGCGCTTCCGAGTACCGGAGCTTGGCATCAACGACGACCGGGAGGCTGGGACCAAATGAACGGAGTAGATACAAATGGCACCCGGAAGCCCTTCCCCGAGCTCGCGGGTAGTATCGGGCACAGGCTTCGTTATGTAGTCGGGTAGCCCCCAGCGGACAGCTCGTCTTCAGTGCCGAAACAGCCCCCTTATGCGCCTACTTACCGCGAAATATCGGCCGGCGCTTTTCGCGGAAGGCACGAAGTCCCTCCGCAAAATCCTCACTTGCCGCACAAAGTAACTGATTCCGATTTTCGATCGCCATAGCGGCTTCCAGACTTGGTGCATCCACCGCGAGCCCAAGCCCCTCCTTGGTCATCCGCAGCCCTATAGGAGAAGTTGCAAGCATTTCGTCGATATAAGACTGTGCCAGGGCCTGAAGCGCGTCGTCGGCTACGACTTCGGAGACCAGTCCTGTAGCCAACGCCCGTCGCGCATCTATGAACCGTCCGGTCATCATAAGTTCGGACGCGACCGAAAGACCAACCACGCGTGGCAGAAAGTAGCTCACGCCCATGTCACAGGCCGACAATCCGAGGCGAATGAAGGCGGCGTTCATGCGGGCGCTTTCGCCCGCAAGACGAATGTCTGACGCCAGGGCAAAGGCAAAGCCTCCACCAGACGCAGCACCATGTATGAGGGTTATAATCGGCTGCGGACAGCGCCGCATCCGCAGATAGACGTCCGCGAGGTAACCCTGAAAGCCAAAGCCTCCGCCGAACGGCGGCTCATCTCCCCCATGTGCCTTAATGTCCAAACCGGCACAAAATGCCCGGCCCGCTCCACGCATGACGACAATTCGGCAATCCCGATCATTAAAGAGGCGGCCGAAATAATCCGCGAGTTCTCCTACCATCTGGTTGTTAATGGCATTGAGCGACTGCGGACGGTTTAGAGTGAGCCAGTGTACATCCCGCTGCACCTCGACTGCGATCGTTTCATATCCATACGTCAAAGTTGCCTCCTGATTTACCCGTTTTGAACCTCTCGATCGCCAATCAGGTTACCGGGGAAAAGTAAAGTACTGACGCCATGGCAGAACGCGATCAAGTCCTCTCGAGTATCAAACGGATGGCCTCACATCCACTCAGGACCAGGCACTTGCCCAACCCGCTCCACTTCAAATGCTGCGAGAAATCACTTCTTTCATGATTTCAGAGGTACCCCCGTAGATCCGCTGTACCCGCGCATCTCGCCACAGTCGGGCAATATTGTATTCGTTCATATATCCCGCCCCGCCATGAAGCTGTAGCGCGGCGTCCACAGCTCGCCACTGCAGCTCGGTATGCCAGAGCTTTGCAGCAGACGCCTCCGCTGCATCCAGCTTTCCATCAATATGCCGCTGTATGGCCCAATCAAGATGCGCCCAGCCCACCTGAAGCTGGGCAGCGAGGTCAGCCAGCGTGAACTTAGTATTCTGAAATTCAAAGACTGTTGCGCCAAAAGCCCGACGGCCCTTGGTAAATGCGACAGCTTCATCGAAAGCACGCTGCGCACCAGCCTGCCCCGCCACAGCGATGGACAATCGTTCCTGTGGCAGCTGGCGCATGAGATAGGAGAATCCGCGGCCTTCTTCTCCCAGTATATTGGTCATCGGCACACGTACGTTATCAAAGAATAGTTCCGAGGTATCCGCCGACTTTTGGCCAATTTTGTCCAGATTACGTCCCTTCTTAAATCCGGACCGGTCCGCTTCCACTAAGATGAGCGAAATGCCCCGACTCTTTGCGGATGGATCCGTCTTAGCTACGACAACGACAACGTCGGCGTTTTGACCTGCAGAAATATAGGTTTTTGATCCATTGACGACATAGTGATTACCATCCTGGATAGCGGTGGTACGAATTGCCTGCAGATCCGAACCCGTGTCCGGCTCTGTCATGGCAATCGCTGCAATAGCCCGACCCGCTACCATCTCGGGAAGCCAACGCCGCTTCTGTTCCTCAGATCCATAATTCGCAAAGTAGTCAACTATGATATCCGATTGCAGCGAGAGATTCGCCGAGCTTCCGGCGTAAGCCACTTCTTCCGTGACAACGGAGTTGAAACGAAAATCAAGTCCCATGCCGCCGTATTGCTCTGGCACCTGGGGGCACAGAAGACCTGCCTCTCCAGCCTTGGCATAGAAAGCACGATCCACGATCCCTGCGTCTTCCCACTTGTCCAGCAGTGGCATCATTTCGCGTTCCAGGAACTTGCGTACCTGATCTCGAAACAATGAATGGGATTCGTCGTAGATGGAGCGCCGGGTAGTATCGAGCATCGTGTACCTTTCTCTGTACCTTACCCAGGCGTTGACTTAACTACACCCCGTCACGCCACCGTCAACTGGAAGTACGATACCGGTGACATAGGCGCCCGCCCGGGAACACAAAAATAACGCGGCTCCACCAATATCATCCTGGCCTCCCACTCGCCTCATCGGAATCGTGGCCAGGATTTCCTCTTCCATGCGGTCCAGCATTGGTGCCAGCATTTTCGAGGTGAATGCGCCCGGAGCTATCGCGTTAACCGTAATGTTGTCCTTTACCAAACGAGACGCCAGTACGCGAGTCATTTGATGCAGCCCAGATTTGGCTACCGCATAGGATATTGCGTCGAACACGGGCGAGACCCGTAGTCCATCTATAGATCCAATATTGACCACGGAAGAAGGAGACACCGCGTTTGCACGGGATTTAAGAAGCGGCAGCATGGCCTGAGTGAGAAAGAAGGCTGACTTAAGGTTAAGGTCCATAACCTTATCCCAGCCCGCCTCGGGAAAACTGTCTACCGGCGCTCCCCACGTGGTGCCAGCGTTGTTTACGAGAATGTCGAGCGCCTTCTCGCTCCCACTGAGATGATCCGCTACCCTACGGACTTCGTCCATACTTGAAATATCAGCCGGAAGTGGGACACAAGGTCCGAACTGTGAAAGCTCCGCTGATGTAGCCTCGCACGCTGCGGCCTTTCGCGACGCCACGTAAACTTTCGCACCGCCCTGCAAAAGGGCTGTGGCGATCATCCTGCCAATACCGCTTGTCCCCCCGGTCACCAGCGCAACCTTGCCGTCAACCCGAAAAAGGTGCTGCACATCGCTCATGAGAGATCAAAAACCGGACTGAAGCCGGTGCTCCTTTCCGCTATCCGCACCGCGTGGCGGCCAGCAAAGTGGGCAGGAAATACCAGCGCGCGCGCTTGTGCTGCTTCCTCGAGTACGGCGCGTCGCGTTTTGCGGGCGGCGACAGCATCCTCGCAAAAGGCGCTATTCCACTCCGGGTGGTATATCTGCATCGGGCTGTGCATGATATCACCAATGAACATAGCCCTATCACCGGCAGATTCTGCGCGCAGGAACATGTGACCAGGCGTATGTCCCGGACCAGAGACGAGCGTAAGCCCGCTAGCCACGGTATAACCGTCCTCGACCAACTCGTGCCTCGCCATATCCAGGATCGGTTGAACGCTATCCTCAAAGACATTCTGGTTTACGCGTTTCCCGCTCTCCGAGGCATAGCCCAATAAGGGATCCCAGTAGCTACGATCGATTCCGGGCATAATGTATTTGGCGTTCGTAAATGTCGGTATCCACTCGCCATCAACCTGCCTTGTATTCCAGCCCACATGATCAATATGGAGGTGTGAGCAAATCACGACATCTATGTCTTCGGGACTAAATCCCGCTCGCTTCAGGTTGGCGAGATAAGGTGTTCTGAGGTCACTGAATATCGGAATGCCCGGTCGGGGCTTACCGTCACCCGAGCAACTGTCAACCAGTATCCGCTGTCCATCAATTTCCAAGAGCCAGCTCTGCACAAAGCCGACAATCATGTTGGACGCCGGGTGATAATGATCCGGTACAATCTGGGACGCATGATGCCCAAACATCTCATCACTGTAATCGGGAAAGAGAAACTGCGGGGGAGAAAACTCCCCCGCCCACTCCTCAATTCTGTGAACAGTGATGTCGCCGACGCGGATTCTGTCCATTGCCTTCAGGCGAATGCCGCGCCTGCCCCCATTTAGAAGTCATACCCCAGTGTCACGCCAAACGTACGCGGGGGCATCAGCGAACCTACGCGGATACTGCCGTAAAGCGGCGCCGCGATGATATCATTGGCAATTGCGTATTGATCAGTAAGATTTCGGACCCAGAGCGTTGCCGAGATATGATCATTGCCAGCAGGAATAAATCTCACAAGCGCGTTCACTAACGCATAGGCCCCCTGCACAGCATCCTGATTGTTATATTCATTGAAGTAGACCTTATCCTGCCAGGTCATGTCGGCATGAAGTTGGGCGGTGCCAAGCTTTGAAAGATGCACGGTGTATGTGGCCCCACCCCCGAACGAAAAGTCGGGCGCATTCGGCAGCGTGTTTCCCTTCAGACTGACCAGGCCTGGACTATTTGGACAGGCAGGATAGACCGGTCCTGGGGGAATTCCCTGACGATAATAGGCCGTACAGAAATTCGTGAACTTGGCATTGAGATAGGTGCCATAGGCATTGAGGGTCAGCGCATCGATCGGGTTCGCGGTGACATCGAATTCGACACCATAATTTCGTGCCGCGGCAGCATTACGGGTTTCTACAATGCTGTTCGCGTTCACAAAGCTGACCTGAAGATCCTTATAGTCGTAGTAGAACGCCGCCGTATCAAACTGAACACGATCATTGAGCGCACTTACCTTCACACCACCTTCATAATCCCACACGTACTCAGGATTAATGACGGGATTCTGACTACCGATATTAATTGTGCCAGACTTGAAGCCACGGGTAACCGTTGCATAGAAGTTCAGGTTGTCATTGGGCTGGTACTGCAGCGTGAATTTGGGTGTAACTGCGCCCCAGCCCCGGCTCTTGTCGGTTGGAACGTTGATACCTTCTGCCTGAAATACAAACGATCCGGTACCCGCCTTGTGCTCGTAATTGTAGCGAGCGCCTGCCGTTATATTCAGGTGAGGCGTTATTTTGTATGTACCCTGCAGATATATGCCATAAGCATTGGTGCTGGTTGCACCGAGCTGCCGGTAGTACATATTGTCAAAGTAATTAGCTGGAAGATTGGTACCCAGAACATGGTTGAAATAAACAGCCAGGTTGGTAGTAGGAACCAGAACCTCGCCATTTAGCCGTTCGTGAAAATACATGGCTCCAGCCAGTAGCTCCAATTTCTTCCACCGATAATCGCCCGTAAATTCCTGGCTAAAGGTTTCGCTGTGCTCGAAGTAATTGTTCTGGCCGAACATATTTACATTCGAAGCGCTGAGATCATCACGATTGAAACGCTGGAAGTTTCGGTATGAGGTCGTGGAGGTAAAGGTCAGTGCCCCGGGAGTCCAGGTCACGACAGAGGTTATACCTTCGCTTTCACGCCGGTTTATAGGCTCCTGTCCGGAGTAGATATTTCGTAAATTGGGCGGCAACCCCAAGCTCGCATAATAACCGAAGATAGTCTGACCACCCGGAAGGTAGTTGAATGCGAGCTTATTTTCTGGAACCACCGTCGGTCCAAAGTAATGGAACGCGTAGTTGTGATCGTGTTCGCGGAAATATTCCGCGATTAGCTCTACATCGAGATCCGACCTGGGCTTCCATTCCAGGGTTCCACGATAGGCCTGCGAGCGCTGGTTGTCGATCGCGGCGCCGGTGAAGAGGTTCTTGCCGTAGCCACCGTGAGATTGAATATCGGTAGCCAGGCGCCCCATCAGGGTACCACTATCATTCAGAGGTCCGCTGACTGCGCCCTGAAAGCTAAAGAGGCTGTAATTTCCGGCTGTAACGTGGGCATAACCCGTTAGGTAGTCTGTGGGCTTTGCGGTCACCAGGTTGATTGCGCCAGCGGTAGCACCACGTCCATAAGTTGTGCCTTGAGGACCCCGTAGTACCTCAACGCGGGACAGATCGTAAAATCCGAGCAACTGCGCTGCTGGCCGGGCAATCTGCGCACCATCTTCCAATACCGCGACCGCGCCATCACCACCAAGATCTATGCTGGTCATGCCGATACCACGAATAAAAATTCGTGCGACGCCGAATTGGTTGCCAACGGAAAGGTTGGGCACCATTGCCTGCAGGTCAGCGATATTCTGAATTCCACCCGGACCAATCTTATTGGCGGATATAACCGATGCCGCCACGGGGGCATCCTTTAGCGTCTGACCGGTTTTGGTCGCAGTTACCACGACCTCTTCGATCTGCTTGGTGTTGGCCGAAACAGCGGGGCCACCAGCAAGAGCCACACCCGCGACTGAGGCGAAAAGCACTGCACGATAGGTCTTTTTGCGATCAACGCCCATTAGAAGCAGCCCCCCTTATACGCCAAATACTGGCGGTCTATATATCTACCGAGCAGTATGATAAATTAGATTTTGCGTCAAGCGGGGATATGACAGGTTTAAGACGGTGACTGCGCTCCGCTAACTGCGGAATTGCTCTCGCCGCAGCCTGAGTCCAGCTGCTTCTCGGTCCCAGGTATCAGTGGTCACACCCTCAGACCGCAAGGCGGCCTTCTGCACCTTTGCGGACGGCGTTTTGGGCAAGTCGTTGAGAATCCGGATATATCTGGGGACCATGAAGTAGGCCATTCGCTCGGCGAGAAACGTAACAAGCTCGGGTGGATCAATGACCTGACCTGGAACAGGTGCAATAACGGCCATTACCTCGTCCTCGGAAAGCTCACTGGGCACGCCAATCACTGCTGCCTCGCGCACGCTCGGATGGGCCACAATCTCAGCCTCCACTTCAAAGGATGAGATGTTTTCTCCACGACGGCGGATGGTGTCCTTCAGGCGATCAACAAAATAGAAGTAACCGTCGTCGTCGCGGCGGAATCCGTCACCGGTGTGGAACCAGCCATTACGCCATGCCCTTGCCGTTGCCTCCGGATTCTTGTGGTAGCCACTGTTCATGGCCCACGGTCGGTCGGTACGAAGGATCATCTCACCGACCTGCCCGACCGGAACTTCGCAGTCGTTTTCGTCAACAAGCCTGACCTCCACCCCCTTGCGTGGACGACCACAGGTTCCTCTCTTGGTGGGGTTGGCTTCAGATACGATCGGCGAAGAAATCTCCGTCATGTTGAATATGGTATAGACGTCAATGCCGAACCGCGCCGAAAATGGCGCTGCATCATCGGTAAGTGGCACCATGAGCGCGAGGCGCACCTTGTGGTCGCGATCTTCGGAACTTTGAGGGCGTTTCATCAGAAACGTGGCCATCACTCCGAGCAGGAAAATGGCCGTGCACCGGGTTTCTTTGACGAACTGCCAGAAAGTGTCGGTCGAGTAGCTCTCCATCATGGCGATAGAGCCGCCACGCGCAAACATCACGAAGGGAAGCCCCATTCCACCAATGTGAAACAGCGGCATGTTCACGAGAAAGCGATCGCTAGCAGTCACCATCGCCCAGGAATCCGGACCTGCATTTGTGTAAAGGTGCAGATAGGAAGACAAAACGCCCTTGGACGGGCCGGTCGTCCCTGACGTGTATATGATTGACTGTGTATCCCACGGCTCAATGGGACGATCCGGCTCAGCCAGCGCGCCTTTGGACTGAGCAAGGTCGGCGAACGAACTCACGCGCAGACCAGTTGGAACCGGGCCTTCACCAACCAGCACAACATGCTGGAGATTTGGCGCGTCCACGTCGGCGAGCCGCTCGACCAACGTGCCATGAGCAACCAAGATGCTGGCATCGGAATTCGTCAGGACATGCTGCAGGATGCTGCCGCGATAGGCGGTATTGAAGGGCACGAACACGGCCCCCAGGTAGTTGATGGCAAACTGGATCAGCAACCCTTCCCGTCCGTTAGGCAGCCAAACTGCTACGTGATGGCCACGGACAACGCCCAGTTGCTGCAGGCCGGTTGCCACTCTGACCACGCGGTGGCGGAATTCGGCAAAGCTCCATTCCTCACCATCGGCGAAAACAACGAAAGTCTGTTCCGGCTTTTCACGCGCCCAGCGATCCATCAGATAGCGGGATACGCAGAGCTCACGCGCTGGAACGCGCGGATCGCTGTGACCTGGCATTACTCTCCCCGTTTCATTCGCGCCCCCACTTTCTTACGGAGAGCTCTAAAATCCTACTGACGGGAATAATTTTGCGCAAGCCATCGGGGATAGGGATAAGTCAGCTCTTCTGCGACTTAAAGCGCACAATCCGATCGACCGCATCCAGTGCGTGGCGGATCACCTCACTGGGCGTGCGCTGACCTTCAGGATTGTACCAAAGCGAAATCCAGCTGAGCAGCCCACCGATCCAGACCGCGGTCATGGCCGGGTCTACGATGTCAAACTCCCCGGCCTTTTTTCCTTCATCCAGAAGGTGCGCAACATTCTGGTCAAAGCGATGACGCAGATCACGGATTCGCCTGGCGTCAGCGGGCGCAAGATTCTTCTCCTCCCGCTGGTAGACGACGATGAATTCCTGGTTCTCGATGATGATCCGGGCGGTCCGTTCCACCAGTAGTTTCATGCGCGCCGTTGGCGTGCCCTTGGCCGCCAGGGCCTCGGCTTGAACGTCGAGCGCAAGGGTAATGCCGCGCTGGCAGATTTCGGAAAGGATTTCACCCTTGTTGCGGTAATACGAATATATGAACGGTTTGGTAACGTTCAGCCGCTCGCTGACCTGATCAAGGGTGGTGGTCGTATAGCCCTGGTTGAAGAAAAGATGGCACGCCTCTTCAAGAATGAGGCGACGCTTGTAGGCGGCGATTTCAACCTTCAGTTTCTTGGGCTTACGCGTTGCACGAACAGCCAAGCCAACCCCCCGAGCTTATGGACTCAGGGTACTTACCATGAATTGCGTCCGATGTTGTAAAATTGCTCCCGCCTGTCAGACCCGTCAGCCTGCGGCCATGCGTAATATTTCCATAACTTCCTCTGGGCCATTCACTGGACGCGGATTAGTCCGCGCCCAGAGGTCCTCCATCGTGTAACGGGCCACCTTGTCAAATTGCGACGGCTCCACGTTCACGCTTTTCAGGGTGCGTGGCATGCCTAGGCTGCGAATGAACTTGTCCGCGGCCTCTGCGGCTGACGTCCCGATTTTACCAAGCCCCGCCGCAATGCGCTTTTGCCTGTCGCCGTTTACCGCCGCATTCCATGCCAGTACGTAGGGCGCCATGACGCAGGAGGTATAGCCGTGAGGCACGCCGCAGGTGCCACCCAGCACATGACCAATAGCGTGGCTTGCACCCATGGGAATGCCGCCAATCACCGGGATCATCGACTGCCAGGCACCGATCTGACACTTGAGACGACCTTCAAGGTCAGCTGGATCGGCCTTGACCCGTGCGAGCCCCTCTGAAAGCAGACGCAGGGCACTGTCGGCCATCCCATCAGCAAAATCATTGGACAGAAACGAGCCCAAGGTCTCCATGGCATGGTCGAGCGAGCGCACGCCTGTCGACATCCATAGCCACTCCGGAGTGTGGACGGTAATTGCCGGATCGAGAATTACGGAGATTGGCGCCATCAGACGATGATCGTACCCCTGCTTCAGCTGGATCCGCTCATCAGTCGCACCCGACAAGGTATTGAACTCTCCGCCCGACAAAGTAGTCGGAATCGCGATCATTCGAATATCTGGGCCTTCATATTGGGGCCTTTGCAACACGCCCTTGTCATCGACATATATGTGATAAGGTTCTAGATCTTCCGGTTTACGCAGATTGTGCTTGAGGCAAAGAAGCATGACTGCTGACGCATCGTTGACCGAGCCACCCCCTACCGAAACAATAAGATCAGCCTTCACCTCCCGGGCACGCTCTGCAGCCCGAATAACGGCTGATCGCGGCGCATGAGGTGGCATGCCATCGTGTGTTGCTGCATGACGCTTCCCAAGCGCCTTTTCGATGCGGGCGATCTCGTCAGTGTTCTTGTTCAGATTGGTGCTGACGTGCAGAAACACCCGCTTTGCATCCAGACGCTCAGCCTCGGCGGCCAAGGCTTCTGCAGCCGGACGCCCAAGCGAGACGTTTTCCATCGCTGTCCAGATGATCTGACTTTGCGCAACCATAGAAGCCTCCCACCATCAGCACGCAGACCCGTCAACTGCCTTGACCTAGCTTGCATGATCCATATACCCAGTGGTACATTATTTATACGATCAGTCAACTTCCTTGCAGGCATGGTGCCGAGGAACTCCCCGGAAATCCCGTATGACAGATTCACCATCGCGAACCTGGAAAACCGCGTCAGGCATACCTCTGAAGGCATCCTACTGCAGCGAGGACGTCCCTGAGTGGTACCGCCCGGAAGTTGATAAGGCGCCTGGCGAATTGCCCTATCACCGTGGCGCGTTTGCACAAGGTTACCGCTCTAAGCCATGGCGGATATTCCAGCTTTCCGGCTTTGGTAAACCCGAAGACGAGAACGAGCGGATCAAATTCCTTCTGGCGCACGGCGAAACCGGATTCCTGATGGAGCATGATCGCAACACCGCGGACCACATGTACAATGTGGATCACCCCGACGTCCTTGCCCGGCCACAAGATGTCGGACTGACTGGTGCGGTGATGCAGAGTATACGCGACATCGATATCTGTCTTTCAGACCTTCCCATCGCAACAACATTCGGACACGCTGGTGGTGCCGTCGTTCAGCATGCACCCTTTGCCCTTGCTGGCTACTGGACAATCGCCAAAAGGCGCGGGCTCAGCCTCGAAACCCTGCCTGGAACGGGGCAGAGTGACTTCTTTCTTACCTATCATGGTTGTGTACCTAAGCATCAGATTCCGACCGCCGCGGGACTGCGCTTCAACGCAGACATTATCGAGTTCTGTCACAAATATGTTAAGCGCTGGGTTCCAGTGTCGATCGCCGCCTACAATGGCGCCGACACGGGACTGAACGCCTATCAGGAGCTCGGTGCGCTCTTTGCAAACGCGGTCGAATATCTCGACGAAATCAAGCGCCGAGGTTCGATGCCGCTTGAAGCAGCTGCGAAGGCGTGCGGCGGTGTGAATTTCCGGCTCTCAATGGATCTGTTTGAGGAGGCCGCGAAGATCCGTGCTGCCCGCAAGATGTGGGCAGATCTTCTGGAACGCAGATACGGCATAACGGATGCCAAGGCACGGCAGCTGCGCATTCACTGTGTCACATCCGGCTCCAACATGACTTATCAGCAGCCACTCAACAATATCGTGCGCGGCACGCTTATGGCGCTGGCCGGCGTGCTGTCCGGTATCCAGTCACTGGGCATCTCTGGCTATGATGAGGCGTTGTCAATTCCGTCAGAGCACGCACACCAGATGTCAGTGCGTATCCAGCAGATCCTCCAGCACGAAACCAACATTCCCGCAGTCGTTGATCCTCTGGGGGGCTCATATTATGTCGAGTCCCTGACGGCCGAACTGATTGAGAGAGCATGGTCGTTCTTCGAAGAAGTGGAGGCTCGCGGCGGCTTCCTCGAAACGCTCAATACAGGTTGGTTGCATCAGTGTGCGCATGAAAATCAGCACGAGGATTTTCTCGCGCAGGAACGTCGGGAACGTATCATTGTTGGTGTTAATGAATTCAAGGCTGATATTTCGCCATTTGAAGTTGATGGATTTGTTGGCGTTAGCGATGCATTTGAAGTTGCCATGCAACGATTGAAGGATGTCCGGACCACCCGCGCACAAAAGCCCGCCACCGAGGCCCTGCGCAGTCTGGAGCGGGTCTGCCGCAGTTCGGAAAACATCATGCCGGCAATGATGGACGCGTTGGATGCAGAGGTAACGCTGGGTGAAATTGGTGACGTATGGCGCAGTGTGCTTGGGGACTGGGTTGCACCCCAGATCACCATCTAGGGCGCCGGGAGGTACGATTGAAGAATTCTGCACGCATCCTCATCGCCAAGACTGGACTTGATGGTCATTGGCGCGGCGCCTCATTGGTCGCCCGCGCCCTGCGCGAAGCAGGCTTTGACGTCGTGATGGCCGGCATGAGCAGCTGGGAGGAGATTGTTCAGGCGATTTCCGACAAGGAGGTCGACCTTTTGGGTATTTCCATCGGCGGTCATATCGAGGTCGCCGAACGGGCAATTGCCGAAGCTCGCAAGATCCGCCCGGACCTGCCCGTAATGGTGGGAGGTGTTGTGCCCCCCTGGGCCAAGAAGAAGCTCGAGGCCCAGGGCGTCGAGGTTTATCCCCCAGGTTCCCAGATGAGCGAGATCACCGAAGGTGCACAGCGCCTGACCGGTTACCGGGCCGAACCCATGCCCAATCCCGATACATCCGGTCGAACTTAAGAGCCTCCGGGTCGCAGGCGATAGCGCATAGGACGTAGGCCAGACAGCCCCACATGGCCGGCCAAGGACCATACCTGATCCCGCCCAGCCCACCCGCGCCAGCATCAGCGTGAACTGTTCATTTATTTGACCCCGCATTCCCCGGATGAGACTGTTGTTACGGCGGGGAGCGAAAAGATTCAGACATAGATATCAGAGGCTTATGTTGCTGGATCGAGGGCGAACATGGTGCACCTGGCGGGCGAAACGGATGTTGCT
>JAJZDZ010000070.1 GCA_021851325.1 Pseudomonadota bacterium | reverse complement strand
GATGACGCTCATTCCCATCACGTAGGGATACTGCCCCGGTGCCTTCACTTCTCCCAGAATGTAAAAAGGCCGGGCGCTCGTGACCTCGATGCTGACACTGGGGTTAACCAGAAAGCCTTTGGAAAGGGCCGCGACGAGGGTCTTCTGCAGCTGCGGCACCGTCTTACCAGCCGCCTTGATCTGACCGATCAGCGGGAACTGGAGGTTCCCGCTACCATCGACGAGATAATTGCCGTCCAGATCGTGCTGGCCAAAGACGTTGATGTGAAGCTTGTCGCCAGTTCCCAGCACATAGGCGGAGGCTGCATCCTGCGAGCTTGCCTTGGCTTTTGCCTGATCCGCTTTTCCCGCGTCAGCGGCGTCCCGTGCCACGGCCGCCGGCGCCACAGCGGTGGTGGCTTGCGCGGTCCCACCCGGCGCCGGTGTCTCCGCCAGCGCTATCCCGGAGCCGGCCATCAGCCCCAGAGCTACAACGAGGCCAAAAAGAGCTGTCGTCAGTACACGCCGCAGACGCATCAATGCTTCCAGTTACGCCGTTCGTGTCGGGCAGATGCTACACGCTCGCGCTCACGAAACCAGTTTCATGTTTTTAAGCTGCCAGGAAGTTACCTAGTGCACACTGATGAAGCGGCACTTATCTCCGTCCAATACGGCAGCTGTAAGGCAGCCGGTGGCATAAGCGCCAGTGTCTACGCCGATGCGATTGCGCTGGATCACGGGCTGCGGCGTAGGCGTGTGGCCATGAACGACGACAGCGCCAAAATCCTGCCGGGAATTTAGAAAGTCCTCGCGGATCCACATCAGATCCTCCGCAGACTGTTCCTCGAGCGCGACCCCCGGGCGCACCCCGGCATGGGTGAAGTAATAGCCACCGATGCGCAGACCGCCCACCAGGCGCTCGAGAAACTGCCGATGCGTAGCCGGCAGCGCTGCGGCCAACTCATTGCGAGCCCTGTCGAAATCCTCGATCTGGTCAAACAGAGGCGGCGTCACGCCGTAGCTGAGGAGGGTTTCGCGTCCGCCGAATTCCCGCCACACCCCATAAACCGCCGGATCAACCAGAAAATCGAGCAGGGTCTGATCGTGATTGCCGCGCACAGCGGTGGCTTCGAAGCCTGCAGGCGGGGTCAGAAGCCGTTCGATGACACCCTTGGAGTCGGGACCGCGATCGACATAATCGCCGAGAAAGACCAGAAACCGTCGCGAAATTCCCTCCGCAGGATCAGCCACGATACGCGCCAGAAGTGCGTCAAGTTGACGCGAGCAACCATGGATATCGCCAACCGCATAGACGCGCTCGCCGGCCCGCAGCCGCTGGCGACGCCCCGGCACCTGTTTGCGGCCAGCGAACCAGCGGGAAATCAGGCTGCGCAGCCCCGGATGCTGCGCCTTATCGATATCCGTGAACCCCGGCAAATCTCCACCCTCGTATGCCTCCCATTGCGGCAGACAACGCCAAAACCCTCAAGTAAGTGCCATGACCAGAAACATCAACATCGACACGCTGTCCCGGTCGCGCGCGCGCCTTCAGGCCGCACCCCGGAGCTTCTCGTCCCTCAAGGGGGCGCTCTATCATCATCCTATGGTGCAGACTAAAGGGCGGGCTGGCGCGACGGAATGGCATTGGTCACCCTTTCACGTTGGCGCCGGCTTGGCCAGTGCGGCGGGCTTTATCCTGCGCCCAATGTTCCAGCGCGGCCGCGAAGCCTCGCCCGTCTCCGATGTCAATGCGCGCATAACCGCTGGCCTGCTCTGCGCAGAGCAGATGAACATCAGATGCCTCAGGGCCGACAAACAGTACCGGCCTGCGCGAGGCGATGCAGGCATAGACCTTTGAGGGCAGTACATAACCGGCAAAGGCCGGGCGCAGACAGATCAGGTGCACATCGGCGCACGCCAGCACATGGGGCAGCGCCTCGAGCGCGCATGGCGCGGTGCGGGCGTAGGGCAGGCCCTCGGCCTTGAGGAGGTTCTCCAGACGGTCAGCGTTGCCCCCCGTCGCATTCAGCCACAGGACAAAGCGGCCGCTGCCGCTGCGGTGATGGAGCCGGTAGCCGTCAAGTACGGTCTGCACCTCATGGGCAACGCCGTAATTGCCCGAATAGAGCAGAACAAGATGCCCTAGGAGGGCTGCAGGCGGTTCCGCCGGCGTCTCCTTTCCTGTGACCACTACCGGTGAGGGATCACGTTTGAGCTCGATCCTATCCCCGGCAATGCCGCCACGCACAAGGAGCGCACGCTGGTCTTCTCCCAGAACCTCGAAGCGGTCCACACGGTGTCGCAGCCACCAGGTGAAGCGCATCAGAAAGGCGAGGAGACGCGAGCGGCGCACACGCGCGGCAGCGATGACTTCCGGATAGAAATCCGTAATGCGGTAGCACAATCGCACACCGGTGAGCCATTTGGCCGGAACGGCAAACCACAGCATGAAGGGCGGTGATCCGGTAAAAAGGAGCTCTGATGCCGTCGTCCTTGGTACGCGCAAGGCTTCCCGCATCAGCCGCCAATTTGCGCCCATAGCCCATAAAAGCCGCCCGAGCCAGTTGGCCCGATCGACCGGCCTTATGCTCAGGCGGCGGATTTCAAGGCGGCCGCCGCTGGCAAAGTTTTCGCTGCCGCAGTTGCTAGGTGTAAGCGAAAGACCAATCAGGCATACGGACTCCCCCCTTTCTGCGCACTGGCGCGCAAACAGCATGGCATATTGGCCAACTGCCCCGAACTCAGGAGGCAGCCAGTCCACCACATAGACAAGATTGAATGCGTCTTTGCTCATGTTAGCGGGTGGATGGTGAATGCGCTTCCAAGGGATGCAGGGCTGAGCCATGCAAGCCCTCTTTAATACAAGCCGCTCGCGTCTGGTCAAATGTCCAGTCTGACATTTCATTGGTCTGCCGGATTCTGGAATTACGCCCGCGTGCACCAACGGCCGTACAATCCTGGCCAGAAGTATCCATCATCATCGTGGCAATGAACTATTCACTGTCACTATCATAAGCACCTCAGGACCGAATATGCTGTGTCAGCGGGCGACACGACACTGCATGGCATAATTGCGGTTATAGGCGAGATACATGCGCCCGCTGACAGCCTTTCCCAGCCATACTCGCTATCTGGTGCCGCCGGATAGGCACTTCCGTTGGTTCTGCTGGGTTTGTCCGGATACTCCTATTAACGGGATAAATGCTGGCTGACGACGAGTAGAACACGCGCTTGCAGTCGGCCTGCCTACAGGTCTCAACCATATTGAGGTTGATCGTCGGCAAAGTGTGCATGACTTCGGCGTCATATTCACCGGCAAAAATATGCCCAGCGCCGCCCATGTCGCGGCAAGCTGAAAGACTTCATCAAACTTGGGGTCGAGGACTCCAGCCACCACACACTGATCGCGCAGATCGCCGATGACAAAGTCATCGGCCCAGCTTTCCGAGACGTCGGGATATTTAACATCGACGTCCCGCAGCAAGAAACCTTCCAGCTTTGCGGCCGAAAAAGATCGCTACAGATGGGGTCGCCCACGCCACAGAGCAGCACCTACCGCGTTTCGTAAAATTACTTCGTAACCCTCATCGCAAGGTCCCACACTTTTGCCGCCTTCACTAACCAGTCCTGCTCACTCTCAGTGCAGCGCTCAAGACATCAGGCGCACTCGTGACCGCGATACGCGAAATTTTGCTACGCCACCGCCCGAAGCCTGGATCATCACGCCCTGTGTTGACCTAGCTGCTCCTGCCCACCTGGAACCGTCACCCCAGCGATACGCGCGTCTTGCGGAGCGGCAGGCTAAAGTGAGGGACGGAAGTTCCCTCAGGCCTCGGCCTGCCTTTCGATCATGAGATCGCCCAGCACCAGAACATCCATCCGCGTCCTCAGAAAACACTCGAGTGCCTCCTCTGGGCGACAGACAACCGGCTCGTTTTCGTTGAACGAAGTATTGAGCACCATGGGTACACCACTCAGCGCAAAAAACTCCTCGATCAGCCGATGATAGCGTGGATTCGTAGCCGACGAGACGGTCTGCAACCGCCCCGAGCCATCGACATGGGTGACAGCGGGAATGCGCGCACGCCGGTCTTCGCGGATCTGGAAGACCTGCATCATGAACGGGACAGCATCATCTTCCTCGAACCAGCTGGCCACTTCACGCTCCAGTACCGAAGGCGCGAAGGGACGAAACGATTCCCTGCGTTTGATCTTGGCATTGAGGATGTCTTTCATGTCGGCGCGCCGCGGATCGCACACGATGGAGCGATTACCAAGTGCACGGGGTCCCCATTCCATGCGCCCCTGAAACCAGCCGACGACCTTGCCATCTGCGATGTGCCGCGCGGTGCGCTGACAGAGCTCCCCCTCATCCTTTATGAGGGCCGTCTGGCAGAAGCTGGCCTCGAGCTGGCCACGGCGTGCGGCAACAACTGCCGCAATTTCAGCCTCATCAAACCCGGGTCCCCAATAGGCGTGATCCATCCGAAATGCGCGTCTGCCACCTTGCTTCTGCCACACCGCAAAGGCGGCTCCAATAGCCCCTCCGGCATCGCCAGCCGCAGACTGCACATAGACACGGCGAAACCGTGTCTGCCGGCGCACTTTGCCGTTGGCCACCGAGTTGGCGGCGCAGCCGCCAGCCAGAGCAAGATCCGTTGCGCCGGTTCTGCGCTGCACCGCCTCAATAAGATTGAAGAAGGCCTCTTCATACATTGCCTGTACCGAGCGGGCGAGATCGAAGTGCCGCGGCTCCAGGGGTTCATCCGGCCGCCGCCGCGGCCCCAGAAGCTCTTCCAGTGCGGGAGAAAAATTGTTTCCGACATCCGGCGAGCCGCTCATCCAGTGAAACGGCACCTCTTCGACATGATGCCGGAAGTACCGCAGGTTGAGGGCAAAGCTGCCGTCCGCATTCAGCTTTACGATCTGACGCAACTGAGGAAGGAGTGACGGCGCCCCATAAGGCGCAAGGCCCATGACCTTGTATTCATCGCCATAATGAGGAAAGCCGAGATACTGGGTGAAGGCCTGGTAGAAGACGCCAAGCGAATGGGGGAAGAACACCTGCCCCTCAACGCCAAGCTGATCCTTTTGGCCCTGCCCCCAGGCCGCACTGGCGAAATCTCCGAACCCATCCACCGACACCACCGCGGCATCTTCGAAGGGGGAGACATAATAGGCCGAATATAGATGGCAGAGATGGTGCTCTACCGGATGGATCTGGCCCCGTAACGCAGCGCCAGGAAATTCCCGCATCAGGAGAGTATCGATGCCGCTGCGCTCGGCACGGAAGCGCAGCTTCTGACGGATGAGTGCGGGGCTCGGCCGGCGCCTGACCATGAAGAGCAACTTGCGCCACAGATGTACGGAATTGTCCTGGTTGATCGCGACATGGTCAACGTCGCCCAGCCCGACCCCTGCTTCCTTCAGGCAGTAGGCAATCGCCTGCGCCGGAAAGCCGGCCCAGTGCTTTATACGCCGAAAGCGCTCTTCTTCGGCGGCAGCGATCAGCACGCCATCGCGGACGATACAGGCCGCAGAATCACCATGAAAGGCGTTCAATCCCAGTATGATCATCTTGGCTCTTCCGAAGGGTTTGGCGCCGGTCTGTCAGATATTCCAGGTTTGGGGGCCGGGATTTCATCCACAGGTGCCACAAACGCAAGCCCTCGTTCCAAAAGCGCAAGCGCGATCGCAATTTCGGCGAACAACCGTTCCAGGCCATAGCGCCAGCCGGCGACACCATCAAGAATGCAGCCTTTGCCCAGCATCACATAGGGCAGGATGATGAGTGGGGCGATGACGCAAGTACGCCGCATGCGGTCACTGAGTGCCAGCTGCCCTTTGGGCGTCGCCAACAGATATTCCGCTTCCCGGCGGGCGTAATTGATCTGCGATCCCATCCAGCGGGTGAGCGCCTTGCGGTCATCGTGATAGATGACGTTCTTCAGAGCTCCAATCTGTCCGGGCACGACCACCTTGTGTCCGTGACCGCAGTCGACATAGTGGGCGCCCTCGCGGCGATAAAGCACCGTGCGTGGTGGATAAAGTGCGCCGCGCAGCCTGCGGCCATGGATGCAATAGATGAAGCCCGCCCGGAAGCCACAGCGCCCGCTGTCTCTCAGCTCGCCAAGTTCCTCTATGAGCGCGTCGGAGAGCACGTAATCGGCATCAAGTGACAGGACCCAGCCGCTGCCAATTTGCGCCAACCCGAAATTGCACTGACAAGCAAAAGTGTCGAAGGGACGCTGGAAGACCTCGACCTGCTGGAATCCCGCCGCAATCTTCAGCGTATCATCGTCACTTCCACTATCGATCAGCACGATGCGCTTGGCCCAGGTCAATTGGGACAGCGTCCGCGCCAGATTTGGCGCTTCATTGAAGGTGAGGATCATCACCGTCACGTTGTCCCTCAGCTCCGCACTGGGCGGCCCCGCTGTGGATGAAGAATTCAGCGTCATGACAAAGCCCGCAGCTCTCCCCCTCTTAGTCGATGCGTACGCAGTCAGGCCGCTCCTGAGCGTGCGCGAGCCAGCCATAGACCTCCGCCATCTTCTGCGCGATGGCAGGCCAGGCAAAGGCATGCGCCATCCACTCTCTGCCGCGCCGGCCCATCGTACGGCGCTCGCTGTCGGAGAGCGCCATCGCCGCGGTCAGTGTCTGTGCGAGTTGCTGCCAATCATCATCGATCCACCAGCCGCAGCCTTCACTGAGCAGTCCCTGCCAAGGCGCATTGCGGGTGGCGATGGCGGGCACCCCGCAGCTCAGTGCTTCGGCGACACTGAGACCGAAATTCTCGTTACGGGTCGGCAGGACGAAAAGGCTGGCCTCACGATAAGTCTGCCATTTGTCCGCTCCGCTGACTTCGCCTTCGATGCTGACCTTGCTGCAGCCAAGATTTGCCGCCAGCGCTCCAAGTTCCTCGCCATAGCCCCGCTCACTGGGTCCCACCACGCGCAGGCGCCAGCCGCCTGAGCTGGCCTCGATGCTGGCCCAGGCCCGGATAAGCCGGTCCAGCCCCTTTTTGGGGTGGAGACGGCCAAGAGAAAGAACATAGTGTTCCTTGCTCCCGTCATGCTCTGCCAGCTCCCGGGGCAGGTCGATGCCATTGGCGATGATGGCCACCGGGTTGCTGAGGCCGAGATGCCGGATTTCCTCATATTCGGCTGTGCTCGTGGCATGCAGACATGCCGCCTGTCTGAGGAGACTGCCTTGCGCGCCGTACCACATGAGCCGCTTCTTGGTCGCAGAAAAGCGCAACGCTGCCTTACTCAGCATGCCACGCGGTGACACGACCAAGGGAATATTAACTGCACTTGCCGCCCGGGCCGCCCACAGATTGGGCATGAGCCATAGGCCATGATCATGAAGGACATCATGGGCGCGGGCCAGTTGCTGGACGCTGCTGCGAAACCCTGACGACCAGCGCAGCGCCCTCAATCCCGGGATACCAGCAAAATCCCACTTGCTGCGGATGTCGCAATAGCCCTGCTGCTTGCCTTGTGAGGCCGCTGCGCCGGCGTCCGCCACGGCAAGCAGGCTGACCTCGAGCCCCGCCGCAGCCAGTGCCGCGCTCAAGCGGGGGACACTGTAGGAGGGCCCGCCATATCGGGGCGAAAGACCGGCGATGGTTTCGAGAACCCGCACAGCTCTCGCGTCGCGCTCGCCCATGCCCGGATTCAGATGCCCACCGGGCCCGATGTATCGGGACCCCGGTTCGCCCAGAATACCGGTACCGTGCGCTGCGCCGCAAGTTCACGCGCCGTTGGCTTCAGATCGAAATATCCGGTCCTCCCAATAAGGTTGGCCATCACCATCGCGCCGACAACGGCGACCATGATTTCGAGGAGGTTGCCACCTGGATTGATCATGGCAAGACCGGGCATGGCCACCGCCATAAGCCGTCGGCTATCGCCATCGGCCAGGGCGCACATCGCCGCGCCATCAATCCGCATCAGGACAAAGCCAAAGAGCATGAAGCCGCCGACAATGCCAGCATAGCCAAAATTAACATAGAACTCGAGGACCTGACCGGCGCCGACGCTGGTGCCTTGTGCAAAGATGATTCCGGTATATTTGCTGACGACGTCGCCCCCTCCGCCAATGGACGGCTTGTCCGGCCAGAGCACGCGCGGGATGAGGGCCCACAAGGGCATTGTCGCGCCGTAGGCAAGGCGGGTCAGACCTTCGTCGTGGCGCTGGATCGCATCGGCAATCAGGAGATTCTGGTTGAGGCGTACGTTCAGCGCGGCCTTTTGCTCGGGCGAGGACAAATCCAGAAACTTGAAGTCGGTGATGATCCGCGAGGAACGATCCGCCACCGCCATGAGGCTGGGATTGTTCTCAAAGGCCAGTTCGCGGATGTACGCGCGCTGGGCCATATATGACACGAAGAGCGAGAGCCCGAGGAACAGCACCACGGGCGCGACGGAATAATAAAGCCACCGTGCGC
>JAJZDZ010000069.1 GCA_021851325.1 Pseudomonadota bacterium | reverse complement strand
GGGCGTGGATGCGGGCCATCAGTACCGCGAAGCGGAACGGCTTGGCCACATAGTCATTGGCCCCGGACTTCAGTCCGGCGATCATGTCAGCATCGCCGTCCTTGGCCGTCAGAAGAATGATTGGACAACTGATGCCGGCCTCGCGCAACTCCGCACACAACACCCGGCCATCGCCATCGGGAAGACCAACATCAAGAATCATGAATTCATAAAGGCCCTCTTTGGCGCGGGCACGGGCTTCGGCAAGGCTCGCGGCCTCAACCGCAACATACTCGCCTTCCGCCTCGAGCTGCTCGGCCAGGGAATTCCGCAGCATCTGATCATCATCTAAGAGCAAAATACGCTTCTTGCTTGCCATCTCATCTCCACCGGACGACAGCGGCCCTATGCGCCCGCTGCCGTTACAATCCACCACCTCGTCAGGCGGCCATACTCAGCCCCCCCCGCGCGAAACTCTACCCGCTTTCGCCGCGACGGTGTATGTCGGACCCATGGATCCCGCCCGTTCCGCTACCGCCACCGAGACCGCCGCAAAACGGGTGGCGGCCGCGCTTGCCGCCGCCGGCACCTTGCGCCGCGGTCTGCCGATTGCCCTCACCAAAGCTGGGGACGCCAGTGTTGTCCTCAGCGTTGAAACTGCGGAGGCCGACGGCATCGCGGCGCTTGATCGGACTGCGGCCGAGCCGGGACTTCTGATCTTAACCCATCCGCGGGCAGCCACGCTCAAGATTCACCTCTATACACCGGAAGTCATCGCCGTCAGGCGCGAGCCTTCGTGGTCCGCCGATCACATTCGCGCCATAGCCGATCCCACAGCCGATCTGGCAGAACCGCTTAAAGGACCGTTCAGCGCCCTGCGCACGCCCTTGCCCGTGGGCGCCGCCGAAGCCGTCAAGCTTGCCAAACTGGCCGGCCTCCTTCCTGCAGTGCTGCTTTGGCCACGCATCCGCCCAGAGCCAAACCTGGCCCAGATACGCGCCGAGGTGATCGACGCCTATGAGGCCGACGCCGTCGCAGCGCTGCGCCTGGTGACACGGGCCCGGGTACCTCTGGAAGGCGCCCCGCAGAGCGAGATCGCCGCCTTCCGCCCGGCCGGCGGCGGCCCCGAGCATTATGCCATCATCATCAACAGTCCGGCGCCGCATGAACCGGTGCTGACACGGCTGCATTCGGAATGCTTCACAGGCGATCTGCTCGGCTCACTCAAATGCGACTGTGGCCAGCAGCTGCGGGGCGCAATCGCTGCCATCGCCGCAGCCGGAGGCGGCATCCTGCTTTATCTCGCCCAGGAAGGACGTGGCATCGGACTGATCAACAAGCTGCGCGCCTACCGCCTGCAGGACCAGGGGTTCGATACCGTGGAAGCCAATGAACGTCTGGGATTTGCGAGCGATGAACGGCTCTATGGCGTGGCCGCACGCATGCTTGCCCTGCTCGGCTACAGCAAAGTGCGGCTTCTGACCAACAATCCTGAGAAGCTCAAAGGCCTGGCCGCCGCCGGCGTCGAGGTCATCGCGCGCGTGCCCCATATCTTCGCCAGCAATCCGCATAATGATGCCTATCTGCGGACCAAGGCAGAAAAAGCCGGCCACCTGTTCTGATTCACCCGGCAAATTTTGCCGCAGCAGCAGCCCCAGGTGGCCAATCCGCCGCAATGACAGGTTGGCGCGAAGCTTGCTTGATCGAGGCAATGACACCGCCACTGCAGCAGACCGCGCCGGCCACCGCTGTTGGGACCGCAACCACCCTTCCGGCAAAGCCGGCTACGTCGGGCGGAGGCTCGTTCTTTTCGGATCTCCTGGAGATCATCAATCCCCTGCAGCATCTGCCGATCATCTCGACGCTCTATCGGGCCATTACCGGCGACAAGATTGGAAGCTTCGAACAGATCGCCGGCGATACCCTGTTCGGCGGCCTCTATGGGGCGGTCTCATCCTTCGTCAATCTCGCCGTCAAGGATCTGACCGGCGAGGACATCGGTGCCCACGTTCTTGCCTTCGCCGAAAACCTGACCGGCGTGCATCTGTCGGGCCCGTCCACCCCGCGGCCCACTGCACTGGCAGCCCTTGGCGCCGGCAACGCCCGCAGCCTGCGGCCCCTGGCGGCAACGACCCTCGCTCCCACCACGAGCCTCGCCGCCCTCAACCTCTCCAGCCCGGCTCCCGTAAAGGTCGCTGCGGCCGTTCCCCGCGCCCCCTTGGCGCTTCAATCCCGGGTCGCCGGCGGTGCCGCCCTTCTGGCCGCGCTCTCGTCAAAGTCGATCCCGCAAACACTGGCGCTGCGGGCGCTGGCCGCGTATCAAAAATCACTGCAGCTGAAAGGCTAGTGGCGCGCACCAAAAAGCGCGCTGCCAACACGCACATGCGTCGCGCCAAAAGCGATGGCCGTTTCAAAGTCGGCACTCATGCCCATGCTGAGGCCGTCAAGCGCGAGTTCTCGGGCAAGGCTCGCCAGAAGCGCAAAATGCGGCGCTGCCACCTCGTGCGCCGGCGGAATGCACATCAGTCCAATCACCGGCAGCCTCAGTTCGTCACGCGCCAGTCTCACAAGCTCACCCGCCAGCGACGGCGCCACCCCGGACTTCTGTGCCTCCTCACCGGTATTGACCTGTACGAACAAGGACGGACAGCGTCCCGTTGCGTCACGCTCACTGGCAAGCGCATGGGCGAGCTTGGGTCGGTCCAGCGAATGAACATAGTCAAAGAGTGCCACCGCATCGCGCACTTTATTGGTCTGCAGGGGGCCGATCAGGTGCAGTTCAAGACCACTATCGCGGGGGTTTAGTGCCGCAAACTTGGTCTTGGCCTCCTGCACCCGGTTCTCGCCAAAACGCCGCTGTCCAGCCATGATCAGCGCCTCGATCTCTGCCTCCCCGTGGGTCTTGGAAACCGCGATCAGATGGGTGAAGGGAGCAGGCTTGACGCTGCGCTTCCGCGCAGCCTCGATGCGCGCCAAAATGGCGTCAAGGCGGCTTTGAGGATCTTGGGAAAGGGACATGAATGGCCGAATTGCGCGAGCGCATCAAACTAGCAAGGGCGGCCGCGCAGCTCAACGCGCAATCACGCTCTGCGCGGCGTGTGCCCGCTCTGGCACTCTTGAGCGATGATGTGCGCCTGGCTGCTCCGGCAGAGGCGATCAAGGCGCTGCCGCAGGGCAGTCTTGTCATTCTGCGCGCGCGCGATCCGCTACGGCGCGCGCAGCTGGCGCAGGTCTGTGCTCCCGTCTGCCGGGCCCGGCACCATGTTCTCCTGATCGCAGACGATCCCGCACTTGCCAGCCGCTGTGGTGCCGATGGCCTGCACCTGCCACAGGCCCGTTCTGCGATCCTCTCTTACTGGCGGACACGCCGGCCCGACTGGTTCATCAGCTACGCGGTCCACGATCTCAGAGCTCTGCATCATGCGGCCAGGTGCGGCGCCGACGCCGCCCTTGTCTCATCCGTCTTTGCCAGCCAGAGCCATCCCGGTGGCACCCATCTGGGTCCTTTTCGGCTCGCAGCCTTCAGCCGCGCTGCGCAATTGCCGGTCTATGCCCTGGGCGGCATCAATGGACAGAACTGTCTGCGGATTGCCGGTCTTCAACTGGCCGGCATTGCTGCGATCGGTGCGCTTTCTGCCTAAACATGCAGCCGGGCAAACAGGAACACGGCATTGAGCCCCTGGCTGCTCGTGCCAGCGCTGAGAAGCGCACCGGTGGACGCGAAACGCTCATGCTGAAAGCCCAGCGTCAGTTGCAGGTTGCGGTTGACGACATAGGCGGTGCTGAGCTCATAGCCGGCAAGATGCAGATGCGGCAAGCCGAGCGCTGCCCCTGCCGTACCGTCCGAATATTCGACGCCAAATTTGTAGGACTTAAAGACCAAGGTGGCGCTACCATGCAGAATATCACTTTGGCCAGTTTTAGCCGCCGCAAAGGGATCAAAGGCATAGGTGTTACTTTGCCGGTAGGCGCCGCCTAAGGCCCCAGTCAGGCTATCGCTGAAGGCATAATCAAGCTCGCCACCAATGCCCCAATCAACAAGATCGCTATGACCGGGCAGCGCATGCGCCAGCTGGCCGTGCACGACACCGGCATAAAGACCAAGCGAGGTACGTCCGAAATAGCCGGTATAATTGAGCGCAGCATCCACCAGATCGCTCTGGCGTCCACTGCCGGCGGGCACGGCCCCCAGAACCGACACCGGTCCGCGCGCCAGGGATGGGGTAAACGAGACCCCCAGCTGCAGACCGAGAAGACGGGGCGAGAAGTAGCTCAGCTTACTGCCATTAGAGGTAGAGAAAACGGCGCTGCGCAGCGCGAAGACACGGCTCAGATTGGTGAGGGTGCCCGGAGCGACAAAGAAGCTGATATTGGCGTCATCGAGCGCGACTTGCGGAGCAATCAAAGGTCCGGTGATGGCCATCGTGTAGGCGGCACCATCCTGCCGCCCGACCTCAAGCTCACCATAGGGCGTTCGGACAAAGCCATAGGCCTTGGCAAAGAAGCGGTTGCCGTAATTATCTCCGGAATACCGGTCATGATAGAGATTGAGTTTCGTGACTACGCCCACGCGCCATTCATTGGCGAAGAGCTTGTCGATCCTGGCGTCGGCAAATATGGACGCGGTTGGCTGGCTGCGCCACGGCGCCTGGCTCTGGGATGCAGAAAACCCGGTGAGATTGACATCCCCACCCAGATGGGCGGTCCAGTCCTGACCAAGATCAAGCTTGAGCGGAGAAAGCCCTGATAGCTGGGCCTGAGCCGGCGCCGCAACGAGCAGCAGCCCGGCCAGCAGGCTCAGCCCTATCCGCCACCAGGCCATCGCGTCAGCCGCCGCGGGCATTGGCCAGCGCAAAGGCGAGATTGGACTTCAGCGTACCCTGATTGGCGTATGGAACACCTCCGCCGTAGACGACATTGTCCACCCGCCAGCCATCTGCGGTGCGGGTCAGCAGCACCTTGTCCTGCCAGTGATACCTCTTCCCCGTTGGGCTCAGATAGCTGAGCGCGGCCGGACATGCGGCGTGCGCCTTCCTGCGCACACACTGACCGACGCTGGCGGTACTCACGCCATCGAACAGCGACACGAAGATATTGCCCTCCAGCAATGGCGGAACCGCGTGGCGCGCATTGTGCGCATAGGCCAGTTCCGCCGCGTTCGCACTGGCGAGCGCATGGGCCAGTGAGGGAGAAATAAATGGTTCAAGGCGCGCGCGTCCGGCGCTGTCCGGAATCCCGCCTTCGTTCAGCGAGATGACGGCGTGATAGAACCCCTCGGCGATGCCTTTAGGCGTATCAGACGCCTGCGCCACCACAGGGGCACAAAACACGAGGAAAGCTAAAAGCGGGCGCCAGCGCATTCAGGCCTGTCTCTGCAGAAGATCACGGATTTCGCGCAGCAGCAGGATCTCCTCACTGGGCGGCGGCGGCGCCGCCGGAGCAGGAGCCTTCAGCCGGTTGATCTGACGGACAATGAGGAAAAGCGTCAGCGCGACGATGAAGAAATTGATCACCGAGGTGGCAAAGGCACCATAGCCGAGGATGACCGCACCCGCCTTCTGCGCTGCAGCCAGCGTCGGATAGGGACCGCCGCCCCGCAGCACCAGAAAGTAATTGGTGAAATCCGCCCCACCGGTAAAAAGCCCGATAAGGGGATTAAGGATATCCTTGACGAGCGTGGTGACGATTCCGGTGAACGACGCGCCGATAATGACGCCCACGGCCAGATCGATCACGCTGCCACGCATGGCAAATTTCTTGAATTCTTCAAACATGCGTCCCCCCTTGCACCGAAATTGCCGTGTTAACGTATTGATGAACCCGGCTTTTCACAAGAACCGGGGAGCCCCCCATACCCGCGCGCTGGCCGACCGGGCAAGGATGGGCCCGCAGGGGCGGCCGAGGCTTGCAAATTGCCACCATTTGCTTATAAGCAGCGCCCTTTCGGGTCGTCCGGCGCACGGACATGCCGTGGCGGCCCAGAACGCAACCGGGCCTACGCCCCGAGGAACGCAAAATGTCCAAACTGAAGACCAAGTCCAGCGCCAAAAAGCGCTTCAAATTCACCGCGAGCGGCAAGATCAAGAAGGGCCAGGCCGGCAAGCGCCATGGCATGATCAAGCGCTCCAATGAACAGATCCGGGAATTGCGCGGCACCTCGACGCTGAGCAGCTCCGAAACCCAGCGCATCAAGCGCTGGATGCCCTACGCGTAAGGAGGGATAGGATGTCCAAGTCACCCCGCTCGGTTCCCAGCCACGCCCGCCGCAAACGCGTTTTCAAGCAGGTCAAGGGCTTCTACGGCCGGCGCAAGAATACCATCCGCGCCGCCAATGCCGCCGCCGATCGCGCGCTGCAGCATAATTATATCGGCCGCAAGCTGAAGAAGCGCAATTTCCGCGCGCTCTGGATTCAGCGCATCAATGCCGCATGCCGCGAGCACGGCCTCTCCTACAGCCGATTTATCGCCGGGCTCGCCAAGGCCGGGATCGAGATCGACCGCAAGGTCCTTGCCGATCTTGCCGTGCGCGAACCCGAGGCCTTCAAGGCGCTGGTGGACCAGGCGACGGCCTAAAAGGCGAGCGCCAGGGGCCATCCAGATCGATCAGTCGCCCGGTGCGCGGCCGCCGCCGGCGAACCGGGCGAGCCCATGGACATCCCGCAAAAGGATGTCCTTCAAGCCCAGGTGATAAGGCATGTCGGCCCTGCAAAGCCTTGAGACTGAGATCCTTGCCGCGATCGCTGCTGCCACGGATGAAGGTGCGCTGGATGCGGTGCGCGTTGCCGCGCTCGGCAAAAAGGGCAGCATCAGTGAGCTGCTAAAAACACTGGGGGCCATGAGCCCGGCAGAGCGCAAGGAAAAAGGCCCGCTCTTCAATGGCGTACGCGACCGTGTCAGCGAGGCCATTTTGGTGCGCAAGCGAGCCCTCGCGGATCTGGCGCTTGACGCCCGTCTGAACGAGGAACGTGTCGACGTCACCTTGCCGGCACGGCCGGTGGCATGGGGTACGGTACATCCCATTTCACAGGTTCTCGACGAGGTGACCGCGATCTTTGCCGATCTCGGCTTTGCGGTGGCAGAAGGGCCTGACGTCGAATACGACGATTACAACTTCACCAAGCTCAACATTCCGCCTGACCATCCGGCCCGTCAGATGCACGATACGTTCTATCTTGCGCCACAGGCCGATGGTGCCCGTCACGTGCTGCGCACCCACACCTCACCGGTGCAGGTACGCACCATGCTGACACAGAAGCCACCCATCCGCATCATTGCGCCAGGTCGTACCTATCGCGTCGACAGCGATGCCACCCATTCGCCGATGTTTCACCAGATCGAAGCTCTGGTGATCGATGAAAATACCCACCTTGGCCATCTCAAATGGGTCGTGGAGGAATTCTGCAAAGCGTTCTTTGAAATCGACAGCGTCGAACTGCGTGGCCGGCCGAGCTTCTTTCCGTTCACCGAGCCCAGTGTGGAATGGGATCTGCGTTGTGACCGGTCGGTAGCCGGACGCATCGAGTTCGGGCGTGGCAATGACTGGCTCGAACTCGGCGGGTCCGGCATGGTTCACCCCAATGTGCTGACCATGTGCGGTGTCGATCCCGGCCGCTATCAGGGCTTTGCCTTCGGGCTCGGCCTCGACCGCCTCGCCATGCTCAAATACGGCGCGCCGGATTTGCGCCCATTCTTCGAGGGCGACCTGCGCTGGCTCAAGCATTTCGGCTTTGCCGCGTTCGATGTACCCACTCTCGACGCAGGACTGAGCCGATGAAACTGACCTACTCCTGGCTGCGCGAGCACCTCGATACGGACGCCGACGCCGCAAGCCTTGCCGCCAAGCTGACCGCTATCGGTCTTGAAGTTGAGACGCTGGAAGACGCTGGTGCACGTCTGGCGGATTTCACGGTTGCCCATGTGGTTTCGGCGGAGAAGCATCCCAACGCCGACAAGCTGAAACTGTGCATGGTCGATACCGGATCAGATATCGTGCAGGTGATCTGCGGCGCACCCAATGCCCGCACTGGCATCAAGGCGGTCTTCGCCCGCCCCGGAGTGGTCATTCCCCATAGCGGCGATGTGCTCAAGGTCGGAGCCATCCGTGGCCTCGAATCACGCGGCATGCTGTGTTCGGCACGGGAATTGCTGCTGTCCGATGAGCACGACGGCATCATCGAGTTACCGGCAGAAGCAGAAGTCGGTGCGCCCATCGCGCGGGCGCTTGGTCTTGATGATCCCGTCATCGAGATTTCCCTCACCCCCAACCGTGGCGACTGCACCGGTGTGCATGGAATCGCCCGCGACCTTGCCGCGGCCGCCATGGGCCAGCTGCGCACGCAGGAGCCGCAGGCGGTCGCCGGACGCTTTCCGGCGCCTTATGGCGTGCGCATCAGCCAGAGTGCAGCCAGTGTCGGGGCCTGTCCGCTCTTTGCCGGACGCCTCATCCGCGGCGTCCGCAATGGCCCCTCGCCACAATGGCTGCAGGAGCGTCTGC
>JAJZDZ010000068.1 GCA_021851325.1 Pseudomonadota bacterium | reverse complement strand
GTTGTCGGGCATGCATTTGGCAACCGCGTGGCGCGGGCTCTGGCGAGCCTTGAGCCCGGTGCCGTCGCTGCGCTTGCCCTGCTTGCCGGAGGTGGCAAAACCACCCTGGACTCTTCCATCCGGGCAGCCCTGATGGGCTCCCTCTCTCAGGGACGAAAGCCTGATGGGGAGCGCCTTGAGGATCTGCGCACCGCCTTCTTTTATCCCGGACATGATCCGAGCGTCTGGCTGGGTGGCTGGTATCCGTCCGTCGCCGAAGCCCAGCTGGCTGCCAGCGCGCGCACACAGACCGCGCGCTGGTGGAGCGCGGGAGAGGCTCCGGTGCTACTCCTGCAGGCAGAGTGTGATCCCATTGCGCCCATCGGCAACGCCCAAGCTCTGGGCGCCGACATCGGCGCGCGTTTGACCCTTGTTGCTCTGAAGAAGGCGAGCCACGCCATCCTGCCCGAGCAGCCGGCGGCGGTGGCGGCAGTATTGGCGAGCTTTTTTTCCGGCAACACCGACCGTGAAAATCTGCAGCGTCTCAGCGATGGCCTCATTGCTTAGGCGGGTGCGACCGCGTAAGCCGCAGACGGCCATGAGGCGCGCGCAAGCGTGACGCGTGGTCTGCCGTCGCGTCCGATGGTGGCAGGCATTGACAGGGACCAGGCTCGAGCAGGTTTGCGTCTTCGACCCGCGTCAGCGCCGGTTGCTGCACATGGCGAGAAGTTTCTTCTCCGGGAAGGAATGGTTTTGTGCAGACCTGGTGTGCGGCTCGGGCAGGCCTTTGGCTTCTCGCGCCAGGCATTTTCCGGACGGCAAGTCTTCCGGTGCCGGACTGTTGTCATAACCTCTGACTGAACCACGGGTTACACGCCTGCGCCGAAGCGGCGACAAAGCACCGCCATGGGCGCGTGTCTGCTCCGCCATCTGGTCACTTCCGCCAAATCGTGCCGTCAGCGGCGTCATTGTCTCACCCCTTCGTGCGGTGCCGTATTTCCGCGCTGACCGAAAATCCGACGAGAAAATCGCGGGCCAGGTCGATGCAAGCAAGAGGGGGAGAAAATGAAACGCCGTAAGATGATCAGAACCGCGCGTGGCCTTGGGCTGGGGGCTGCCGCCTTGCTTGGTGGCTGCCTGGTTTCGGCGCCGGCCTCGGCGCAAAGCCAGAGCAAGACCCATTCCGGTCACAGCGCACGCGCCAGCCTGAAGCGGGAGCTCGACAGTACCCAGATTGAAACGGTGGTGGTAACCGCCGAAAAGCGGGCGGAAAAGCTGCAGGATGTTCCCATCGCCATCGCCGCCTTCAAGGGCCATACCCTTCGCCACGCCGGCGTTACCGCGGTACGCGATCTTGATCTGCTTTCGCCGAGCCTGCAGTACGGCACACGCTCGGGCAATATCTTCATCGCCATTCGCGGCATCGGCCAGGAAGGCCAGGATATCGGCAGCCAGCCTGGCGTCGTGGTTTCGCTCGACGGCGTTCCCCTCCTGAACAACTTCATGATGGACCCGACCTTTCTCGACGTGCAGCGCGTCGAGGTGCTGCGTGGTCCGCAAGGCACCTTCGAGGGCATGAATGCGCTTGGCGGTGCCATCAACATCTACAGCAACCCGCCCACCAACAAATATGAAGGCGGACTGTCCGCCACCATGGGCAATTATTCCCGCTTTGGCCTTAAGGGGTACGTCAACATCCCCCTCATCGCCCATCGCCTCTTCGCCCGTATCGCCTTTCAGACCGATCGTGCCAATGGCTGGCTGAAAAACGCCTATCTCGGAACGCGCAACAACAATACGGATCTGACCGAGGTACGTGGCTCGCTGCTGGCCAAGGTGACCCACAATTTCACGGTTCGCGCGATCATCGAGAATACGCATGACCGCAGCAATCCGGCCTTTTCGATCCTGATCGGACGCGCCCGTCCCGACATCCCGACGCTTGCCCAGGCTCTTGGCCTGCCCCAGAACAACCTTCAGGATCTGACGGTTTATTTCAACACCCGCAATCTTCGCGATGTGAGCGATTTCAGATCCACGGTCATCGCCAACTGGCAGGCGACACCCAATCTCGATATCGTCTCAACCACCGGCTATATCCAGGACAATATCCGGATGAGGAATCTCGACGTCGATCTGACGACGTTGAACCTCTATTCCTTCCCCTTCATCGGTATCTATTCGCGGGAAATTACCCAGGAATTGACCGCCAACGCCAATTTCGGAAGCCGGGCCCAGCTCACGGCCGGGGCATTCTACATGCACGGCAATTCGAGCGAGCCCTTGTACCTTGCGACGGCAACGGATAACAGCGCCTTTGTCTATCATCCCAATGAAAGCCTCAATTCCTACGCGCTCTATGCGCAGTTCCGCTATGACCTGACGCGCAAGCTGCGGGCGACGGTTGGCGGCCGTTATACGATTGTCGACAAAAGCTTCTACATGGGCGCAGACATTCTTGGCACCCCGTTCATCAATCACGCCAAGGCATCCTGGAGTTCCTTCACCCCGCGCTTTGTTCTTGACTATAAGCCACGCCAGAACGTCATGGTCTATGCCAGCGTGTCCAAGGGCTTCAAGGCCGGTGGCTTCAACACCCTTGGGGACGTGTCGCAGCCAGTAAATACCTTCAATCCGGAATATGTGTGGAATTACGAGACCGGCACCAAATCGGAATTCTTCAACAAGCGGCTCAGCCTCGATCTGGACGGGTTCTACGACAATTATAGCAATGTCCAGCAGACCGTGTTCAGGACCAATCTGCAAACGGGTGTACGCTACCCCGAGGTCGACAACGTTGCATCGGCCACCATCAAGGGTATTGAGCTGTCCTATGAAGCGATCCCCTATCGGGGACTGACGGTGTTCGGCTCGGCGACGCGTCTGTTCGCAACCTATGGACAATTTTACAGTATCGATCCGATCTATCCTGAACTCGGCAACCAGAATCTGTCGGGAAAACGCGTGACCCAGGCGCCGAAATGGCAGTTCAGCATGGCTGGTGCCTATAATTTCCTCGTCTCCGACAATGTCATGATGACCTTGCGAGCGGATTACAAATGGCAAAGCAAGGTTTATTTCGACATCTATAATGATGCCCTTGATACGCGCGGTGCCTATGGCCTGCTCAATGGTTCGGTGTCGATCGCCACAGTCGATGCGAACTGGACCCTTACCGCCTGGATCCATAATGCGTTCGATAAGAGGTATGTCAGTGACATGAACATGTCGCCGAGCGCCAACCCGGCCCGGGCGGGGTCGCTGGGTTTGCCGCGGATGTATGGTCTTACGCTGCACTACCACTTTTAACCTGCGCAAGTGGACGCCCGGAATAAGTCCAAGCCATGGACGACCTTAAGGCCTGGCACTTTGTGTGCCGGAATTCCGGCCTGGTCGTTCTGGCTTGCGACGATGCAGCCGGCGGATTGCTGCACGGCGGCGTGGGCCTTGCCGAACCATGTCGCTGCGCCGCGCGCAGAAGGGGATGCCGCTATGCTGGTGGGGCGATTAAGAGCGGCCTTTAGATCGACGCGCGCGGACTTCGCGCATCGCCCTATGTCAAGGAGCCGATCTGTGGTGGCTTTACTGGACATCACGGTCAGGGCTGATGGATCAGTTTCAAGATTTGGCAGGGCTGGGTCGTCCACCTCGAAGACGCACGGTTGCGCACGCTTGGCCGGCGGCTTGGGTTTACCGAGGACACCTCCCCCGCGTCCGGCCGTCAGCGGCCTGCCGCGCTTGCGCGCGCGGGGTTGCAGGTTGGAACATCGGCGAAGACGGCTCCCTGGTGCGGCCGAAGCTGCCCACACGGGTCGAGCGGGCTGATGATGTGTCCCACGCGGCGGGACCGCAACCTTACGCATGGCCCGCGGTATTGCATCGCCAGCTTGTCGACCAAGGGGATGGGACCGTGTCATGGACTGAGCAGACCGGCGCCTCTGCCTGCCGTGTCGATGGCTACAGTCAATCCGATCCAGGAGAGACTATGGCCAATGTTTGGACCGACGGGCGGCTTATGAATGTTGCGGAAGCATAACTTATGAGGTGCTATATCTGACGCCTAAAGGTGCTTTATGGCTCCATATATGGATCCATACATGCGCTCAAGTGTTCTCGACGTCCTGCCTCTCAACGTCAAGCGGTCAATGACCAAATTCGGCAACGATCTTGCAACCGCACGCCGCAAACGCGGCCTGACGACGCTTACAGTGGCTGAACGTATGGGTGTTGCCAAGAATACGTATCTGCGTGTGGAAAAGGAAGACCCAAGCGTAGGCCTCGGCGTCTATGCGATGGCCCTGTTCGTCCTCGGGTTTGGCGATCCTCTGGGCAACATCATAGATGTCAGCCGGGATGATACTGCACTCATGCTGAATGAAGAACGTCTGCCCAAGCGTGTGCGCATGAAGAAGCCCGGGAAATCGAAGCTATTAAGCGTACCATTGGTATTCATCTGGGCGACGGTGAGCAGGTTGGTACGCGGCGATACGGCCGTCAGGGGAGAGGTGATGCCCAAATCCCGAGGATGACGGACGAGAAAATCACGCTTGAGGTGGAAATCAGGAACATAATGGTGGCTTCGGAGGCAAAGATGACGGGTAGGATTACCAGCGACAAATTGGCAAGTGCCAACGTGCCAGGAGAGGTTGCTGTCAGTATCTATCTTCCGGAAGGCTATGGGGACGCGGCTCCCTCTGACTATCCCCTTTTGCTCCTTCTGCATGGTGGCGATGGCAGTGAGCAGGATCTCTTGCGCTTCACGCAGCTCTTGGACGATGCGGTGGCGGCGGGACGGATCCCGCCGCTTGTTGTGGCGATGCCAGGGGCGCGGCGGTCCCTTTACATGGATTACAGGGACGGCTCGCAGAGATGGGAAAGCTTCATTGTCGGGGATCTGCTTCCCCATTTGCGCCGGACTTTGCACATATCTTCGGACCGGCGACAGACCTGTGTCAGCGGCTATTCGATGGGCGGGCTGGGGAGCCTGCGGCTTGGCTTCAAGCACCCGGATATCTTTGGGGCGGTGGCAGCTCTGGAGCCGGCGATCGCGCCTGCGTTGCGCTGGAGTGAGGTGGGCCCGCGCATGCTGTTCTGGCGCCCGGAGGAATTCATGGAAACGATATTCGGCTCACCCATCGATGCCGAATACTGGGCCGCGAACAATCCGGCGACCATCGTCCGACGCGATCCATCGCGTCTTCTTGGTCTTTCGCTTTATCTCGAGGTCGGTGACCAGGATATGTTGTACCTCCATGAAGGTACGGAATTTCTGCATCGTATTCTCTTTGATGCCGGCATCAGCCATGAGTATCGGCTCGTTCGTGGCGCCGAGCATGTCGGCGCCTCAGTGGAGGCGCGTATGGTAGACGCGCTCGGCTTCATTGGTCGACACCTCGTCCCTCCAAACTGGATTGACCAGAAGGTGATCGATGTCCGCGCTATCATGAACGAGAAAAAGCGTAGCCTCGGACTGACGATCGACGGTCTGGATCCGCGACGGATCAGGGGCGCTTGAAGTCGGCAAGAGCGGGTATGGCGGCGCCCGTCCGCGCACCGGCCTCATAATCCGCCGTCTTCTCCCTGATTTTCTGTGCGATGGCGCGCGATCATGGCGGCAGCCGCGATGCACCGCCTCCGCCAAACGTCGGTCGCATCTGTCATCCATTGGACACCTTGCGCGGCCGGCCGCCCTTGCGGCCATTCTCGCGAGAGCTGACGGCTTTGGCGGGGCTGCGCACGCTGCCCCCAGCCGCGCCGAGCTGGGCGGCCATCCAGCGCTTGGAACCGAGCTGACCGGCCAGGAGGCCGGGCACGTAAAGGTCCGCATCGAGCTTCGGCCAGTGAAGGCCCAGGCCCGAGGGGCTGATTTCGATCACGGCCAGGTCATCCGGCGAGGCGTCCGCCAGGCCCTCGGCTAGGCGCGGTGGAAAGCTGATCTGTACGTCCGTGTTGAGTTTCACCACCACCCGCGACGTGCGCCGGTCGTAGCGGGCGGCTACGGCATAGCCCGCCTGGCGGTGCGCCTGGGCGCGCTTCTCGGCCTGGGCGAACTCTTGTTCAGTAACGGCCATGAATATCCCTCCATTCGGAGCATAGGGTGGTGAGATGGTCAGCCAGGTACGCCTCGATGCGGGCCGCGTCCGACCGATTAAACCCATAGCTCTCGCGCAGCTCTGGCGGGCCGTCGGGGCAGTTCAGGAGGAACACCGCCTCCCCGTCGCCGATCACGTGGACATGGGCGGGGCGATGGTCGTTCGGATAGATCACGACCCGTAGGCCGCCGATGCGCAAGACCGTAGGCATATTCCAATTATAGCAAAACCTAACCGCTTGGGAAAGCGGGTGATCGCCTCTCATTTTCTGGCGAGCCGACACTGGCGGCGTCCGGTTTCTGGAAGGCGCAGGACCTCGGCCAAGCTGAGTCTGCCACCCTCTGGGAGCAGTTTCTCGTGAGACAATACGCGTTCTCATCTGAACGGGTGAGCCGATCTTGGGAACTCACTGATTGGTCAAAAGATGGATGGCATGTTTTCGGCTATGCAGGAACGGTGCAGGCGAATTCTCAATTTCGCTCCATGTCTTGAACCGAGACCCATTCTACAAAGGACGATGCATAGCTTAGAGGCTATGCCCCAGGCCTAAGCCGTTTTCTATGACCGGTGCGATCTCCTGCTGCGGTGGCTTGATGAATGGCTCCGGTTTTATCGCTGACACATGGGCGCTCTCGCGGGACACGTCATGCGCTAATGCCTCTGACAGCTTCGCACGGTCGATAGTGTAAAGCTGTGCGTCCTCGGCCCCACGCGAGACGGCAACCTATGCCATACGGCTGTTGAGCAGGTCTTTCGCGGCCAGCTCAGTATCGGCTTCAATCAAGACACGCGCGGCGGTGCCCCCTGACTGGAATGGCTCGTCACCGCGGAATGGGCGCCAAAACACAGACGTGCTCGCGCATCATTGTGCTCGAGCTGCATGAAGCCCGCTGGCAGGTGGCGGTGGATTTGGGGGCAACACATGTGCAGGACCCCGGGACCACAGGCAATCCTGGCGTGACTGCGCGCGCGATCGTGCTTATGGGAGTTGACGGCGCCTTTGACCCCGCGGGGATCCCGGCGTCCCTGACGGCAACCATGGCTGCGCCCGGATCCAAGGCGGTATTCGGTAGCGACGGGGGTTGCGCCCGCCAGGACGCCCGTTGCTGGCGCCCCCATCAGCGTCAGTACTGTTGGCCACCATCAAGGGCACGATCGAGGGTGACAGCGATCCGGACAGCTTCATTCTGGAACTGATCCCGCATTACCAGGCGGGCCCGCTGCCATCCGCCCGATTGAATAAGGCTTGTCTGCTGCGTAGGATCAAGGACGCGATTAAAGACCAACACAGTAGCCGCTGCATCACGGCGGCGCTGATTGCCGATCATGTCGAAGGAGACGCCGCGTGAGTGTGCCTTACACGATGACCATTGACGGCAATCCGGTTGCCGGTAACGAAACCTTCGCAGTCGAAAATCCTGCCACGGGTGCGCCCTTTGCGTCTGCACCGGACTGCACCCGCGCCGAGCTCGATGCGGCGGTCGCGGCGGCACGCAAGGCATTTCCGGCCTGGAAGGCGACGCCGATTACGGAGCGTCGCAAGGCCTTGGGGGCGATGGCCGGAGTGATCATGCAGCACGCCGATGAACTCGCGCGCCTCCTGACGCTCGAGCAGGGCAAGCCGCATCCCGATGCCAGCGCCGACGTCATGGGTGGTGCTTTCTGGCTTGCCGAGAGTGCCAAGCACGAGATACCCGAACATGTGAGTGAGGACACGCCTGCGCACAAGGCGGTCACCCGCTATGGGCCGATCGGGGTTGTTGCCGCGATCGTGCCCTGGAATTTTCCGATCATTCTGGCGGCGTTCAAACTGGGTCCGGCGCTTCTGGCTGGCAACACCGTGATCCTCAAGCCGGCGCCGACGACGCCGTTGACGACATTGCGCATTGGCGAGCTCTGCCGTGCGGTTCTGCCTCCTGGCGTCCTCAATGTGATTTCGGGGAGCGACCGGCTGGGGCCCTGGCTGACCGCCCATGCCGGCATCGACAAGATCAGCTTTACCGGATCGACGGCAACGGGAAAGCGGGTCATGGAGAGCGCGGCAAAGGACCTGAAGCGTGTTACCCTCGAGCTTGGCGGCAATGATGCCGCGATTGTCATGCCCGACATCGATGTGAAGGCGATGGCCGAGCAGCTCTTCTGGGCGGCGTTTCGCAATGCCGGACAGATCTGTATCGCCACCAAGCGCATGTATGTACACAAGGACATCTACGAGCCCCTCAAGGAGGCCCTCGTTGCCTATGCGCGGACAGTGCGGGTGGGAGATGGATCGGAGCAGGGTACGCAGATCGGCCCGGTCCAGAACAAGGCGCAGTATCAGCGTGTGCTCGATCTGATCAGCGATGCCAAGGCGAAGGGCTACAAATTCCTCATTGGTGGCGAGACATCAGAAGGGCCCGGTTATCTCGTCCCGATCACCATTCTCGACAATCCGCCCGAGGATGCGCGCATTGTTCAGGAGGAACAGTTTGGCCCGGTGTTGCCGCTGATGTCCTTTGCGGACCTGGATGAAGCCA
>JAJZDZ010000018.1 GCA_021851325.1 Pseudomonadota bacterium | reverse complement strand
GATGGCCAGCAGTTCGGCAGCGGCTTTGTCGCGGTCAATCCCAATTCGAAGATCCCCGCGCTTCTTGATCGCAGCGCCCCCAAACCGATCCGGGTATTTGAATCTGGAGCGATCCTGGTTTACCTCGCCGAGAAGTTCGGTGAATTCCTGCCCAAAGATGCTGCGGCCCGTGCCGAATGCCTGTCATGGTTGTTCTGGCAAATGGGAAGTGCGCCCTATCTGGGTGGCGGCTTTGGCCATTTTTACGCCTATGCCCCCTTCAAGATCGAATATGCGATTGATCGCTTCGCGATGGAGGTCAAGCGTCAGCTCGATGTTCTGAACCGCAGGCTTGCTGAAAGCACATACATCGCCGGTGACAGCTATACCATCGCCGACATGGCCATCCTGCCCTGGTACGGTGGGCTGGCAAAAGGCCAGCTCTACGACGCCGGCGAGTTCCTGAGTGTGCATGAGTACACGCACGTCCTGCGCTGGGCAGACACGCTGTTCGCGCGCGAGGCGGTAAAACGCGGGCGCATGGTCAATCGCGTAATGGGCGCCCCTGCCGGGCAGCTGCACGAGCGCCACGACGCGTCCGATTTCCAGACCAAGACTCAGGACAAGCTCACAGGTCAGTGAGACGGCCAACGACAGCCATGACAGGGAAGCCGGCAGCATCGCAGCGATGCTGCCGGCTTTCATGATCAGCTGGGTGGAGCGAACGCCAAAGCTTTAGACGGGTGTTGCCGCTCAGGCCTCTTCGTCGGGCCCCGCGTCCTTGATGCTGTCCTCCGTCTCTTCGCTGGGCACGGCGTAGAGACCTTTAAGCCAGCGCGACAGGTCGATATTGGCGCAGCGGCGCGAACAGAACGGCCGCAGGCGTGGCTCCTGGGGCTTGCCGCAGATCGGACAGGATAGCCCCTCAGGTGCTGACATCGAAGCCCTCGCGGGCAAATTCCGGGCGCGCCTCGATGCGGATCTGCCCGGCGCCACGGCGGGCAAGTCCGCCCCGAATATCCTCATCGTGGGCGTCCAGCCATTGCACGATTTCGGGGGCCGCCCGCACCGTGATCAGCTTTCCCGGTGCATTGGCCGCAGCCCGCTCAATGCGCCGGATCACTTCCAGCGCCACACTTTCGCGCGTGCGCACCCGTCCGTGGCCATGGCAGGAACGGCAGCCCTCGCTCATCAGCTTGACGAGCGGATCCCGGATGCGCTTGCGGGTGATTTCAACCAGGCCAAAGGCGCTCATGGACGAAATCTGGGTGGGCGTGCGGTCGCGGGCGAGACTGCGGGTCAGTACCTCAAGCACCCGTTCAATGTTGGCCGCCTCATTCAGATGGATGAAATCGATGACGATGAGCCCGCCAATCCCGCGCAGACGTAACTGCCGTCCGATCTCTTCGGCTGCTTCCAGATTGATGGTGAGGCTGGTTTCCTCAAGTCCTGTGGCCGCGGTGTAGCTGCCGGAATTGACATCGATGGCAGTCAAGGCTTCGGTGGCCTCGATCGTCACCCAGCCGCCGGACGGCAGCGTGACCTTCGGCGATATCAGCTGCTCAAGCTCGTCCTCAAGATCATATTGATCGAACAACATGCCAGGCCCGCGCCACAGTTCGATGCGGGACAGGGCCTCAGGCATGGCTCGCCGGCAATAGGCCCGCGCCGCCTCAAAGCTGGCCGTATCATCGATCAGGACGCGTCGGGTCTGTCCATCCACCTCATCGCGCATGGTCCGCTCGATAGGGTCAAGATCATGATAGAGCGTTGCCGGGGCGCGGGCATCCTTGCGCCGCGCCATCACCGGACGCCACGCCTCTGCCAGTCGCTCGGCATCTTCGCGCAGATCCCGCAGTTCACAGCCGATGGCGGCGCTGCGCAGAATAAACCCGGCACCTGCGACCAGGCGATCGCCTCCCTGCGCGACCATGGTTTCACCCAACTGGGTGAGCCGCAGACGTTCGGCTTCATCCTCGATGCGGCGAGAAAGAGCAATGCCCGGCTGATTGGGAACCATGACAAGAAGGCGTCCCGGGATCGTTACATTGGCCGAGAGTCGCGCCCCCTTTTCGCCGATCGGATCCTTCACCACCTGGACCACGATCTCTTCGCCCTCACGGACGCAGTCACTGATCTTGGGAGCCCGCTCGTCATCAAAGCCGGGCAGATCGGCAAGACAGCGCGCTTCGCGCGCGCCGAGAAATCCCGCGCGGCCAAGTCCGACTTCGACAAAGGCAGCCTGCATGCCGGGCAGCACGCGCTGGACCCGCCCGAGGATGATGTTGCCGATCAGACTGTGGCCATGACGGCCTTCCTGGCGCTTTCTGAGGAAGCCCTCGTCCAGGCCGATGACCCGTTCCAGAAGCAACTCCTGCAAACGGCCGTCCTCGACGATGGCAATACGGATCTCCCCGGCGCCTGCATTGATCAGGACTTCTTTATCCATTGGTCACATTGGCAATATCAGCGCGCCCACTCTAGCACGAGCGGACGTAACCGCATCCCTCCAACAGGGCACAGGTCTCAAGGAGGGGCAGACCGATCACATTCGAATAAGAACCGTTGATTCGTCGAACAAATGTTTCGGCAAAACCCTGCAAACCGTAGCCCCCGGCTTTGCCCAAGCCCTCACCAAGGGCGGCGTAGGCGGCAATCTCGGCACCTGACAGCCGGCGGAAGCTGAGACGGGTCAGCACGCAGCGGCTTCTGAGCCGACCATCGGGTGCCAGCAGCGCAACGGCCGTCATGACCTGATGCTGGCGGCCCTGAAGCAGGCGGAGGCAGGATTCCACCTCCGCAGCGCTCATCGCTTTGGGCAGGATGCGCCGCCCACAGGTCACCACGGTATCGGCGGCAAGGATCAAGGCCCCTGGATGGGCGGCGGCAACGGTCTCGGCTTTGGCTTTGGCGACGCGCAGCGCATAGGGGCGCGGTTCCTCGCCCTTGTGCGGGGTCTCATCAATGGCGGCGGGAACGATCAGGTCCGGAGTGATGCCAGCCTGGGCCAGCAGGGCGCGGCGACGGGGACTTTCGCTCGCCAGCACGAGCGGGAGCCGCGCCATGGCCTATTTGAAGCGGTAGGTGATGCGGCCCTTGGTCAGGTCATAGGGCGTCATCTCGACCAGAACCTTGTCACCGGTCAGCACGCGGATACGGTTCTTGCGCATCTTGCCCGCGGTATGGGCAATGATTTCGTGGCCATTTTCCAGCTTTACGCGAAAGGTCGCGTTGGGCAGCAATTCGCTGACCGTCCCGGGAAATTCCAAAAGTTCTTCTTTTGCCATTCGTCCTCTGGCGATTGTCGTAAACCGGGCGGGAGAATGCACCGAACGGCCCGAAAAGCAAGAAAAGCCTCACGGCCGCGGCACCATGCGCGCCGACCAAGGCCAAGACGGCACCCTTTGGGCCCTTCGTGCCGCGGTTCTCACAATACCGGCCACCGCCAAAAGCTGTCAGCATGCCGGAGCGTCAGCCGCGCGGCCTCAGGCATCGGCCGCACGGGTAACCGAAAAGCGCGCCTGGATCCGGCGTAAGAGGTCATCCCTGACCTCGCGATAGATGCCGAGGCGCTGCTCGCGGCTGCCCTCATAGGCGGTCGCATCCAGGATGCGCCAGTACTCAACTTCAACTGCCGAGGTACGGGTCAGCTCGAGAGCTCGGTGATGGGCTTCCGGAGACAGGGTAATGACAAGATCAAAACTCTCATCTTCGAGGTCCTCGAAACTCTGGGGACGGTGGGCTCCCAGCTCGATGCCGAATTCCTCCATCACCTGGGCCGCGAAGGGGTCGGCCTCTCCGGCTCTGACCCCGGCCGACCGCACATAGACAAACTTGCCATAGAGGTGACGCATCAGCGCCGCCGCTATGGGGCTGCGCACCGCATTGAGGGTGCAGGCAAAGAGTACGGCGCCAGGAAGCTCCTCGCCGTTCGGGCCGCGCATCGCCGTCAGCCTCTCAGATGCAGCACGCAGATCAAGGTGAAGAGCCGTCTTGCGGTATCAAAATCAATCGCGATCTTGCCTTCAAGACGCTCTTTGAGCAGGGTCGAGCCTTCGTCGTGCAGACCTCTGCGGCCCATGTCGAGGGCCTCGATCTGCGACGGCGGCGCGTTGCGGATCGCCTTGTAGTAACTTTCGCAGACCAGAAAATAATCCTTGATCAGGTGGCGAAACGGCGTGAGCGACAGCATCACCTTGAGCTCGCCCGGATCCTCGCTGGCCAGGCGTATCGAGAGCACGAGGCGGTTTTCCGACAGCGAAAGCGTCAGATGATAGGGCCCGGGTACCATACCGTCCGGGGCAAAATAATTGGCCTCGAGCAGATCATAGATTGCGATCTCGCGTTCCTGCTCGATCTGCCGGGTACGGCGCACCACCGAGTGCTCGTCGAGCTCGATTGCAGCGATGCGGAAGAGCTCCTCAGCCATCTTAGTGATCGCGTTGCGGCAGTCGCGCCGCGATCGAGCCGGCATGTGCATCAAGTCCCTCGGCCTCGGCGAGGGTAATGGCAGCGGGGCCCAGCTTGGCTGCGGCAGCGGCAGTCAGGGACAGGAGTGTCGAACGCTTGAGAAAATCCAGAACCGACAGGCCGGAGGAAAACCGGGCCGTGCGCGAGGTCGGCAGCACATGATTGGGTCCGGCAATATAATCGCCCATGGCTTCGGGGGTGTGACGGCCCAGAAAGATCGCCCCGGCATGCCGAATATGATTGAGCAGCACCTCAGGCGCATCCACGGCCAGTTCCAGATGCTCCGGAGCAATGCGGTTGGAAAGATCTGCGGCGACCTTGAGGTCATCAACCACGATGATGGCCCCGAAATCGCGCCAGCTCGCGCCCGCGATGGCGGCCCGCGGCAGGCGTGCCAGCCGGCGTGCAACGGCAGCTTCGACCTGGTCGGCGAACGCCGCACCATCCGTCATGAGAATCGACTGCGACGACGCATCATGTTCGGCCTGGGACAAAAGATCCGCGGCAATCCAGTCTGGATCATTGGCGGCATCGGCAATGACGAGAATCTCCGACGGCCCGGCCACCGAATCGATGCCAACTACGCCAAAGACGAGACGTTTGGCCTCGGCGACATAGGCGTTTCCTGGCCCCACGATCTTGTCGACAGGAGCGATGCTGCGGGTACCAAAGGCGAGCGCCGCAACCGCCTGGGCGCCGCCAACGCGGTAGATCTCGGTAATCCCGGCGCGGCGGGCGGCGGCGAGCGTGAGCGGATTGATGTGGCCGTCACGGGCCGGCGTCACCATGACCACGCGCCCCACACCCGCCACGCGCGCCGGCATCGCGTTCATCAGCACCGAGCTCGGATAGGAGGCGGTACCACCTGGAACATAAAGGCCGACGCTGTCGATCGGGGTCCAACGCCAACCAAGGCTCGCCCCCACCTCATCGGTGTAGAACTCATCGGCGGGCAACTGACGGCGGTGGAAATGCATGATGCGCTCCGCCGCCAGGTCAAGCGCGGCCAGGGCCTCGGGGGCACACGCGGCTTCTGCGGCCGCGATTTCCTCGTCACCAAGCCGCAATGATGCCGGTGCCACGCCGTCAAAGCGGGCCGCGTACTCAAAGAGCGCCTCGTCTCCGCGCGCCCGCACCTGCGCGAGGATGCTGCGCACCGTCTCGCCCAGTGCGGCATCAGCCTCGCGTTTGGCCGACATCATGGCTGCAAAATCAGCGGCGAAGCCCGGCGCCGTGCTCACCAGTCGACGCGCCATCACCGGTCTTCCTCGTGGCTGGGGCGGGCGCGGGCTGGATAGGCTTCGCCCAGATCGCTCAGCGTCCCGTCGATGCATTCCACCTCAAGGCGCATGGTACCACCGCCGGCAAATACCAGTTCGATGGCACCTGCAGGTGGATCCGCCGCCGCGGGGTGAAAGCGTATGGCGAGCAGACATAGAACCGCGTCTGGATCATCACGACGGATGTTGCGGGCAGAGGCCGACCTAACGCCTTCGAAGCTGAGCCCCGCCCGCACCCTGGTGTCGTCTGCCGCCTCCCAGCGGTAGCGGTTGAGCACAGCCGCAAAGCGACGTGACTTGGGCAGAAAGACGAGCTCACCAACCCGCGTGACCGCATCTTGCAGACGGGCCGAGATGACCTGCAGATCATCCGCATCGAGCGCGGCGAGGGTGGGTTCAGACGCTGTCATTCCTTCAACCGTTCAATATTTGCTCCGACCGCAGAGAGCTTTTCTTCCAGCCGTTCGAAGCCGCGATCAAGGTGGTAGACACGATTGATGATGGTTTCGCCCTCGGCTGCAAGTCCGGCAAGGACAAGGCTGGAGCTGGCGCGCAGATCGGTTGCCATCACCGGGGCCCCCTTGAGGCGCTCAACCCCGTGCACCACTGCCATCTCGCCATCGATGCGAATATCAGCTCCCATGCGGGCCAGTTCCGGAACATGCATGAAACGGTTCTCAAAAATCGTCTCCCGGATATGGGAGGTACCGCGTGCAGTGGCAAGCAGGGCCATGAGCTGGGCCTGCAGATCGGTGGGAAAACCAGGAAACGGCTCGGTGGCGACATCTACGGCGACCGGCCGAAAGCCATTCCGGTGCACGTGAAGACCCCGCTTGGTCGGCGTCACCTCCACCCCCATAGCGGTCAGATGCGGGATGAGGGCTTCGATCAGAACGCCATCGGTACCCGTGAGTTCGACCGTGCCGCCGGCGATCGCAACCGCCATGGCGAAGGTCCCGGTCTCGATGCGGTCAGGCAGGACCGCATGGCTGGCCCCATGAAGCGCAGGAACCCCCTCCACAACGATGCGACTGGTTCCCAGCCCTTCGATACGCGCCCCCATGGCTGACAGGCAGCGGCCAAGGTCGGTGATTTCCGGCTCGCGCGCGGCATTGTCGAGGATCGTCGTGCCGCGGGCGAGAGTCGCGGCCATCAGGGCATTTTCGGTGGCACCGACCGAGACAAAGGGAAAGGCGATGTGCCCACCCTTCAACCCGTCGGCGGCCCGCGCCAGTACGTACCCTTCGGCAAGTTCGATGTGGACGCCCAGCGCCTGCATCGCCTTCAGGTGCAGATCGACCGGGCGGGCGCCAATGGCACAACCTCCAGGCAGAGACACTTTGGCCGTGCCGACCCGGGCCAGAAGCGGACCCAGAACAAGAAAGCTGGCCCGCATCTTGCGCACGATATCGTATTCCGCCGTGGTCGCAGTGATTTCCCCCGCCTTGAGGACGTAGGTACCCCCTTCTCCCAGTGTCTGCGCAGGCTCATGGTCGACATCAACCCCAAAGGCGGCCAGGAGCTGGGCCATAAAGGCTACATCGGCAAGATCGGGCACGCGGGACAAAATCAGGGGCTCTGCCGAGAGCAGGCTCGCCACCATCAATGGCAGGGCCGCATTCTTGGCACCGCTGATCGGAATCTCACCGTTAAGACGTGCGCCACCACGCACGCGAATCCTGTCCATAAACCCCTCGACTTTGCCTGCGGGCTCATTTGGGCCCGCCTGCCCTATCTAGACTGCGTCGCTCCGCCAACCTAGGCATGATGCAGGCGACGCGGTGACATCTGCAGGCTAAATCGCCATCTGGGCTCAAATCAGGCGGGGATAAACGCTGGGGAGCCTAATCCTTGGGCTCCGGCTCCAGCGGGCTTCGCCGCCCTTGCTCTGCCGCGATTGTACTGCCCTTCGCGGCCGCGCGGGCCGCGGCCTTGCGCCGGACGAGGTTGGCGCGCAAGGCCTTCGCAAGGCGCTCATGGCGCGCGTCCAGGCGGGCGGACGCCTTGTCATCAGAATTTGCCATCTTCGGGTCCGCTTGGGCTTTTCCTCGGGCACCGCAATAGGCTATAGGACCGGCCCCGGGCAACACTGCCCCTCGCTGGCCCGCCTGCCGGCGCGATACGGATGCCGGAGTAGCGTAGTGGTAGCGCAACCCCTTGGTAAGGGGTAGGTCGAGAGTTCAATTCTCTCCTCCGGCACCAGCACCCCCTCTCATAAAAGAATTTCTCAGTACACGGAGATAGATAATTGCCTGGTTTTACAGGCATAATGTGAACATACCTTCTCATCGTGGAACCCGGCTACGCCTCTCATCTGTTGGTATGATGTTGGTATGATGAGCGCAGAAATGTTGGTATGAAAGGCCGACATGTCGTATAAGGGCGAATGCGGCTCACGAACATTACCTGCCGATCCGTAAAACCTGGGCCAAGGCTGCGCAAGCTCTCGGATGGAGGCGGTTTGCAGCTCTGGATTTACCCTCATGGAGCCAAGCTCTGGCGTTTCGCGTACCGGTACCAAGGTAAGCAAAAACTGTTGGCCTTAGGCCGGTACCCTGAGACGCCACTCGCCGAAGCCAGGGCCTCTCGGGATAGCCACAAGTCAATCCTGAAAAGTGGGCGCGATCCGTCCCATCTGCGACGAGTGGAAAAGATCGAGCAGCCTTCCTCAGGTGACAGCTTCGCGGCGGTTGCTAAGGAATATGTCGAAAAGCAGAGGCGCGAGGGCCGCAGCGAAGCGACCCTATCGAAGACCGAATGGCTCCTGGATTTTGCGCGGCCGGTTCTCGGACCGATAGCGGTGCGGCAAATCCGACCTGTCGAAGTGCTCGCGATCCTACGCAAGGTCGAAGCCCGTGGCCGGTACGATACCGCCAAGCGACTGCGCGCAACCATCGGCGCCGTTTGTCGCTATGCCATTGCAACGGCACGGGCTGAAGTCGATCCCACCGCCCCCCTCCAAGGGGCAATTGCAACGCCGAAGCCGACGGCCCGTGCAGCCATCACCGACCCTAAGTTGTTTGGGGCCCTCTTGCGAGCCATTGACGGGTTCACCGGCCAGCCGACGACCAAGGCGGCGCTCCAACTGATGGCCATGCTTTTCCCGCGACCTGGCGAAATGCGTGGCGCGGAATGGATCGAATTTGACCTGGAGAAAGCTGTCTGGACCATTCCGGCAAGTCGGACAAAGATGCGCCGCGAGCACCGCATCCCCTTGCCGCCACAAGCGCTCAGCGTCCTGCGGCAGCTGAAGCCGATCACGGGCGACGGGACTTATGTCCTTCCTGGCGTACGCACGATCCGCCAACCCATGTCGGAGACCACGCTCAACGCTGCCCTGCGCCGGATGGGCTACACCAAGACCGAAGCCACCGCGCACGGTTTCCGCGCGACCGCATCGACCTTGCTCAACGAGTCCGGAATGTGGAGCGCCGACGCCATCGAACGCGAGCTGGCTCATGTCGAAGAAAGCAATGTGCGCCGCGCCTATGCCCGCGGCGAGCATTGGGACGAGCGGGTACGCATGATGGCCTGGTGGGCGAATTACCTCGATCAACTAAAGGTCGTGCGTTAGTCCCCGTCTATCGGATTACCTCCGACCTCGATGGGGCATGCACGTCTCTCGCGTGCATTGGACCTATTCAGGCTGCTTCTTGATACAGATATCTCTGGAAACTTGAAAATGCCCGCCCTATTTCCTCGGGGGAGCCTAAGTCCGCGATCGCATCGGTAAGTGAATTTCGGTACCTGAGCCGCAGTAGCGGCGTCAACTTCTCTTGGTCCAGTTCCTCCACGCCCTCACTCACATAATGTGAGAGCACGAAGTCAAGGAATGCCGCTTGCTTTGCGCCAAATTGGCTGTCCACCGCCACCTTGGCCCTGCTCGCCCGCTCACGGCGAGTGAGCGTCGGCATCGCATAGGCGAGAGCCTCGGAAATCGGCTATTGTCCGGCCCAACCTGGGGTCATCGGGGGAATGTCGGTTAAGGGCTTTGCCGATGGGGCGCTTGGGAGGGAGCTGTGGCGATTGTGCTTATGCCCATCACCTATAAACGGCGCGACGGCGTCAGGCCTTTTCTTGAGGCCCACCTAAACGAATTAAGTGTCTATGGTGCCGTCGACAAAGCCTATCCGTATTTTGATGCCTATTGGCAGGAGGCCGAACAGCGCTGGCCATACTTCATTCAGTGCGACGAGGTCTGCATAGGATTTGCATTTGTTCGGCGCGATCCGAGCGGGGTGTGGTCAATTGCGGAATTCTATATTGCCCCGGCGTATCGCGGCCGTGGCGCGGGCTTTACGGCGGGTGTTGAATTGATTGCCACCCGTCGCGGCGCATGGACGTTGACGGTGCTCGCGAACAACGCCGCGGCGCAAAAGTTTTGGCCCAAAGTACTCGCCGCAAGTGGTGCCCAAGGCGTTCGTTCGCAGTGGCGCCAAGACATGGTCGCCTATCATTTTAGGATCGCGTGAAAGGTTCGTGTCGTTTAGCCCGCTTCAGCCAGATGCTGGGCGGCATGGACATTAGCGCCGGTGGTCGCGTGCCTGGGATCGACCTCAGGGACGAGGCGACAGTTCAAGGCTGCCGCCAAACTTTCGGCCTCGCCCGTCTGCTGCAATTATAACATTTGTAGCCATGATGCGGAGGTTCGGACGATGGCCCGTAAACTCAGGAAGGTCGGGACGTGTTCGCTGTCTTAGCGAAATGATTGAACCACGCTGGATCGAGAAAGAGGCTCTTCTTCTCCAAGCCAAGGCGCTTGCGCGTTTTGGCGGTATAGAGGGGATACGAGTTAAGCTCACAACAGGAGACCGACGAGATGATCACGTATTCGGAAGAGCTCAAGCAGGAAGCGGTACGCATTGCGCTGAGCAGTGGGTTGCCGCGCGAACGGGTTGCAAAGGATTTGGGGGTAGGCAAGTCAACACTCGGCAAGTGGCTGGCGCAGTATCGGCCGACGGATCTGGCGGCCGCGCCGCAGGCCGATCTGGCACGTGAGAACGAGCGCCTTCGCCTTGAGAACCGCGTGCTCAAGGAGGAGAGGGAAGTTCTAAAAAAGGCCACTCAGTTGTGAAATCGCTTCCAATGCTGACCCCACCTCATTTCTGAAGCATCTCATTGATCGACCACGCTAATCCCCCCTTTCGGCGGGGTCGCGATTGGATGCGAAAGACGACACCGCAATCTGCGCTATTCTTCCGCGAAATCAACGCCTTAGTCCCCAGGTGGGGTGGGGTCAATGTTGGACGCAATTTCACACATATTGCCTTCCGCGTTCGCAACCGCGTCGGCGCCCGAGATCATTCTTTTCGAGGCTCAATGGCTGGCCTGCCTGTTCCCCGACCGACGCTTCGCCGACTTCCTCACGGAGGCCAACGCACGGCTTGGGGTCGATGTGATTTGCTCTACCTTCATCGTCGTGGACTTGCACCACGTGCTCCTTGCCAATCTCCTGGCGCACTGCGAAAAATCCTGGACACCACCAGGAGCTTGGCACATGTGGCGATTTCGCAACGGATAGTTTGATACCGCATGTCGCGGGCGCACGTCGATCACTGAGAATGTTCGTCCCGTGTCCAGAGTGCGTCTCAATGTATGGCAGTCAATTCCTCCATACGCTCTGCATGAGCATTTTTTCGACTGCCCTCAACGCTTTGATAGCTTCCGAAATAATCGTGATCCGGGTGGTATCCGTTTACTATTAGATCGCCGATGCACACAAGGGTGCCCACTGATATCGCAAGTCCGGATGGGTTCATACACGGTAAGAGCAACGGCCCCTTTTCTTTCCCCAGTTCATACGACCAACGTTGAGCGTAGCGCGCGTGAGAAATATCTAGCCGGTGGAATGTTTCAGGGTCGTATTTTATGCTCGCGACGTTCTGATGCAGACAGGGTTTACTGGTTTCTGCTGTCACGATGCTTTGGCCGTCCAATGGGCACCCGAACAAAGCGGTGGCCAAGCCAGAAAAACCAGTAGGCTGAGTAACCGTCTGATAGAAATGCATGTTCTGCATTGACAGAAGGTTGAGCCGCGGTACGTACAGGTGGATGTGCGGCATCGCCGATTCGGATGCTTGGCTTGAAAGTATCCCCCTATAGCTGGCGTTCGTAGAACCCAAGATTGTTCTGATTTGGGGCAAAGCCACGTAGATCACATGCTCGGGCCCCTCCACTCGATGTCGGAGCCCGATCGTGGGACTAAGTACATAAAGAACCGCAATCTGCACAACCAGCGCAATGATGGCTCCTGCGATCCGTTGCCAGGAGAACCATTCACGAACCGTGACTTGCTGTTTGCAGCTAAAGCGATCAAGCATTTTAGAGGTCAATCACAGTTTGCGCCGTTGCTCAGTTCGACGCTGAAGATTCACCGTCCGGTTCGGCAAACGATCCAAAAATCGCAAGTGCACCTGAACTGGCTACTTGCACTGAGCGTTACATTGGGAGCTACATCCTCCTGCACTAACATGTGTGAACCGATAGTCGTGCAGCCTTACTGTTGGAGTCCCGCCACCTACGCGACAGCCAAATGCCAACATGCGCCGCTCCAATTCCTCTTGCGAAATAGACGGAGAAATTTGGCACAGCTCGTGAAGACGACTTCTTAAACAGCGTTCCGTTCCCCAGCTAATTGGAAGCTCTGAAAGCGGTTGCTCTTCGCCTGCAAGACGTGGACATATTTCCTCGAAGAGTTCTAGCAGGGCGGCCATGGCTTGCTTAAATAACTTTGCGGCGCAATGTGCCGCAGGTACATCAAACATTTTAACTCCGACAATCGGACCGCTATCCACGCGAGCCTGCATCACGTGAGCCGTCACGCCAAACTGCTTCTCGCGGTTATAGACTGCAAAGCAAGGCGGCGCCCACCCGGGATAATTCGGAGGTCCCAAATGAAAATTGTACCCGCCATACCCTATTAAATCCAAAGTCTGTTTTGGAACTATCATGGAGTTGAAGATCGATACCATGCGCGAACATGACAAAGTTCTGGATCCAAGCCTAGTTAGCTGTCCCAGGTTTTGGATTAATAATATCTCCCTCGTCGGAGAACATCTTTGTAAGGTGTCCCGCACTTCTTCGACGTCTGAAAGTTCATCAGAGAGTAGTATTATGCGGGTAAACACCATCTATTTTCCGTAAGTCATGAGCCACGAATGCTGCACGACAGGTGCATGAACGGCCGGTGCCAGATGAAAGCACCCTCGTACATCGACATTCCGAATTTCTTCCGCTCCGACATAGCCGTTGAGGGGGTTAAGCGCTTTCTACAAAGGCGAAGTTTGCATGAGCCGCGACTGAGTGCGGGCGCCATTAGACCGCGGACGACAGAGGATCTCGTCGGTACATAAAAGCGTTAAGCCAATGAAGAATCGACTTGAAATTGAATGCTATTAAAGCGCGCTGCAGCATAATTTCCAGTCGATTCTCTGCCCCCTTGGTTTCTCGGAATTTGCAAATACCCAGATGACCATTCCGAGGTTTGGGCCAAAGCCTTCGAAGCTCGCGCTGGCCGAATTCCGCGAATGATGCAGGCGCCTCATGAGCAACCTAGCGTTGCTCATGAGGCATCCGTGGTTAGTTTGGGATTGTGTAATGCCACATCCATTCAGAAGTCACCGCGGGCTCCTTTGACCCCGCCTCTTGCAGTGCGGCGCCATATTCCTCCAACAGTGTAGCTTCCTCGGCTGTGAGGTCTTGATCCATGTTTTACCTCCAATTGTACGACCAATCAGTGGGTTTTCCGAAGAGCGTGGCCGCGCGCCCTCAAGAACTGTGCATACTGTTCCGGGTGATCCTCAATGGCAGCGCACATCGCATCCAAAAGGGGCGATAGACCACAGCAACTACGGTCCGTGATGCCAGCAGCATTCTTAAAGAGGTAACGGTCATGCGGACACCCGCCATGGCATAGGTTGTTCCACTTACACGTCGATGCGCGGTCACTCGCACGCTCCTGTGCTGCGGCCTCAGCTCGGATCAATTTGGACGATTTGATCAAATCACCCATTTGGCCAGCTAGAAGATTGCCGTATATAAAACTGCGGTCCCCTATGTATTTGTCGCAGGCAGCCAGATCCCCGTTTGCCTCGATCGTGAATATTTTTGAGAGGCAGTCTCCTGACCAGAGGCATGACTTCGGTTCGGCCATTTTGCCTGCGGCTAAGAACAACTCCGTAAGGCATCGAATATCCAGCTGATCCGAGTACTCCGAAAACCAGACACGGAAACATTCAACCAAGAATTCCACAAAAACATCGAACGACACGTAGTTTGTACAACGGTGCGTCCCATTTTGGAGAGCTTCATTTCCGGGAAGCTCATTAAGCAAATCCACATTCCGCAATCCCACTGACAAGAAATAGTCAAAGAGCGGGCGAGCGCCAATGCGAATTGCTTCATCACCGACGACAACCAACCCGCCATAGCTTAGTCCCGCTTCGCGAAGCTTCACCATGTTGGTCGCGACGCGGCCGCTAGAAGGCCTCCCCTGTTTATCGACACGAACGCGGTCGTTCAGTTCCGGGGGGCCATCAAGACTTATGCCGATTGGCATCTTCAAGGTCTTAAATAGTCGAATCCAATCATCGCTAATGGAGACAGCATTCGTCTGAACTGCATTCTGAATTACTTGGTCGGGACGCCTGAGCTTCTCTTGAATCCAAATCAACTTTTCGAGCACTCGGGGCTTCAAAAGCGTAACCTCTCCGCCGTGCAGCACAAACATTATCGACTTCGTTGTTGGAGACGATACTGCCTGCATCACCGTTTCTACCATCACCGGAAAGCTCATTACCTGATCTGGTCCTTCGGCCCACGAGCGGCAGTAGGAGCAACGCAGATTGCAAAGGCGCGTAACCTTAAGCACTAACACTAAAGTTGGTGCCAGCCTGTTCGAACTCGAAGCCAGTTTCGGACCGTTGTTGGCTACACTTTTCCAATACTCCAGCTCCCGGCTATTCAATATATCTTCCGCGTCAAGTTTTCCTATCAGAGCGGCAAAGCTGCCGGCATTCAGCTCAAGGAGCCCCCTCTTTGATAGGGCAAGGAGCTTCCGGGCGTCGTCAGACGACAATTCGTCAAGACTTTTTGGCATAGTTGCTCACCAAGTCTGGATCCTGCGTACAGGATGCCGAGCGTATATTTAGTTTGTCAAGTATTGCGACTTGTCGTCGTCGCGAATATTATACCGTTCGCCGCTTTTGTATAAGACTGCAGCGAGAATCTGGGAGTTTAGTTCTTTTGGTACCTTTATTGGTGGAGACAGCTTCGGGAACAATCGCGTATCCGGAGGGATTATCATTGCTTCGGCGACTAACTCAGGGCGAGCTAGACACGGTCCGCAAGACGTTCGCGGAAACAGGAAGGGTATCTGTACCTAACTTCTTGAAAGATCACGCTGCTGAGAAATTCAAGTCAGCACTTCTTGATCTTACTTGCTGGACTAAGGTAACGGCTCCCTCCGACCATTCGGTCGATTTCGCGTTTGAGCAATTTGTACCTATACCTCCGGACAGCTCTCCCGCGGAAATTTGTAAAGTTCAAGAACTTTCGCAGCTACTTAGGCGCGGCAAGTTTGTGGAAATGGTACAGTATATCGCCGGCATCCAGGAGCAATTGGATTTCGAGTTTAACCCAACTCGCTACGGTGCAAATCATTACTTGGAGCTACATACTGACGAGCTATACGGTGTCCGACGCAGGCTCGCGTATGTAATTCATCTCACCGAAGCTTGGGACTTCGATAATGGCGGTCATCTGCTGTTTCCGGATTCCCACGGGATGATCACGGGGTTTGCGCCGTGCTTCAATCGATTAGTTCTCTTCAAGGTACCGCAAGCGCACTGCGTTACATGTGTGTCACCAAAGGCGCAGAGCTTTCGCCTGACTTTGTCCGGCTGGTTTTATGAGTCATAAATGAGCGCACGTAGCGGCGCTGCCGTATAGATTTTGTCCCCATAGCGAAGCCCTCCGCTGAGCGCGATACCTTGTACCACGGCTCTCCGGAGCCAAACACCTAGGCACGTTGCCTAACTCCTAAGCGCCGCAACTGGAAGTATGTTTTAATAGCAAGCTTGGGTGTAGGCTATTTACTTGATTGACTGGATCCGCGTGATGCTAACGTTCTATGAGGGCTTCACATGATCTTCCGAAACTATCTAATTTGGGCGTTGCGTAGCATAGTTCACCAGAAGATTTACAGCTTTGTGAACCTAGCGAGCCTTGTGGTCGCGTTTACGTGCACGGCATTTATCGTTCTCGTGATCGCTAACGAAGTGTCGTATGACACTTGGATACCCGACACTGATGGCGTTTATCTGATTAATTCCGCCTTTAGCATACCTCACCAGCAGACCATGTATTCCAACGGGGCGCCATTTCCGCTTGCGGCTGCCATGTCGTCGAGAATGCCACAGCTCGTCGCTGAGACGCACATCATGCCTTATCGCATGCCCGTAAGGGTGGGCGGAAGGTCTTTTTCGCAAACTGTTGATGTCGTTGACCCAGACTTTTTCCGCGTGTTCCGATTACCGCTTCTCGCGGGGCGGCGAAAAGGTGCCCTCTCAAGCCCAAATTCTGTCGTGCTTACTCAAGCGACCGCGCGCAAATTATTCGGAGACGGGTCTGCGTTGGGGAAGACACTTATAATCAATGCAACGCATCCCATGACAGTTACAGGCGTCCTGAGGAATATCCCAAATAACAGTCAGCTTAAATTAGACGCTTTGATTCCCGATACCTCCAGAGCCGATCCCATGAGCCCTTCGCAGAAGGAGAGTTGGTATAGCATTGGTGGATATTCCTATGTTCGTTTTGCTCCCGGAAGCGATATGAGGTCCTTATCGCGGGCATTGAGATCGATAGTTGACAAGAATTTTGATGTCAAAAAAATGGGCTTAAACGTGCCTCCAAGCCAAGTGCTTCAGCCGCATTTAACCCCGGTCCTTGACGTGCATCTAGATAGCAGGTTCGGGGGCGGAATGACGCCTGGCGGAAGCTGGGTACAAGTGTACGGGCTTGCGGCCATTGCCATCTTAATCATCCTGATCGGCTCGTTTAACTTCATAAACCTATCGACAGCGAGATCCACTGTGCGGGCCCGGGAAGTGGCCCTAAGAAAGGTTTTCGGTGCCGCACGACGACATCTCATTGTCCAATATATCATCGATTCGGTACTCATCAGTCTGGTTGCGGCAGCCGTTTCGCTTGTTCTTTTCGAGGCATTCGCTCCTATCGTTTCCAGATTTTTGGGCTCCGACGTTTCAATACTGCCAACACACACATTTAGTGTTATCTTTATAGTCATCGGAGTGTCAGTAGTGACCGGGCTCGGCGCCGGGATATATCCTGCGTTCCTTCTATCTAATTTTCGCCCAGCCGAATGGCTACGAAACAGCGCGCACCGCACGAGTTCCGGCACGTTACGCAGCGCACTGGTAATTATACAGTTTGCGATTTCAATCGGGCTCGGAGTGGCTTCAATCGTGATATTCACTCAGATCCAGTATTCAGAAAATTTGGATCTGGGCTTTATAACTCATGATGTCGTAGTGATAGACAACGCCGACAACACACCGGTCAATGTCAGGCACGAGTTTATCGAACAGCTGGAAGCTAGTCCGTTTATTGCAGGTGTCACGGAGTCGGCATCAAGCCCCTTTGAAAAAGTCGATTACACCACAAACGTGCAGGCGGCGGGAATGCCGGCGCCGCTTCAGTTTCGCACTTGGTTTATAAGACCAAATTACGTGAGCCTATATGGTATGAAGCTTTTGGCAGGACGCGTTTTGCTGCGGAACCACGCGCTGGATGTGATGTCTGATGCTAATTCCAACGTCTTTAACGTGGTACTAAACCAACTGGCTGCGAATAAGCTGGGCTACACGGCGCAGCAGGCGATTGGAAAAACCATTCATTTTGGAAACAGATTGGTACGCGTTGTGGGGGTGCTTCAAGATGCACTTTTGGATGGGCCTCGGGCGCCGGTCAAACCGACTGTTTTTGTATATAATGCAACGCGACTTAAAACAATTTCCGTGTTGATGCGGACCGGAAGTGTTTCCCGGGGGCTGGCCGCAATTGATCATGACTGGCAGAAGCTAATGCCGGAAGTTTCAATACACCGGTATTTCCTTGATGATGCCCTGGCGTCCCAGTTCGAGCAGAATTCACAACAGGCAAAAATGCTCGCTCTTTTCGTCTGCGTTGCTGTATTTGTAGCGTGCCTTGGCTTGTACGGAATGACGATGTTCACGACACAACGACGTACCAGAGAAATTGGCGTGCGAAAAGTGTTTGGTGCCCGAACTGTGGATGTCGCAAGATTGCTGCTTTGGCAGTCTCTCATTCCTGTGCTGCTCGCAAATTTGGTCGCGTGGCCGATTGCATGGTATTGCTTGGATCAGTGGCTCCAAGGGTTCGCACAGAGGATCCAGCTTAGCGTGAGCTATTTCATGATTGCCGGTTTAATCGCGATCTTCATTGCTACCATGACGATACTGTTCCATGTAGTTAGTGTTTCAAGAGCCAAACCTGCGCTAGCTCTAAGGCACGAGTAACCGACCTCTTGTATGTTACTCAGTCAAAAATCCCTCGGCGTGTGCCTCCCACGCTCGAGTGGACGCGGGTCACCCCTGGGTGACGAGTTTGTCCTCAAGAAGAAATTTCCCCAAAGCAATTTTTAACGGCGTCCCAAAGGGACCAGTGGTATCCTTCCAGTCTGCGTAAATGTCCTCGTACATGTGGAATTCGGATATCATAGAACCATTGCGGAAGAAGCGTACCCGAGGGTGAATTAGGGGGCTTGGCAACGAAAACTTTGCTCTCTCTGTCGGGTCGCTCGGGGCACTGAAGGTAAAACTGAATTCGATACGGGTAGAAGGAGCCGCCCAATGGTCCGCACGCATGATATTGATCGGTACGTCTCGCAGCAGTTCAAGGCGCGCGCCTGAAGAAAGTACGTATACGTCACATAGGCTATCGTGCAGGTGCCATAAGGATGAGCTTTGGTGTATACGCTCAAAAAGCTTTGCGAACACACACTCCGTCGTGCATTTTAGCGTTTCGGTCGCCGGCGCGCTGCGCCCCAATCGCTCGTGGAGCAATCCTCCCAAAACTGTCGCATTATACCGTATGCCATGTATAAACGCGGAGGATGACCTCTTGTAGTCCGACGACTGCATCAAAGCCCCACAAAAAAACATATTACGAATATTTGCGCTTTCCCATCTACAGTTAAGTGCAGGGAGCCGGTCTTCATGATCAAGGGACGGTTTGCAGTCGTCAGAAAACATATCCCGATCGAACCGAAATCCAGTGCATACAACTATGCGATCATATTTTAACGAAAGCTCCGCCTGGTTTTCGGAAAAAGATATGCGTGCAATCAACTTATCTCCTTCTTTTTGGACACGTGCAATGTTGCCGTTTAAAATTGCACTTTGCTGCTTTAGAAAAAACGTATCCAGAAAGGTGCCGTTCACAGATCGCACATCGCCGACATAGTGGGTATGCATTGCTAATCTGAGGGATTTGGGGCTGATTAGGTGGATGTGTACTGCGTGCGGCAGCAGGTATTCCGCAGTCTCGAACGCGGAATTACCTTTCCCGATGATCAGAACGTCCTTACCTCGCGCGAGTGACGGATCGCGATTGTAGTTTGTATAGTTTTCGCAAAACTCCGCGCCAGGAATGTCTGGAACATTGGCTAATGAAAGTCCGGTGGCAATGACGAGCAGTCTGCAAAAATATTGTTTTCCCTTCTCATCAAATAGGGAAAAACCGCCTTCATCTCTACAGACGCTCACGATGTTGATATTATATGAGATATGAAGTTTTTGCTCTGCTACAAAGTCGTTTAAGTATGTAACGAACGAGTCCGCGGAAGGAAAAAAGTCGCTGCTGTAGTTTGAGTATGCCAAATGGGAACGCTCGGAAAGTAGGGAATTCCAGTCCCATCGAAGGTTTTTCTCTGGATCATCCTCCCCAGTATTCAGCTTATTGATCGACAAAAGTTTTCTGTCGACTGGAAATCGCGAAAAGAATGATCCAGCGCAGTTCTCGCGTTCTATGAGCAGATAATCGATGCCTAGAGATTGAAGCTTGGTGGCAAGCTGAATACCCCCAGGGCCAGCGCCGACAATTAATACTTCATAGCGCTTGTTACTGGAATTCCCGCGATCGCCCATTTTGAAACTCCTGACTGGATATGGTAGACTATACCAAGTCTACATCGTAAATGAAGCAGTATAGGATTGGTTGTGGTGGCTGGCACAGTTTATGGCGCAATCTAGCACCCACGATGGCGATCTTTAATGCAGTGATGTTTTTGGCGAATACGTTGCTGGTCTACGTTAATAGTCACTGTCGCGGCAAAGCGGTGCGGCTCCGGCGTGAACGCCTTATGACTGAGATCTTTCGCGCTGGGCGCCTTAATACCAGGCAGAATCGCAAGTTGATCCGGCGGCAGTTAAAGGACGGACTGCGACCAGATCAGGCGGTGCTCGACAGATACCTCGGAGTATTCATGATCGGCAAGCCGTGCGCATTCGCGATCGATGATATACTCCAGCGTTTAAGGCTGCGGCTCTGACCTTGCCCCGCAATTCTGGGCCGCTCGAAGCTGGAAAATTCCAGTTTATCGCCGCATTCTTGGTCGGAGAGAAGAATTTCCATGAAAGGATCAAAACTCATAGACAGCCAAATGGGAGGAGCAAACCCTGATGTGATCAGCTCTAGCGCGATCTGAGCCGTTCGCGCATTGTGCGCGAGATTTATTTATAAGCTTGCTGCATCGCTTCCGATATCATGTACGACTTCATCCACCAACCTGTGGCCACGGGCGAGCCGGCGGCCCAGCGTTTCGACGAAGTCCTCGTACCGCTCACGGCCTTTGCGCTGCGCTGCCTGAAGTGTCGCATCTGGAAGCGGCGGTGTGCATGTCAGCCAGAAGCGTACGAAGACGGCTATGGCCTCGTTGGAGATCGTTACGTGGCGTTCGATGTGCTCCATGCTCCGGACAATGCGATCGAGTCGTCGGGCGAGAGTGGCTTCCAAACGATCCGAGGCATCTGGCGAGAGATAGGATGACAATGCCGCTTCGACGACCAGCGGCTGCGGTACTTGCTTGCGGCTCGCATAATCGGCGAGTTTGGCGCCGAGGTCCGGTGGTAGCCGAAACGTGTGCTTGATCCGCATGGCTACATCCCTAGGCCACCGTCAGGATCTGTGAAATCGCTTCCAATGCTGACCCCACCTCATTTCTGAAGCATCTCATTGATCGACCACGCTAATCCCCCCTTTCGGCGGGGTCGCGATTGGATGCGAAAGACGACACCGCAATCTGCGCTATTCTTCCGCGAAATCAACGCCTTAGTCCCCAGGTGGGGTGGGGTCAATGTTGGACGCAATTTCACAGCCAAGCTCGGCCATATGTCCGCGCAACGCATTGGCGGCTTGGCTACGTTGCCGAACCAGCAACTCCCGTGTTTTGAGAACCATGCCAGCGGCTTGTTGCTCAACAGATTTGATCGGCACAAAGCGCATGGTCGGGCGAGTGACGGCTTCGCAGATCGCCTCCGCATCGGCCGCGTCGGTCTTGTTGCGCTTCACATACGCTTTGACATAAACCGGTGGCATCAGCCGCACATCGTGGCCCAGCGCGGCAATCTCGCGTGCCCAGTGGTGCGCGCTACCGCAAGCTTCCATGCCAACGATACACGGCGGCAGCTTGTCGAAAAAATCTAGCACCTGCGAGCGGCGCAGCGTCCGCCGGACGAGAGGCTCGCCGCTTTCAGAAATGGCATGGACTTGGAAGACCGACTTGGCCAAATCCAGTCCTACTGTGGTAATCTTGTCCATGGAACGGTCCTTTCTTCTTGTGGCGTTCAGCACGACCACGTTAGGCACCTTCGATGCCGTTTCGAAGGGCCGTTCCACATATGCGTCAGAGCCACTTTTGCATGCGATTTTACAATTCTGGATATCGCTCGGGGTCATAAGGCGGACTTGCGCCTTTGAATCGTCCTGAACGCAGAAGCGCTGCCAGCAGCCCCGCCCCGGTGGTTACGACACGGATCGGCCGTTCTGGTCTGGGGGCTGATGCCCGTGTAGAGCGCCCGATGATCCGCTCTGCCGCAAACCGCGAACGCTTCATCGTCCGTACCCCTTTCTGGGTTCCGGACTCTACTCATTTTTGGAGGAACTTCAGGGGATCAGACCAGTGCAACGATCACGTCCTGGGGAACGAAGTCTCCTGAGATGAGCACTTTCGCGCCGAAGTCTTCCATTTCCGAATTATACCTCAAGCGAAACTATATGTGCATTTCATCGAGATGATCTGCGAACTTTGGCACAATGCGCGCTAAAAGCCTTGAAGTTAATTGCATTTAAATCCGTCGCGGGTCTCGGAGGCTCTGTAACGTTCCCACGCCTGAAAGCATCAAACGCCAACGGGGATATTGCACTCCATCGCCAAATGTTTGACGGGCACCTTGGCAGTCATGAGCGCTCTTATGATAGAGCAATTACTACGTCTGCACTGAATGGCTGGCTCGGCATGCCATCAATCATGAGCTTCACGTAGATGCTGTGGTTGGGAAGGTTAAGCAGATCCGCGGTGTCGAATTTTGGCTGAAACTCTTTGGCCAGGATGGACGCGTCCTCCGGCCCCACCCGGAAGGAGATCAATGTACCGGCGTTGCCGAGGACGGCATGGCGGATATCTGGCTCAAGCTGATGGAAATACTGGTTCGCGATGGTAAGGCCAACACCATACTTTCTGAGCTCACTCATCATGTTGGCGAACATGAGGGTTGTGAAGTTCTGAAATTCATCGACATAGAGAAAGAAGGGCCGGCGCTGTTCATGTAGCCTGTCGGCCCGGCTAAAGGCCGCAAGGCCGATGGTCGAGACAAGCAGACTTCCGAGAATTAGGGCGCTGTCTTCCCCAAGCTGTCCCTTGGACAGGTTGACCAACAATACCTTCCCGTCGTCCATCAGTGAGCGGATGTGAAGATCTCGTTTTGGCTCCACCAGGATGCGATGGAGCGTCGGGTCGGCGAGAAGGGCGCCGAGCTTGTTCTGGATCGGCGCAACGGCATCCGCTTTCTGACGGAAGTGGTATTGTTCGAATTCGTAGCGCCAGAAACGGCGGACGGTTTGGTTACGAAGGTGGGCCGTGACTGCTTTCCGGTATGTCTCGTCCGCATAGAGGCGAAGGACGTCCGGGAGCCGTGCATCGTCCTGCTCCAGGAGTGCGTACAGGGTATTGCGAAGGACATGCTCCATGCGGACGCCCCACGCGTCTGGCCAAAGCTTCCTAAGGGTCTCGAGGAAGCCGGATACCGCGAGCGGAATTTTGTCATCGCGCACCTTGCGAAGGGGATTGTACCCAAACGGACAGGTGTGATCCGGGGCATTCAGGTACACGACGCGTTCCGGATCTCCGGTGCCTACCTCTTCGGCGATCCTTTCTACAAGGTCACCATGAGGATCGATGACCGCAAAACCGCGATCAGCTCCCAGGTCTTGGTGCGCCAAGACCTCCATAAGCGTCGACTTGCCCACGCCAGTCTTGCCGATGATATAGAGGTGTGAAAGGCGGTCCACCTGGCGAATGCCAAAGAGGCATTTGGTGGCATGGAAATTGGTTCGGGCAAAATACGATACGGCATGTACGTCGCGCATGTGCCGAGTGTCGCCTGCCGGTCCTCGCCACGCTAGGCGGCACTTTTTGACTCTAGGTTATATTCTGTCACTTACGTGAGCCCAGTAGTGATATGATCGATACTACGCAACTTGGGACTACAGCCGCATGTCCGAGGAACACCAGAAAATCGAACTCGCGACGCTCGCACCGGAGCACTGGTTCAACGATCGCTCGAAGAGCAGCATTTGGCTTGCCGCATACCGCATCTTGCATGCGACCAAGGACCACTTTACCGGTGGTGTCTTCTTCTTTGATCTCGATAACGTTCGCGGCATGCCGCTGCTGGGCAGTTTGAATTATTTTGATGGCGGCACGGTGTCCAAACGCTACGATCTCAATTCAAAGATGACAGTCGAGATGCGAGATCCGAAATTCTCTACGACCGATGAAGGCATGTATTTGATTCTTATGTCACCCTTTCGTATCGATGGGGTACAGTTGCCAGAGCCTCTGGTCAAAAGCCGTATTCAATCTACGGTTGGCCTCTTAGGCGCTATTAATGGTCGGAACATGGTGTTTGAACACCTGTTTGACAACGTGCTCGATCTATCAGAAAACAAGACGTCCGCATTCAGTCCCGTTTTTGAGAACCCCGCGTGGTTTTCGGCGGTCGATCTGAGTCCTGCCCGAAGAGGAACTATAAACACAGCAGGAACTCTCATCTCCGCGCTTCCAACCGCTGAGAAAAACCGGGTGAACCTATCGTTGCGCTGGTTCGAATCGGCACTGTATGACTCTGGCGTGGACTCGTTCCTGAAGCAGTGGATTGCGCTTGAGACACTCGCAATGCCTGACACGACCAATGTGCAGCCTCTGACGACAAAGTTGGCGTCGGCATATGGTATCTCCGAAGCGGACGCCAGGGACAAGTTTAAGGTCGGAAGACTCTTCGGATTGCGAAGCAGGATAGTGCACGGCGGGCAGATATGCCCGATTCACGGCATGCTTTCAAAGTACATGGAAGCCGTGTTTGTGGACGCTCTTTTGGAAAGGCTAGGTATGCCATCCGAGCGTCGCACGGAAGCTGTCTTGGCGGATCCGCATTTTAGCCTCACGTCGTACCTTCACGAGTGAAATTTGGAGGATGGACTTGAGGGACTTCGGGGACTTCATACGGCAGTATATCTAGCTGCATCGGTTATGTTGTCATTCGCAACGACTTCCTTTGCTGCTGCGTACATGAGCTCGAACGCACGCCGTGCAAAAGTTCGACTACCATCCCGACAAAGGTCACACAGTCAGCTTTCATGTCCCTGAAGTCCCTAAAGTCTACGGAACACGAAATCCGTCCCTGTGACCCGACGGTGAGTCGGGTCGGTGCGCTAGCCGCGCACTAGATTGTCAGGCGGTCGTTTACGCCCCGGCTTCGCACCGGGCCACTAAACGGCACACCGTAGAGAATCCGATTCACGAGCCCATCGAACTGATCGATGTGCTTCTCGACAGCAGTGACGAGCGCATAGAGGTCGTCGAGGCATATCTCGAGGTTCTTCTCGATCTCCTTGCGGTGGTCATCGTCCGTGAGGCGAATAAGTCCGAGTGCTTTGTTGTCGTGCATACGTAGGTAACTATTGGATTTGTAACGGTCGGCCGACCGCTTTCTATCATCGATGGTCGCAAACAATTGCGCTAGGCGGCACTTTTTGACTCCAGGTCACATTCCGCTGCCTAGACAAGCATGTCGCACGTTCCTCGATAAAAAAGGGTATGACTTAACAAATTCATGCGTACGTAGTACTGTATATCCACATGGAGCCTATCTATAAATATGGCATGTTGTTTGCTGGTGAGCCGGTTCCCGAGAGCGAGCGTTTGCGCGTCATGGAAGAGCTTTCTCAGACCGGGCAGCTCACTTTTGAGCTTGAGCGTTCGGTAGAAGGCTGGAGCGCGCAGTGCAACGAGATTCCTGCAATCATTGCTGGCAACACGAATCCGAATCCGTCAGATATCGAGATCCAGTCGGAGCTAAGATCGGCAATTTTTGCTGCATTCAATGTGCAGGTAGAAAAACCGGACGTTACCAGCCCCTACTTTCAGCAGGATATCTTCCGCTACTCTGTCTCCTAGAGATAGTCGTTCATTCACGCTATGGCTCGCAAAGAGATTGAGCGACACGACCTCTTTGAGAAACTCGACTCGATTAAGTGTCAAAGCGTGTGGGTAAGAGCCGCGGAGCGGCTAGGTTTTCGTATTACGCATGGTGGTAAACATCCCTACGTTGTACGCGATCCTGAAAATCTTAATGACGCGGATTTTCGTAGCTCGGTAACCACTATCCCTTCAAACCTTCATCGCGTCATCAATCAAAAGATATTTCGCCAGTTTCAGGAATCTCCAATTTTCGTGCGAATGAATTTATCGGAAGAAGATTTGTGGCGTGCGCTCGATTTGCTCTGACTCTTCCAAGACTTGAGGGACTTCGGGGACTTCATGCGGCAGTATATATAGTGGCATCAGTTGCATTGTCATTCGCAACAACTTCCTTTGCCGCTGCGTACATGAGCTCGAACGCACATCGTGCAAAAGTTCGACTACCATCCCGACAAAGGTCACAACGACGGGATAGATTTAAATCTGAGAGCTCTAAAAACGGATTACGTAGCGTAATTGCTGTCTTTTTTCCCGTTACGCTCAAGTTCGAACATGTAGAACGGATCAATTCGCGTTTTTCGGCCGAATCCGCTGATTTATAGCGCAGCTGCGCGGTTTTTGTGAGTTCGAGCGCACGAGTTACAACAGTATATGTGCTGGGTGAGTGTTCAAGTGATTCAATGGCTTCAAGAGTGCTACGCCTTTCAGCGATCAAAACACTGCGCCGCCTCTCGTATTCGACTTTATCAATCAGGCAGTCAATCAGCGCATCCGTAAGGCGGGTCAACCGCTCGTCGAGCTTCTCGAGCGTGAGCCGAAGGCTCTGCTCGCTCTCCAAGCGGTCGGCCGTCTCATTGCCTTTAAGTCCTTCCACCAAGTCCCTCAAGTCCCTGAAGTCCTGGGGCTCAAATCGAAGGTCGGACAGCTTTGCGTCTATATACGCCTCCAGAACCGTTTCTGAGATACAGGTTCCGGCACATGCAGATCCATGGCAGCGATAGTAAACGTATTTACCCTTCTGCTTTTCTCCGATGAGATGCTTGCCGCACGTGCTGCAGCGGATCATCTGCTTAAAGAGAAAATCATAACGTAACGGTACCGTACCCCCACGCCGTGCCCGTAAGATTCTCTGTACTTGGTCATAGAGAGCTCGCGAGATGAGCGGTGCATGGATGCCTTCAAAGCTTTCACGTGTCTTACGAAGTTGAATGATGCCTGTATAAAATGGGTTATTGAGGATCGTGGTTAACCCGTTTTTGCTGATTGGGCGTCGCGTATAACTGCGCAGTCCACGCCGCTGCATTTCAGCCTGAAGGGCATCAAAATTCCACTCCTCGGTCGCGTAGAGCTCGAAGGCGGTGCGAACCAGGGGGCCCTGTATCGGATCGATGTCCTTAGCTCTGCCTCGTCCCATATCGCGGTATCCGATGGGCGCTCGCAAAGGGTAAATACCTTGCTTCAGGCGACCATAGAAACCTTTTCGGGTTTCTTCGCGCAGGTTACGAATAAAATCGGCAGCGACGACTGCCTGGATGTCCGCGGAAAGGCGACCCCCACGGGAGCGGAGATCGAGAGCGTCGTGGGCGAAGTGCACCTCAATGCCACGATCTATGAGTTCGGCGAGCTCCGCCCAATCCTTTAGATTGCGAGCGCCACGATCGATCTTATGAATGATAATGCCGTTAACCTTGCCGTGGGCAAGCTTTTTCAAGACCTCTCCGAATACGTGCCGTCCGCGCTTCGCCGCCGTCACCCGCTCTTCATACCAGGCACTTACAGTCAATTTATTACGCTGCGCGTAGCGTTCGATCGCGGCGCGCTGCTCTTGGAGGGAGACGCCTTGTATTCCTTGCCGCTGGGTGGAAACACGAATGTAGCCGATATAGCTGCGCATAGTTTTATATCAGAGTCTGGATTCTATCGAATCGTCGGTCGCTGCGCGAATCGGATTCTGGGATAGCTGCTCCCCGGTCTCGCGCTCCGCTATCCGCAACATGACAGCCATAAAGGCTGTGAGATTAGCTCGCGCTTCTTCACGAGCTCTCTCGTCCGCGTCCGGCATGAGACGGTCGAGAATGCCATCGCCCGGCCTGTATGCGGTCATCCTGCAAGGCTCGCACCTTGCCCGGTTCCTGACTAGGCGGCAGATTTTGACCCCTGGTTGAAATCTGCCGCCTAGCGCTCGCAGCGACAGCCGATATCGTTAGCGCATGACCAACCACAAGGACACTATCGGAGAAAAGATCCCTACCGTCTCGCGCGTCGCCGGAGACACGCTTGTTGAGCTAGTCTATGACCGCGCAAAGCGCAAAACCGGGCTTATCGTGTCACGCTTCGGCGGCTTATGGAATCTCGAAGCAGAGCTTGCGCTTGGCTCCGGCGAACTTTTGGTACCGTATTCGGCGACAAACAATCTCATCGCCAAAGAATACGTACTTCTCCCGACCTCTCCCGTCGAATATGGCTTTAAGAATGAGCTTATCGCGGATATCTGCGCATACATCCACCGGTATGTCGATTTATCACCGCGCTTCGAGCGCATCGCCGCATACTATGTGCTGCTGACCTGGGTTCATGACGCATTTGAAGAGGTACCTTATCTGCGTCTGAAGGGCGACTACGGCACGGGGAAGACCCGGGCTCTTATGGTTATTGGGTCGCTTTGCTATAAGTCGTTCTTCGCCTCAGGCGCGTCAACCGTGTCGCCGATTTTTCACATTCTTGATACCTTCGGCGGTACGCTGGTCCTCGACGAGGCAGACCTGCCTTTTAGCGACGCCAAGGCAGAGCTAGTGAAGATTCTTAACAACGGAACGGTGGCGGGCATGCCCGTGCTCCGAACCCTTCAAAATCGCTACAAAGAGTTCAATCCCTACGCATTCAAGGTTTTCGGACCGAAGATTGTGGCCACACGTGAGCGCTTTGATGATCACGCGCTCGAAAGTCGCTTCCTCACGGAAGAAACGGGGCTGCGGGAGGTGCGGAGGGATGTTCCCATCCATTTGCCTCCGGAGTTCAAGCAAGAGGCGCTCGCGTTACGCAATAGGTTGCTGCATTTTCGGCTGTGCGAGTTCTTTAAAGTAAAAGTTGATCCCTCCGCGCTGGTGCCCGGAGTATCGCCGCGTCTGAATCAGATTGCCTTACCGCTCCTTAGCATTATCGACGATGCAGACGTGAAGGACGACATTAAAAGAATGCTGCATGAACAGCACACAGCGGAACTCATGGAGCGCCGGGAAAGCATTTTGGGAGCCCTGCTCGCATCTGTCGTTACCGTGGCTATGCAAAGAAGACAGGGAACCGTGTCCATACGGGATGTCGCGGCACAATTCAACGTCGACCACTGTGCAGATTTTGGCGGACCGGTATCCAATCGTTGGGTCGGGCACATGCTGCGCACTCGGTTAGATGTAAAGACGCGCAAAAGCAAAGGCATCTATATATTATGTGAAGATGAACCAAAGCGGCTTCTCGCTATAGCAATGCGTTTTGGAATAGAGGCTACGGATTTCGGTCATACAAATTGAGCAAAGGGCGCGACGCCTGTCGACTAATGACATCGTTATCCCCAACTCGTTTGACTGGGCGTCAAAATCTGCCGCCTAGCCTGAAATCCTGTGACTGCGATTCTTGTATTGCCCGGATCATCCGGGATGCATGTTATGCCGCGTCACCGCCTAACGAATTATATCCGGACCGAACGTCTTCGCACTGGCCTTAGCCAGTCGGAGTTCGGTGAACTTATGGGCCTTACCGGTAGCCGCGTAGCGCTTGCGGAACTTGAGCAACGCAAGCAAAGCGCGCGCATTGTGCTCATGGCGGAGATCATATTTGGACGACCACATCGTGACCTCTTTCCCGAAATGATCGAGGCCATGGAGCGTATCGTCCTGGATCGCGCTGTCGCTATGGAGACACGCTTGGCAGAGCGCAAGGATGCTTTCACAAAGCGTAAGCGCGCGCATCTGACTGCACTAATTAATCGCCTCCAGATCACCTATCACTATGACTAAGACCGCGTTGGGCTTTGCCACACCAGGCCTCGTGTTGGGCGTACATATCAACACCTTCGGATTTGGCTGGGTTCTATTCGAGGCACCCCAGAAGCTGGTGGGCTGGGGAATGGTTCGTGAGCGAGCGGGCCATGATGCCAAGCTGACTGATAGCTTCAAACGTTTGATTAATCGCTATGAGCCTGGCGTTCTCGTCTTCGAAACGTTCGAGGACGGTGAGAGTCGCCGCAGGCCGCGCATTCAGGCGCTCTATCGTACCTTCCTGGCCGAAGCTAAAGCCTTAAAAGTTCAAATATGCGTCTTCGACCGAGATGCCATCCGGCATGCTTTTACCAAGTTTGGCGCGCAGACCCGCGGTGAGATTGCCCGGGTTATCGCTGACCGCATCGAGAGCTTCGGCCACCGCCAGCCTGGGGCACGCGAAGTTTGGAACACCCTGGACCCGCATCAGTGTCTGTTCGATGCCGCCGCGCTGGTCGTTACCTATTTCGCAGCGATGGGTGAACTCGATCCACTGGATTGAGATGGTCGCCTGCCTCGCGGGCAGGCGGGAGCGCCGGGGTGATCCGAAGCTCCCGCACTGTCTGGGAATTTGCTGTGACGACTCCAGTTCGTCCCAGGTCAATACCCGATGTCTTTCGTGCAATGGCCTCACCTTTAGTCGTCGTTTGGCGGGCACGACCATCGGAGTAGAGACTTAGGGGGCAGTGTGTGCCAGCTTCTGCATTACGACGGTCGGCGTATTGGGATTACTCGGCTTCTCTCATGCGGCCCCGCGATTGCTACAAGCAGGGGCGCCCCGCTTTGTTAGATAGGGCCATGTCTACTCGTGGCCGCCGCTCGCTGATCGGCTCTGAAGAAGTCCACCAATCAATAGCGCTATGCCAATAATGAAGGCGAGCACGCCGAGGCCAGCGGCCCAGCCAGCTGCGGAATACGTGGCATCGGTAGCGCCAAAAAATGCGCCGACCGCGCTCATCTGGTGGGCGCTACGATAGTCAAAGCCCCAACCCATGGAAACGATAGAGCCCACCAAGCTGGCAACAGCACATTTTGTGAGATCGTTAATTCGATACCCCGTTTCTACGTTGAGGAGCACGTAAGCGGCCGCTTGACGTCGGCCGGATCGACTTTCAGCGCACGTTCGATAGCAATCAGCACCGCCAGCCCACGAGCGATCAACAATCCGAACATACTGAATAGCGTCGGTCCTAAGGCCCCCAGTTGGAACCCGAGGAACAGGAGGGATTCTTTAGCGTGAGAGTGTGGTCAGTAATTCCACTAAGCGTCCCGCCTAAATAGTTGATAGCGCGCGTCGCTTCCTTCCCAGACAATCAGTTTCGAATAAATGTCTGTCTTTTTAAACGCAGATTCGTCAAAAGCGAGCCGGAGCCCCTTTTCAACTTCGCTTCCCCATGTTTGCGGGATCTTACGTCCGCCTACCAATCGTCTAAGTGCGATACCAACTAGCTCACAGACATCGTGCCCATGCGCTAGCTGCCAAGGGTCACCACAAATCCCGATGCTGTGTACGTTCATCTTCTTGAGATCGGAAAGCTCGCATTTTGCGCGAGAGCCAACCAGGATTTCTTCGAATGCAGAATCACCATTCAACTCTAACGTATTCTCATCTACGTGCTGATCCAGGCGAAGTCGTTTAAAATCCATTTCCAGCTTCATGCGTTCATTGGTGAGACGACAGTATGCCAAAGGTAGAATGGCGGTTAGGATCGCGCTACGAAATTTATCGATTCCTCCGAAATTCTTTTCTAACAGCGCTGCATCAGCGCAATGCGATAAGTATTTTCGAAGCGCGTCGGACCTAAAAAGCATCAGGTCCAAATCGTGTGTGTCACAGTAGAAGAGATTATCGCAGTCGTATGTGACCCCCAAGACTCTGTCCAAATCCGCGTCTACGATGGCAAGTATTCCCGGGAAACCCTCATCCTCAAGGAGCTGCAAGGCGCAAATCGCATTCTGCTTGCCATATGATACTTGGGATTGGGAATATTCAGTGTTGATAAATTCATCAAAGACCTTGGCGTCACCTTCTCCCTCAAGAAGGACGATGGTGCCTTTGTGCTTCTGGCGAAAGAGACGCACCTCCGCGGCAATATAGTGCCCGTCTATATGCTCCCTCATCGAAGCTTACTCGACCGGTCCCAGCTCGACCGCCAAGCTGAAGTGCTTGGCGACGAGCGCGGGGGAGTGAGTTGCGAGAAGTACGTCAAAATTGTTGAGAACTATGATCTGCTCTAAGCTCGTTATAAACGTCTTCTGCCAAGCTACATGAAGCGAGAGTTCTGGTTCGTCAATCAAGATCAGGGAATTCGGCGTGACCTCGAACAGAAGGTCGAATATCAGGATTAATTGATGCTGCTCACCGGAGGACAGTTTGTCGAGCGGGACCGGCGCACTAGTTTTCGACGTGATTCGGAATCCGTGTTCTCGATCTATGTGGATCGTTTTATCGACAAATCGCTCGGCCATTAATCTCTTGAACAGATCAACTCGGGCTCTGAGATCGTTGAATATTTCGAGCTTTTGAGTCGCGTCCTTCACGTAAATTTCCAAGGCCTTTACGACGCCACGGTCAATCTGCCCGCCTGGCATAGTAACCGGCTGATAATGGGCATCCAGAATTCCTGCCTGCATCAGCGCCTCTCGCTTCTCGTCAAGGAGCTTTAGCTCCTCGCGTAGCTGTTCTTCCGAAAGTGTTGTCGAGCGCTGCGCATCGAAAACACGTAGAGGGAACGTGCGATCAAGAGATTGAGAGAGATTGGCCGATTCAGTCAGTTTATCCTTCAGAATAGCTTGAAGCTTATTTGCCTTTTCCTGAATCGCTAGATTGCTGCTGGTTCTGACCGCCTGTCGCCTTCGAACCAGCCATGGATCTACATCCATCGGTTCGGATTGAAGTACCAATAGGCGCTGGGTCTCGATCAGATGGCAATCTACTGGAGCAATCAAATTTTCAAATTCGTCAGGAAGAATCTGCTTCAACGCAGTCTGTAGACGCGAAGGCATACGATATCGTTGAAGCAACGACGCGAGATCAACCTCTTCACCGTCTGATTGATCTTGCCAAATATCAAAATCAATTTGCCGCCAATGCGAAGGAATGTATTTCCGAAGCTCCTTCTTGAGTTTGTCATCGAGGCGCGTTGGTGTGCATGTGAGGCGTATCCCCTTAGGGCGAGTGAGGGCGAGCTCGACAGTCGCATTGGAGCGCTCATCAGGGGTAGCATCTCTTTTTACAGTGACCTCGATGACATCGCCGTTGGAAAACCGAAAGCGAGCCACCTGAAACGGTATTTCCCTAAAATACGCGAATTTTTTTCGAAATAGCGCTTCAATGAACTTCAGACAAACCGTCTTTCCTCGGCCATTCGGCCCAATTATGATTGTTATTCGAGGGTCGAGATTGATGGGAATTCTATGAGAGTAGAGGCCAAACAGTCCGTCAATATCAAATTGTGTGAGGCGCGACGTCATATTACCTCGCTGCTGACAGCTTGCTGCGTAGATATGTTACGGCCAATGAAAGGAGGTAGCGGAAACTACAGAAGTGATCGCCGACAGGGTTGCCGGTTCCCGGTGGAATACTATCCCTTTGGTTACTGAAGGTGCAACTTCTTTATGTATTCCTCCTAAAGCGTTGGAATAACTTAAGTCGCTAACTAGAGTGTCGGTACGTTAGGCACAAGACGACTGGCTCCGCTCCCAAAGCGGTGGCAGTTTTGAGCTCAACCATGCCATTCGACAACGACGTTCTTGCCCGCCTGCGCTGTGGCCGACGTGACCGCAAGCAGCCATGCTCCTGCTGGCTTCGGCTTGCCTCTTAACATTATCCCCCATACTGTTAAGTCAGCATGCAGATGAATATAACACGTCTCTCCGCGACTTCAGATGGAGGCGGGTGCATGTGAAACATCTCTAACCGCCACTGTCCAGTCCAGCATCGCCCACGCAACTACATTTGTGAGAGCGTCCATTAGGCGTTCACCTGTCCGTCTTTGACAATATCTCTGTAAGGACGTTGCACACGAACCATCGCTCCAAGGCCAAGCTCCTTCAGCACTTGCGAGTTTTTTTCTGTTCCATATACGGTGTCGGCGCACATCGTTTCGATCTCAGCAAATAATCCTATTCCTTCAATTTTGTCGACCGTAATAGTTGTTTCATCATCGTATATATATTCAACCCTCTCTTTCCGAACGACTACGTACTCTACAAACTCTAAGCGCTCCAGCATCTCGCGCATAGCGGCCGCCTGGTCTCCAATATCGACATTTAGCTCTTGCTTCCAATATTGCTTCTTCTCCAGCATTTCCTGTGTTGTTGGAGGTTTCCAAGTGAGTTCACTGCTACCGTCACGCGTTCGGATTCTCAGGCACTCTTCCGTCTCAATGAGATCTTTGTATCTACTCGTATAATACACGTCCTCCTCCATGCTCGACCGCTTGACTTTCAATGTCGTAATAGCCGCCGGACGCTCAATGGATACTGGGCCAATAAACACCTTTAATTCTATCTCTTTCATATTTAGATCCTACTGCCGTTTCCGAACACTGCAAATTGATAGATTCCTCTGACAGTAGGCATCTCAAACTTCTCATCTCTATCGTCACCTGCCGTAACGATATCGAACTCTTCGCGGCTTAAAAAATGGATGCCGGCGTCGTGAAGGAAACGTAGGTAGTATCTATGACGCAGTCGACCCCACGCATTTTCATATTTTGGATCTAAAACTTCCACCACTAGAGCCCGCTTTCCTACCCGGCGCACCTCCCGGAGAAGCGCGGCTACTGAGGCCTGATCCGGCATATGATGAAGCACGTTTTGGCAAATTACACAGTCGAAGGCATTGTCGTCGAATGGCAGGCGTCTCGAATCATGGTTTGTAAATAAAACGAGCGACTCTGAATTTCGAAATTTCCGATAGTCGAAAGCCTCATTCATAAGTTCGACTTGGCTCCATGATATGTCATTTCCAACTACCAACGGAATCTTACCGCTCACTGCAAAGTCAATAATTGAGAAATTGTCCCCGCACGCCACATCTAGAAGTGACTGGCATCCGTGGGCAGTCAATATCTCTTCAATTCGCTTTTTGTAGTCTGAGATCGAATATTTATAAAAGAACTTACTCAGCACGGAAAAAAATGGCTTCACAAATAATGAGTGGAATCTGTACCTCCAGCGATACTTCCTGTTGATACCGATTTCATCCTCTTGGATCGAAAAGTCTCGGGCAAGTTGCAGTCGCGGTTGCGCATGCTCAAAGACCGCTCGATGATGGCTTAGGCCGATCGAGAACGGATCAACTGACGTTGGAGCGAGAAACACTCTCGAAGAGGGAGACTCAACGACCAGCTTTCGTGGTGTCTGATTTCGAACACGGGCAATGAATGCTATACCCAAATGATAATGAGTATCGTCACCGTGCCGAAAGAGGTTCTCTAGAAACGCGACAGGCTCAATTTCTCCAAGCAACATGCCGTCGACGTATCGTGAAATTAGCCTCTGGACTGCATTAACGTAGTTGTCATTAAGCGCAGCCTTAACACTTCCTCCAAGTACACTCCACGACAGCTTGTTGCCTGCGAATGCCCGTTCCAGGACAACGTTCTTATCATCCGTGTAAGGAATAATAAGTATATAATATTTCTTTGCCTGGCAATATTCGTATAACGACCGCTCCGTCAAAACTTCTTCATACCGGAATGTTGGCAGGCTCGCATAAAGCCGGCGATGCACACTATATAAATCGTCAAGATACGCGTTCGCGTTGCCGAACGCCCGGTACAGAACGCGATGCCCTTTCCCCGAGCTCGGCTTGGGTTCGTTCGCAGCTTCTACCGAACGTTCGTCCATCTCCCCCTCCGTCCAAGGTAGGAATGGTAATTTGGAGGCTTTCTATTTACAACGAATAGCCAGTGGCCAAAGGAGATATAAATACTATAAGTGACTTATAAGGGGTTGGGTCGCATTCGTTCAGTTAGTTTGCGTACCCCTTTTTTCGAACGCATTAACGTGTCCATCCCAATGTCATCGACAGTGTGAATTAATTAGCATAACCTTGGCAAGCCACCGGTGCGTCTCAACCGGAGCGTCGACGCTCCCTACCAAGGGAGTGTTCGATGTTTCTGAAGAAAGTCGTATCGAAGAAGGAGCTAAGAACGGTCTGCGGCATTCCTTATAGCCCGCAGCACATAGCACGGCTCGAAGCGGCAGGGAGGTTCCCCAAGCGGATCCGGCTCGGCCAGAATCGGGTGGTGTGGTTGGTTGCAGAAATCGAGGAATGGCTGAACGAGCGCATTGCGAAACGCGACGCGATCGATCAACAGACACAGTCCCTGTAAGGGGCTTTGGGGGGATCGGTGGCCACCGGTCCCCCCATCTTTAACTCCCGGTAACTCCCAAAGAAGCAAGTTCGCCTATCGAAGCTCGGACGGCACAGGCAAAGGTCCGCATGAGGACGCGGTCGGCGCACAAGCGATTGCGTACCACTTTTGGGATTTCGAGCTGCACACCGCAACCTGATCTTGTCCGGTTACACACGTTACTCGGATCAGTCCCGTTTAGCCCCGGCGTGTTCGTGCTGGCACTAAGGCCTTGTGCTCGAAGCCCGTTGCCAATCGAGGCTCCAAGCGCCTCATCCAGGCACCCAATCCATATTGCTTCGGAATCCTCACCGTCAGCGCGGCCGTGGATCACGACTGCAGTGATCGCCTTCGCCACCATGGCTAAGCCTCTAGGCTCGTCAAACCTCTCGGAGCGGATATGTAGTTCGCGGTGGCCACCCTGCCGAACCAAGCCTTCGAACAAGTACAGCGAGTAGGACGTGCCGGCGACGGCCATAGCAATCTCGGAGGTGCCGGGCTCTATGCACCCACCGTGCGGTGCCAAGATTACGACCGACGTCCCGAGGTCTTGGTCCCAAACGCTGTAGTCCCTACCCTCGACTGTTGCGGCGCGGAGTGCGGCGTAGTGGGTAAAGCGGTCTTTCATGACGACCTACCTACACGGCAATAGCCTCGGGGATACGCATGGCGATACTGCATCTCCACTGCAATACGGCTCGGAAGTCTAAAACAACGCGGAATACCAACCACTTCCGTGCCACGTATCCCCCTGCCCGGAGCCCGACTTCTCATGCAAAATCCCTTCTGCATGACCCAACCCGCCACCCCTGCCGCCGCCCCCATCACCAATCCTCCGATGGGGCCGTCGGATCACCGCTCGGCTCTCCAGCCGGATGAAACTCATGATGCGTGCGGTTCATCTCGGCGTCGACATCGAACGCCTTGAAGGGAGCTGCGGTGACGGTAAAATTGGGTCCTTGGCTAGACTGCGGAATGGAGACCCTTTCTCGATTTATCTCGCGCAATTTCTCATAGGCTTCGGGCGAAAGCCGCGGTTCTGCCTCGAGCCCCCCAACCGGCACCGGGATCGAAACCGCATTCGGCGTCACGCCGCGGATGTAGCTCGCAAAATGGAGCCTCGGCTGACTGAGGATAAAATCGATACTCGTGCGCAGGTCGGAGGCGAGCGCACGGGCGTCGCTCGTCGAGGTACCTCCGGCCATCTTAATCGCGGTGTTGGCGGCAAGCGAGGAGCGTAGCTGCGAGGTCGCCTGATCCAAAAATTGGTGGGCGAAAACACACCCACAATGATACTTGCGTGCTTCGGTGAGGAAATCGTCAATATTGTTGTCGAAGTAGGCCGCAGCCTCGTCTACGACGAGGAAGGTCGGCCGGCGCTCGCGTTCGGGGATCACCGCGCGTTCCAGCACGGCCTGGAGAACGAGCGAGATGAATATCCGCCCGAAATGTGCGGACGATCCCTTGAGGAAATCCTTTGCGGTATCGACCAGAATGATGCTGCCACGGTTGAGCTCGCTGAAAAGGTCGATCTTGGTCTCGGGCGCAGTGAAAAGGCGCGCGAGCGTCGGGTTCTCGAGGATGGCGTTCAGACGATAACGGATCTGCTCTTTGGTCTGGGCGAAGGTCTTCGAGACGAAATCCCGTTCGAAGAAATTCCGTTGAATGGGTGGTAACGACTCGATCGCTTTGCGGTAGGGCGCGGGATCGTCCATGAGCGCGAGCATGTCGAGGATGGTCGCGGTCCGGCCAAGCGTCTCTGGCAAAGCCAGCATGAGTCGGGCCACGAAGCGAAAGAACACACCCTGCTTGGCGGTGAGATCTGCTCCCAAAAGTCCGGCGAAGAGATAATCGAAGGTCTGGATGACGCCGGCGGTGACCTGCTCCTTGGCGGCCTCGCTGTAGCTCGCGAGCCGATCCCGGTTCACGTCAAAAATATTCAGGGCCGGGGGATGCTCGATGTCTTTGGGGCTCACGAGGATCAGACGATCGGCAAGCGCGCCATAGTCGGGATCGAAGAGGGCCAAATGCGAGAGCTTGTCGATGAGATCGCCTTGGCTGTCGACAATGACAAGTGAGGGCGGATCATCCGACTCGAGGTCGTGTAGGATGAGGTTCTGCAGAAGGGTGGTCTTGCCGGCGCCCGAGCCGCCGAGCACATGCATGTGGCTGTAGCGTTCGTCGTAGGTAAATTTGAGCGGCACCGGTGCAAGAAGAAGGTCGTAGAACGGGGTGCCTTTGAAGTAGATCTCGACAAGCGTGTGGAGGTCCGCATCATTCTCAGACGGCTTTAGAAAGGGCTTCTTGGGTTCGTACGGATCCACGATCCCCGAGACGGCGCAGGTGTTCAGATGAACGGTGCGGGAAACGTCAACGAAGAGACCGGCATCGATATAGGGCTGCTGATAGATCTCGCCGATCAAATTATCGAGAAAGGCTCTGGGTTCCGGCAGGGAATAGACAAGCGGGATGGTAAAGGGCGACGTCTCCGTGCTTTGGGGCAGCATCTCGGCGAGCCTGCCAAATATGAGCGCAAGCCCGTTACCCAGTAGATCGATGACGTCATCCTCATGGGCATGAAAATACTCCTTGGCCCGGAGGAAGTGACGGAGGTCGACGGCTTCTTTAAGCGATAGATGAGCACGATCGAGGTCAATGTCCGGACATTCGAAGATCGGCCGTTCAAGCTGCAAAAGACGATCAATGGCGCGGGTGAATACCGGGACTAAGGGCTCGGACACGTCTGAGCAGTTTGCGAAGATATTGTCGGCGAAGATCGTTCGTGTCTTGGCGCGCGCGTAAAGAGATGCCAGGTGGTGCGCACGCACCCGAGCATAAAGCGCTTTGGTGTCGGCAAGGTCGCGCGCACGCTCGTCGGTGAAGCGTCGTGCGAAGGGGGTGAAGGCCGAGTAGCGCGCCTCGTCCATCAGAGTAGGTCGTAACTGAGAATGATTAGCCCGGCGGCGACAAAGGCCGCCACGACGGTGCAGGTCACCCGAAACGCTGTAATGCCGAAAGGCAAGCCCTTTTGCTCGAAGAAGTCGACGCACCACGTTTCAAAGCCAAACCAGTACCGCTTGAGCGCTTCGAACGATCGAATGGGAATTCCGTCCCAGCCTTTGGATGTGGCGAAGGCCAGCCCTTTACGCCACCAGCGGACCATGGCCTCCAGCATTTGGTCCCATAGGCGCCGGATATAACGGCCCAGTTCCAAGTATGGATCATAGGGCGGTGCGGTCGGCGGCGGCGGACCGTCAAAGGTCGGCTCGGATTCATCGACGTCCTCAAACTCGGCATCCATTATGGTGGGAACCAGTTCATCGACTTGGCTCCCGATGAAGACCGGCAGGGGACGCGTGATATGGACACGCTCCTCGCCGTCTTCGTACTCCACCACCACTTCGCTGCCGTTGAACGTCTCCGCGACTTGAAGGTAGCGGGTCACATCCTTACAGGCGTCGCGCACCGTGTCTTCGGCGTCGAGGAGCTCGCTCAAGTCCTTGCACTCGATATGGTGACCGCGGCCAAGGCTTGCGATGGAAATATTGAGGCTCATCTTGGCGAGGGCCAGCGAGAAGGCACCATGGGCAAAGCCACCAGCTTGGTCTTTCAAATCCCTCATGTTCCGCGTACGCGCGAGATGTTTTCCGGCACGTTCGAAATGTTTGCGCGCGGCTTGACTGCTGTAGATCACCTGGCCGCCAAGCTTATATTTGTTGATGTTGTCGCGTTCGTCTGCGGTGTAGTCCGCGCGGACGTCGAGGCAGAAGACTACCGTGCCTGCGAGCACGCCACCCATCCGCTGCGAGCGTTGAAGCTTGAGCTGCATGGATTTCCGAGCCCCCTCGTCCCATGAATACTGACGATAGCCAGCATGTTGACAGCGTACAAGGGTGCCACCGGAAGGGAAAACTCCCAAAATCTACAGATTTTCTACAATTCGTACACAAACCCGAAAAATGTGATGAATGACCATAGGTGAAGCTCGCGGTGCATTGCAGCATATGCTTGCAGATAGCGCACTTAGACTTGGCGTTACTTGCCCGTTATCGGATGGCCTGTCCTTTGGGAAGGGAATGGTCAATGAGCGATCCACGGCACCACGGCTTCAATTACGCCTCCGGCTGGGGCCCTGCCTCCAAGCCGCCCATCTATCATCAAGCGAGCAAAGTGGCGCGCCTCCTAAGTCAGGAAGCGGCCCGAGCGTCCGCCCAGGCTTGGAAGCTCGAAATGGCACTATGGCGGGTGCGGATAGCGAGCACCGGGGTCGAGAAGGCCGCTGCTGTTGCCGAACTGGCTACGGAGTTGGAACAGGCGCTCGTCGCAGCTGCCCAGGACTGATAGGTGCCATGGGTACGGTTCGACGCTCGCGCATGCGCCGCGAGAGCCGGGGCAAGTGCCTGGTCCTCACCGAGCGCGATCTGACGATTTTTCGGGCCCTCGGCCAATACCGATATCTGCGCTCCACCTATCTGCACGCCTTCGCAGGCGGAGCCTCAAAGACTCGCTTTAAGGAACGACTTGGCGATCTCTTCCACGAAGGGTTTATCGATCGACCGGAAGCCCAATGGCGCTTTGCTGATTGTCGACATGCGCCCGCTGTCTATGAGCTCGGTCGTAAAGGCCGCGAAGTACTCAATGGCTCAGGCTTTAACGGCGATGAGCGGCATGTCTTATTGGGAGCAGGCGCGCACCGCCAGTTCGAGCATAGCGTTATGCTGTGCGACATTGTGGCGTCAATCGAACTCGCGGCGCGCGCAAGCTCGATGCTCCGGTTCATTCCAATGGCGGAAATCGTGGCGAAGGCACCGGACAAGGCCAGCGCCGGGCGCCTGCGCTTACCAGTCAGAAAAGGAGTGCACGAATGTCTGGTGCCTGATGCTCTCTTTGGACTCGCATACATTTCCGACGCACGCCCTTCGTATCGTTTTTTCGCCCTCGAAGCAGATCGTGGTTCTATGCCCATTAGGCGCGCGGCTGCTCGAGGCACGTCCCTGGTTGGCAAGTTTATCGCTTACCAGAAGTTCCTGGCTGAGGGGAACCACAAGCGGCTGATTGGTGTCCCAAATCTGCTGGTCCTGCTCGTGTCCACCAGCGCGGCGCGGGTTGAATCCCTCGTGAATATTTCGCCGTCCGACCCTAGATTTCTTTGCAAGGCGATAAAGCCCTGTGGTCTTCGCGAGCCGGCAGCTCATCTGCTTTTGGATCCTTGGAATCGGGCTGGCTCTCCGAGCTTTCAGATTAATGCGGCCGGGTGAACCGCTTCACATCCATACTGTTGAGGTTCACCTAAGACGTGAGTACCATCCGAGACTGGTGGGGTTTCGTTTTGCATTTTAAGTCCGTTTAAGGAACCTCTAAAGCCTTTGATTTATTAGATGTTTTTCTGGCCTGCTGTGCTTTTGTGCTAACGATTGTGCTAATCGGTCGCTTTTCGTCCCTAGAATTGAGCGCCGTAAGCCGCTGATTCGCAAGTGTGATTTTGAGCCCATTTTTGGGGCTTTCCGTGCGATCAGGGGAGCCCCATATGTGCCTTCCCAACCGACGCTGTATCCCATGACGAATGCCGAACTGCTGGCTGCCCTCGACCAGCTCCAATTGATCCTGATTGCCGTTTCTACGGGCGGCCCCCGTATCGAGACCGAGAACGCGCGTTACGTCACGTTGCTGCGCGAGGTCGGAGACGAGCTTAGAGGGCGCAATATTCCGAACCCCATCCCTTTCCGCACGCTTTGGGATTGGTATGCGCGTTGGAGTAAGGACGATCTGCCGAGCTATCGGTCCCGGCGCACCTTCGTAGGTGACATGATCGGCCCGCTGACGGACACGATCCGAACCGGCGTGGACAATACATTTGAGCCAACGGGATGGGCGAGAATAGATCGCGGGGTGCTCGGTGCGCGGGATCGTCTTGCGACGGCTAACTCGGAAGAGGACTTCCAGACCGTCGGCCTTCTCTGCCGGGAAGCATTGATAAGTCTCGGGCAGGAAGTGTGGCGGGCCGAGCGGCATCCGTCGCTCGATGGTGTTGCGCCGAGTGATACCGACGCCAAGCGTCGGCTTGAGGCATATATCGCCGTCGAACTGGCATCCGGCGTGAACGAGCAAGCCCGCAAACATGCCCGCGCAGCTCTCGACCTTGCGGTTTCTTTGCAGCATCGCCGGACAGCGAGCTTTCGGGATGCTGCGATGTGTTATGAAGGCACGGCCTCGATTGTACGCCTGATTGCCATTGTCGAAGGCCGACGCGATCCCCCGCAATGAGCGATACCGAATCTGCAATCCGCGCGATGGCTGCGACAGTTGCCTTTCTCAAGGCGGAAGGTGACCTGCTCCAGCTCAATGCAAACGAGCGGAGCATCACTCACAAACTTGCCGAATATCTCCAACGGGAGTTCTCGGATTGGAATGTCGATTGCGAATACAATCGCCTCGGCGCGGCAATTAAGCGCCTCCCGGCACCTGAAGCTATCGGCTCCGATGATGAAGATGGCCGAACGATATTCCCGGACATAATCGTCCATCGCCGCAACAAGCGTGAAAACCTGCTGGTGATCGAAGTTAAAAAGTCGAGCAACACGCGCGGCGGTGACGAAGAAAAGCTGATCGGACTGACGCGCGACAGCGGCGACTATGGATATACACTGGGCCTTCACCTGATATTCGATTGTGAGTCCTGCCGACTCTCCGGGCTGACTGCCTATGGAAACGGTGCCGTCGACGAACCGCTCTCCGGGTCGCTACGGTCCGACTACCTTTGATCCCAAGGGTTGCGCCAGCAACCCAACTAGCCACGCGGCAATGAGCGGGGTTAAGCCGTCAAGATCGCGGAACGTGAGTGGTGCGGGCCGGAGCGCAGCGACTACACGGTCACGTTCCGCGCTTGCCTTGGTCTTGACGGTAAAGGGGCGCAGCCCCCAACTAAATTCAGCCTACGTCTAGTTTCCAAATACTCGGCTCCACCAGCTCCGCTTCTTGGGTGCTTGGACTGCATCGGAGGGTTGCTCGGCAAAATGCTGCGCGCGGGCCATCCGATCACACACTCGCCCAGCCTCAATTTGTTCCTGGGTCATATTGCGCGCCCAAACGACGGTATCGCGCTTGATGACGTAGTGCGACCGACACGGGAACCCCCAGTTTCCGACGGATGGCGACAAGGACACCGCCTCGCCGTCGTAGGTCAACGTCCATCCGACTGGAGCGATGGGCGTAACGACCTTCAAGCCGCAGCCACAAAAGCAATTATGAACCGCCGTGGCATAGGGGATCGACACATACAGGACTCCGCTCTCCCTCTCTTTCGGGATGAACTCGACGAACTCGTGCCTGATTTTGAATGGCCGCTTCACTCGTTGTCCTCATTGATCGTTTCGTTTCCTGCAATTACGAACACGCTGAAAAACTCGTTGTTGTCGTCGTCATAAAAGCCGAACAGCTTCTTCCACTTGATTACGGCAAAGGCGGCATTCATGGCGTTTAATTCGACAACCTGAATGTTCTTGTCGTACTCGTTGATGCCATCCGCCGTCACGAAAGCAATTCGATTCTTCTCGTACACATGCTTTCGCTTCGCTGGCGTACTTGTCGTTGTGCGAACTTGGCCACGCAAACGGTCGCCATGAATAGTGATGCCCATCCCTACATCGATGAACGGGATATTCGCGGCTTCCAGTTTCTCGACAACGACCTTTTTGCCTTTGCCTTCCATGCACAGAAACACAAAGTCCAAGCCTTCAAGTTCGTGCAATGTGTCCGGCCCCATCGGCTTGGGATGAGCGATGATGCCGCGCCGCATCTTTCCATAAGTTCGGGCGTGAAATTCGACCTTGGTCAGCTTCTCGTCTAACTCCGCCCCTGACGCGGCTCCGGGTGCACGGAATGCGTTGTGCTGCTCGAACGTGTCGCCATCGAACAAATGGATCTCGCGCACTGGCGTTTTGGCAACAAAATCGAGAACGTAAGAGCCAGTACCGCCAAGTCCGACGATGCCTATCCGTAGCGGTTTCAGTTTGTCATTGATGGCGACGATGTCGGCTCTGCTACTGGCGGTGTCCTCGTATAGAAATACCGACTCTTCCTCGTCGGGCGCACGGGGGCGAAAAGTTTGAGCCGTGATCTTCGGGTCAATGGCTTGAGCCGGACCAGAAATCTTCGTCACATAGTGCGTCATCTTGTGGTGAAAGTCTGTGTACGCGTCCGATGGCTTCGGCTTGCACGAGAAGTTCCATTTCGCCTCCAAGCCTTTGACGGTGATGGCGGCTTGAGACGATGGACCAAGGCCCTGCATGATCGAGCCGTCTTCATTGCAAGGACAATCGCCCACCCACCTTGCTTGATGATCTTGCGGCGGAAGCGCTACGTCGTTGGTTAGGCGAAGCGCGGCGATCAACACGCCGCGCTTCACTTCTCGCTTCTCATTCACATACGGAACGTCGTGCACCAGCAGGTAGCCGTCGACGACTTCAATGTCGTAGCCTTCGTCCCGAAGCCGCTTGAGCGGCGGGCTACGATCTATCGGTCGGCGTGACATCGAAGATCATCCTGTTTTTGACTCGCACCGAATGTCCGGCCGTCAGCGTCCCTTTGGGATTCTCCGGCGGGCCGTTGCGATAGGTGACGGTAAACTCGATGCACTGCCCCGTCGGCGGCACCGGATAGGCCAACTTCACCACCTCCTCGAACGAAATGCGCGTTTCCACGACTTCGTGCGGCTCGCCATTGACGATCAGCGTGACCGCCTTCTGGCTGTAGAAGTGCTCGTCCTCCTTGAGATGGACGACGGCGGCGTCGCGGGGAATGAACTCGTCTTCTTTATCCCCGCCCACCTCGCGGAACAGCTCACGGTGATTGGCGACATGGCCCAGGTGGTACAGGGCTTCGCCTGTGGTCGGGTTGGGCGACTCGTAGACCTCGCGGTCGATGTGAATCCGCAACTTGTGTTTGGCGGCTTCGGCGGTCATGGCACTTCCTCTCTGGCTCTCGCCATCTAGGCCCTCCGGTGTGCCTCGCCGCCGGATGGCAGTTATCCGCCTGATTTCATGGGATTATTCGGAATTTGGCCCTGCAGGATTTCTCTTGCACGGCCCCCACGCTTCAGGCACGCTGTATAGATGGATCGAACGCGCCGTTTTGTCAAGGCAAAACGTCCGTGGCGTTTTTTATATCTATACGGCCTGATCCACCGGTCAACGAGGAGGGTTCATGCCAGTAGGCGACAGGTTGAAAGAACTGCGCGTAGCGACAGGAGAGTCACTCCAACAGGTAGCTGACGCCATCGACGCTTCCAAAGCCCACATCTGGGAACTCGAAAGCAATCGCGCGACCAACCCATCCCTCGACATGCTTCAAAAGCTGGCCACCCACTTTAAGACCACGGTCACCTACCTGATCGAAGAGCCGCAGAGCGACCTCACGCGCGCAGATCAATTTTTCCGACGCAACACGGACAAGCTGGCGAATCTGACCGACAAGGATTTCGAGGTTTTCGAGCAGCTCCTCAACATGGTGACAAAGAAGGAATGAGCGAACTCGGGATAGCGATCGACATGATGGCGCTGGCCGACCTCGGCCAGCCGACGAAGATCGCGCTCGAGATTCATCGGCAATTGCGTACGCAGTTCGGTTCGGTGCCGCGACGCATACCGCTCGACGGGATTGCCAAGGCCATCGGCATTATCGGCATCCAGATATATGAAGGCGTCTCATTCGATGGCACCCTGATGATCGGTCCCAACGGTGGAGCCATTGGCATCCGTGCAGGGATGCGAAGCGGACGGCACAATTTCACGCTCGGGCACGAAATCGGCCATTTCCTGATTCCGACCCATCGGATTCGCCAGAAGTTTATATGCGAGCCTGTCGATATGCGGCGCATGCGCTCGACAAATTTCGATCAGCGGCCCGAGCAGGAACGCATAGAAATCGAAGCGAACGAGTTTGCGGCTGCGCTGCTGGTCGCCGCCCCCGAATATCGCGAAGAGCGTAAGAAGCTCGGCAAAACCTGCGATGTCTCACACGTCCGCGCGTTGGCGGAAACATTCGACGTATCTCAGGAAGTGATGGCGAAAATCTACGTCAATCAGTCACACGAAAAGATTGCCATTGTCACCTCGCACAATGGAGCCGTGAAGCGCGTCATCACTCCACAGCAAGGCTTCCCATATTTGGGGTTGAAGAAAGACGCTCCGCTTCCAAAAAATGCGCTGAAGCACTCGTTCGCCAAAACAAGCGCGATTAATTCCATTTCTGATCTTGTCGAAACCGCGACAGACGCATGGCTAGAGCGCCGTGGCAATATCACGGCGCTATATGAGCAGGTCTTCCTTCAAGAGGAAGGTTGGGCGATGACACTTCTGATCGTCGAAGAACGGGACGAAGACGAAGAAACTGATGATCGCAACTGGAATCGCCGATCTAGCCGGTATTCGAGCTTTCGATAATGACGAGCTAATGCGTCGATTTCCGCAGCGACGTCCGTCCGAGCCAATATGCCGATGTGATAAGCGACGAAGAACGCAAACTGACCTGTCGCGCGTGGGCGTCTATTGAATCGATAACTTCTGAAAAGTGGGACGCAATTTACGCGTTGAACCCCGAAGGTGCTGAAATTCGAAAGCTCTTCGAAGTCGCAAAGAGCGCCATTATCTATGGCTACTTGTGCTATCCACTGATGACTTTGGGCGCTGAGCAATTACATCCCATTTCAGAGCGTGCAGCCAAAGTGAGAGCCAGGGAATTGGGCTAGCAGCCAAAGGGTTGGCCCAAGTTTGCTGATGCGGTGAAATTTCTGGTACAAAAGGGTGCCATTCCTACTACCGAGATTGTCCGCTGGAAAACGACCGTCGAACTACGCAACGAGGGCTCACATCCCGCTATGCAGTCGATATTTCTGCCTAGTCAGGTTTTGGACATGCTCTACATAACGGCTGAGTCCATTGATGCACTATTCCTCTGGTCTGACGGAAAGCTTCCGGCAGGATAATTTATGATCGAGTTTTAATCGTAAAGTCGCAGCGCCGTGGAGGGCCCAGGTGAAGTGGATGCCTGGAAGAAAGCATGCGCATGAGCCGCCGGTTAAAATCTCAGAAGCTTCTGGGAGAGAGCGGTTTGTTGGCGGAATGAAGTATTCGGATTTGCAGGAAACAGGGCTTTGGGCTGCGGGAAGCTTGCGATTTTGGTCGGCGGAATTTGCTTTGCGTGAAGGGCGAAGCGTGATTCGATTGGTGCATCGGGAGGTTTGCGATGCGACCGGAAAAGCGGGAATGGACGGGTGAGCAGGACCTTTTTCGGGCCCGTTTGGATCAGATCATCAACATGCGCCATGAGCTGGTACGACTTGCCGGGACCATCGACTGGGACTGGATCGATGGGGAGGTGTCCGGCTGTTTCAGCAACGAAGGACGGCCGGGACTTTTAACGCGGTTCATGGTCGGGCTCTTGCTTCTCAAGTATATCTACGGGTTGTCGGACGAAGAGGTCTGCGCCCGTTGGGAGTTCGATCCCTATTGGCAATACTTCACCGGGGAAGAATTTTTTGCCCATGCGTTTCCTCACGAACGCTCCGGGCTGAGCCATTGGCGCAAGCGCATCGGTGGCAAGCTGGAGGCGCCGTTGGCGGAGAGCCTGCGCGTGGCCCATGCCACCGGCGCGCTCAAGCCCGAGGACATGGCCCGCGTCACGGTGGACACGACAGTCCAGCCAAAGAACGTCACCCATCCCACCGACGCCAAGCTGATGCTAACGGCGATCGAGAAGCTTGGCGCCTTGGCCAAGGTGAACGGTGTTGGCTTGCGGCAGTCCTATGCACGACTGGCCAAGCGGGCCGCCTTGATGGCAGGCCGATATATCCACGCCAAGCAATTTAAGCGCGCGACGCGGGAGCTGAAGTTTCTGCGCACCCGGCTGGGCCGGCTGATCCGCGATATCACGCGCAAGATCGGCGACAACGAGGTGTTGCAAAAGCTATTTTCCGTGCTCTTGAGCAAGGCGATCCGCATCCGTTGGCAGAACCACAATCAGCGTGGCCCCAAGCTTTATTCCTGGCACGCGCCGGAGACCGAGTGCATCGGCAAGGGCAAGGCGCACAAACCCTATGAGTTCGGCACAAAGGTCTCCATCGCCACCACCAACCGGCGCTGCAAGGGCGGCCAGTTTGTCCTCCACGCCAAGGCGCTAGCTGGCAATCCATTTGACGGTCATACCCTGGCTGGCGTGATCGAAGAGACCCAGGCTCTGACAGGGCGCGATATCGAGCTAATTTATGTCGACAAGGGATATCGCGGCCACAAGGCGTCCAAACCACTGGGGGTGTTCATCTCGGGTCAGAAGCGCGGCGTGCATGGCACGATCAAACGCGAACTTAAGCGCAGGTCTGCCATCGAGCCGGTGATCGGACATCTGAAAAGCGACGGACACCTCGGCCGAAATTATCTCAAGGGCCGCCAGGGCGATCACGCCAACGCCATTCTCTCCGCCGTTGGCTACAATCTGCGCCTCATCCTGCGCTGGCTCAGGCTTCTTTTGCGCATGCTCCTGATCGCGATCCGCGATGTCAGTAGCCCGCCGTCAACCCTCATGCAGGCTTCTTAACGGCCGACGCATGAGCTGCTCATCGCATCACATCGCTTACCACCTGCACGCCTACCCACAGGCAAGTAAGGACTAGAAAACTCCTGGTACTTTTGTTGGTACCGCGTGAGAGGCGGCTTGATTTAAATAGTAATATCAATAGGTTATGGGCAACGTGCCGAGAACTCCTCCGGCACCATTTTTCAATAAAATAGAGAACTTAAACTATCTTTCGGCGTTATGCGGCGAACTGCAAAGCGCGCGCCTTTGGAACGCTATTGGGCCGACGCCATACACCAGCGTCCCCAGTAGAGACGATCCAGCTGAGCTCTATTCCGAACATCGCCGTGGTCTGCTTCTGCAAACCCTCTACTCAGATCCCGTAACCAAGGTCTCTAGCTCGCCCGCTATTTTGACGAGTTCCGTGAGAAACTTGGGGTCTATGTCTGCGTGGCCCTCATATTCCGCAAGGTTGCGCATGTCATGGCACTTCGATAGCACGCGCCATTTTGCGGCAGGCATACCAGCCGTCTGCTCCAGAACTTGAAATACGATCGCGCGATTTTCCGAGCGATAGCCTTGTCGGCGCAGCGCAGCAAGCGCGAATGCATGCGAAGCATTATAGGCCAAATCGAAACGGCTCTCCGCAGAGAGTGCTTCATTCCGGGCATCGGCTAAACGTTTGGTCGCCGAGGACACCAACCCCTTAAACTCGGCTTCAGAAAAGGGCTCGGCTTTGAGTTTTCCGATCTTGACCAGGTTTTCAAGATTGCCGCTCATCCAACAAATCCTCTTCAGAGCCAATTATGAAAATTTTCGGCGCATTGGTGATGCTGGCTACAAATTGGTTCTTGCCGGATTGCCGCTTTTTCCAGTCAGTGATGTCCATAATATTCGGATTTATCGGACGCGCGAGCGTCCTCTCCGCGTCCTGAAGGCTGGCGAAAATGTCCGAATAAGTGAGGTCATCGCCGATCACCATCAGGTCGATATCACTGCGAGCCGTGTCTCTACCTCTGGCGACAGAGCCATAGACGAACGCCGCTTTGATACGATCCGAAAATGGTGCGAGCGCTGCTTTAAGCGGATCGTGCAGCCCTACGGTTTTCCGAAGAATGCCTTGCAGCTCTTCAAATATGGGGGCGTTACAATTCGCCCGATAGTGCTTTTGGTTGCCGATTTTTTCTACGCAAACGAGCCCGCTCTGCTCGAGCTTCGCAAGTTCGCGCTCGACGGCACCTGTCCCGGAGTGCAGAAGTTTTACGATCTGCCGCATATAGAAGCTGCGGTCAGGATGCATGAAAATCAACGCCAGGACTCGCTGCTGTACGCCGGAGAATAATGCTCCAGCCAGCCCTGTGCCTTGCGTCATCGTCCCCAAAAAAGGCTCTTTCGTTCCCATATCGGGTATATTAGTACCTATATTGGGTACATTCAAGGCTCGCGATGGCTGCCTTTTAGAGCGCCAACGCCCAATATCGAGGACAACGCAATAGGCAGGCGGGTAGGACGCTCTAGCAACTAGAGCGTGTCGGGCACATTAACTGGCCTTTGCTGTGGTCCTGCCAGATGCTCAAGGCGCAACATTGCACGCCAACAACACGCCTGCGCTCAGCTTTAGACCTCTGGAAAATAGCTGGTAGTTTCGTTGGTACAAGAGGCAGATAATCCAATAAACACTTTTTGAACCAATTACTTAGAGGACGTTCCCCAGGAGCACCTCCGGCACCAGCCCACACAGCGTACGCGACGCTGCCGGCAAGAATACGACAGGGCCCAAGATGAGGGTGAATGTTTCCGTCACTGCCGAAGGCGATGCACCGCCAGCGTCTGTGCTCGCCTGCGGATGAACTCTTGCAGCAGCGGCAGAAAAAACGCCTTGCTGAAACGGCCAAGCGGAGGGTCGGGCTCCAGATAGAAGGAGCGACCGATCACGTCCTGATTGTATTCATCGAGGACGATCCAGAGTCGCATCGTCCCATCGAGCCCAGCACGGCGTTTCTCGGTGTCGGGGATTTCCGCGGCAAAGCGTTCACCTGCGGGCTCCTGGCTGGTGATCGGAAACAGTAGCAATACGTCCTCGCCATTGGGCTTGGGCACCCTGACGCCAACAGCGACAGGACGGAATTTGCGCCCTTCGCTTTCGCCTCGCGCGGCGGCGCGTGCCCATAAGTAAGGAAAGCGAATCACCGAGCCGGTGCGGAGGCTCGCGAAGATCACTACTCTTCACCTTCTGCTGCATAGGCGGCCACAGCGTGACGAAAATCGAGAAAGTCCTCGTCAGACATGGTTGCCAGCGTGCCCGCTTTGCGACTGTCGGCGCGAGACATCAGGCGCCGGTAATCTTCTATGCTGAGCAGGACGAGCCTTGGCTTGTTGCGCTGGGTTATAGTGACCGGGCCCCGAAGGGCATCGGCAATGACATCGCCGGACTTGCGCGACAGGTCGCTCGTGGTGTAGCGGGCCATGGATAAATCCTTTTCTGGAAAATACAGCATTTCTGTAATCTCTGCAAGAACGCTACGCGAACAGAATATGGCCCGGCGATCGCGCTGCACGGACAGCGCCAGTTCGGCCTGCCCGACGGTGCCATCCGGGCGCGGTAAAGCAGTTTGAGTGTGTTGTGCCTACAATGGCCGCTGCGCGCCGTCCTGCCCGAGAGACTAAGGGGCGATATTGTGGTGTGGCCAAGCGGTCTTGCTCGATCCGGGATCAAAAGGAGCCTCGATATCGGTCCGCCCGGACGCGCCCTCTTTGGACAGCGCATAGATGATCATGGCTTGCCACCGGCACGCGTCGCAAAGACCACGAGAAAGCCTCAAAATCATTGGTAATTTTGTTGGTATGCGAGAATCCTCGATCCATAATTCCGATGATGCCGCAATGCCTTGTAGGAAAGTTATGCTGCGCTCCTGCGGCACCAGTCTTTCCCATAAAATCAACGGCAAAAATCAGAATGCTCCAAGAACCCATTTGGAAGCTAGAACCCTGCCTCGTCCAAGGGGATCGTGCAGTCGAGGCACGCTCTTGAATTTTCGCTCCCGCCCCTTACGCCTCGCGCTTGAGACGAACCCCAGAATGTCGAATGTCTCTGATCTTATATCTCGATAATTCTATTTTGCGATCATATCTACCATATTTTGCATAAATCATATTTTTAAATACCGTTTTTTCTCATTTCTCCCTTATAAACTACCGATAATTCTGTACGATGGGGATCAGGAAGGGATTAATGGCCGAATTTTCCATCGCCAATCTGCCTGAGATCTTCGTTTCGGACACCGCGATCTCCAAACCGGTCTCCGCGGCGGTCGAGCGCGGCCAGCTCAGAAAGCTCGCCTCGCGCCTCTATACGCGCAATCTGACGGAAGACCCGGTCCGGCTGGTACGCCGGAACTGGTACTACCTCGTCTCAGCCTATTATCCGGACGCCCTCATTGCCGATCGCACCGCGCTCGAAAGCCAGCCGTCGCAGGACGGCTCGGTGTTTCTCATCTCAGACAAGAAGCGCGACACCGAGTTGCCGGGATTGACATTCCGGCCGCGCAAAGGCCCTCCACCACTCGAGACCGACAAGCCATTCGTTGGCGGCGCCCGCCTGTCGTCCGTCCCGCGGGCCTATCTCGAGAATATGCGCCCTTCACGCGCGCGCGGTGGCCGTGTTACGCGCACGCTGACGCATGCCGAACTTGAAACCCGCCTCGATGCCCTGATCCGCCAGCAAGGAGAGAATGCCGCAAACCGCCTGCGTGACGAGGCGCACGCCATCGCGCCCGCACTCGGCCTCGAAAAGGAATTCGAGGGCCTGAACACCCTGATTGGTGCGCTGCTCGGCACCCGCGATGCCAAGATGCAAAGTCGAGCCGGAAAAACCCGCGCGGCGGGCCGCCCGTTCGATTCTGATCGCCTGCGTCTTTTCGAAACACTCTTCGCCGCCTTGCGCGAAACCCTTCCAGTCGATCGACCGGCTCCGGACCGAAACGCCGAAGCCAACAGCACCCTTGCCTTTTTCGAGGCGTATTTCTCCAACTTCATCGAAGGCACGGAATTCAGCGTCAGGGAAGCCGAAAACATTGTCTTCCGCGGCGTCATCCCCGACGAACGGCCCGCGGATGCGCATGACGTGCTTGGCACTTTCCGCATCGTATCCGATCTCGGGGAGATGCGCCGCACACCCAAGACCTTCGACGCGTTCGTCGCGCTCTTGCGAAGGCGCCATGCCATCATCATGGAAGCGCGACCGGACAAGAATCCGGGCGGCTTCAAGACCAAGCCCAACCAGGCGGGCGCTACGGTCTTCGTGGCGCCTGACCTCGTAGTCGGGACCCTGGACAAGGGTTTTGACTTTCTTCAGGCCTTGGCCGAGCCGTTTCAAAAGGCCATTTTCATGATGATGCTGATAAGCGAGGTTCACCCCTTCACAGACGGCAACGGCCGCATTGGGCGCATCATGATGAATGCAGAGTTGGTGGCAGCAGGCCAGGAACGCATCATCGTGCCGACCGCATTCTGCTCCGACTATCTGGGCCCCCTAAAAGCGCTTTCGCAGAATGCCGAGACCACGCCTTTGATCCGGATGCTCAATGTCGCACAGCGTTACACGCATGGCATCGACTGGCAAACACTGGAGCATGCGCGCCTCATGCTCGAGAGAACCAACGCCTTTGCACAAGGCGAGGAGGCTAAGCTTCGCGTCGACTGGCGCGCATGGAACACGAAGTGACCCTGTCACCAATCCCAGTATCTCGATTCTGACAGCGCGGCGCCCCGACTTGAAGGCGTTGGCCGATGCTCTCTCAGGCTTGGTGGCCCACTCGATAAGGCGTAACAGAGTATTGCCGCAGGAGCCGCTTTGTCCAAGGCACAGGGTTTCAGGCATTGCGCGCCATCAGACCACCATCGACCGGAATGGTCGTGCCCGTGATATAGGATGACGCCGGCAGGCACAGGCTCAACGTGACATGGGCGACCTCCTCCGGCTGGCCATAGCGGCGCAGTGCCGTGCGGCGCTTCGCGAAGACTGTCTTATGCTCCTCCGGGATGGACTGCGTCATTGCGGTGTGAATGGGTCCCGGGCAGACACAATTGACAGTGATCCCTTCTGGGCCGAGTTCGACAGCGAGCGCACGGGTCAGGCCCGTGACGCCGGCCTTGGCGGCGGAATAGGCGCTGTCGAGCGCGGTCGCGCCGAGTGCTTCGGTCGAGGCAATGTTGACGATACGCGGGCTCTTCGACCTGCGCAGATGCGGCAGCGCCTCGCGGACGATCCGCTGGTGGGCGCTCAGGCAGACCCGGATCATCCGCTCCCACAGCTCTTCATAGTCCTCACTATCGACGGGCTTGAATCCCGCAATACCGGCGTTGTTCACAACGCAGTCGAGCCCACCAAAATGACGGGCAACCTCATCGATTACTGGTTTGATCGATGTCTTTTCGCCGACATCAAGCTTCCATGCCTTCGCCTTGCCCCCCTTGGCGACAATCGCCCGGGCCACCACTTCAGCGCCATCAAGGGTATAGTCGGTGACCGCGACACTGGCACCATCCGCGGCGAAGACTTCTGCTGTGGCTCGCCCCATTCCGCTCGCTGCACCCGTGACGAGCACGGTCAGCCCTTTTACCGAACGGATCGTATCGCTCATCTGCTCGCCTCCCCCTTTTGTAACCTGCCCGATTATCCGAGCCGGACGGATCGGATATTGATCGCTGCGACGATGATTGCCAACTGGAAGACCGTGAAGTTTGCCACTGTGGGCGCCGCCTGTAGGCCTTCTCTTCCGTCTGTAGCCTGTGCCACCGCGCTTAGGACTAAGAGAGACGCCCACGACTGCATCCCTGTCCTTCGCAAAAATCGCCAAAGATATCGGGATATCTTGATGCACCAGGAGCTTGCGGAACGCGTCGGCCAAGGTCACGCGGCTCCGTCACAAAGTCCCACAAGCGAATCTCGTCGGGCTGTCCAGGCAAGCTTGAGAATTTCCGGCACCCTCTTTCCAGCGCCAATTGCCTGTGCCTTAATGGTCAGGGGATATTTGCCGGGGCATTGATGCGAACAATTTCATTGGCGGCCGTGGCAGCCGCCTTTTTTGCGGCTGCAGCCCTGGCTGCTCCTGGCGCGTCGTCGTCGCCCAAGATGGTTCACGCAACGGCAGAGGGAAGTCTTCCGCCGGCAAAGAACTTCCTGTTCTGGACACCGCAGCAGCAGCTGGTGGGTTACCGGAATATCGAGAAAATTTTCCCCACCCGTATCGTCAAGCGTGGCAACCACGTCATGCCACTGCCGCGTGCGAAGCATCAGATTTCGGTACGTTACGACTATCGCGGCAGCCACTGGAATACCGCCAGGTTTATGAGAGCCAACCACGTTGCCGGCCTTATCGTCGTGCATGATGGCAAAATCGTGCTGGAACGCTACGGCCTTGGTGACAACGAACATGACCGCTGGACCTCGTTTTCAGTAGGCAAATCCATCACCTCCACGCTCGTCGGCGCAGCAATCAAGGATGGCTACATTTCTGGCCTCGATGCCGAAGTCACCAAATATATCCCGGCGCTGAAGGGCAGCGCCTATGACGGCGTCACTATCCGTGACCTCTTGACCATGACCTCCGGCGTGAAGTGGAACGAAGACTACACCGACCCAAATTCGGACGTGAACCGCTTCGCACTGGAACCCGTGCCCGCCAATGGTGAGGACCCGGTGGTTGCCTACATGGCGCGGTTGCCACGCGAGGCCAAGCCCGGAACCAAATTCGAATACAAGACCGGTGAATCCGATCTCATCGGCGTATTGGTGGCCGATGCCACCCACATGCATCTCGCAGACTATCTGTCCCAAAAAATCTGGAAGACTGTCGGCATGCAGCGCAATGCAGTATGGATGCTCGACCGCGGCGGTAACGAAATGGGCGGCTGCTGTCTGTCCATGACGCTGCGTGACTATGCCCGTTTCGGACTTTTCTTCATGCATGGCGGTGTCGCGGATGGCAAACAGATTTTGCCAAAGGACTGGGTCAAGCAGGCCTCGACCACCCAGGTCCAGAGCGATTGGGGACATTATGGCTATGGCTTTCAGTGGTGGGTGATGCCCGGCGGCGAGGCCTATGAAGCCATCGGGATATTCGGCCAGTCGATCTACCTCAATCCCAAGGACAACCTTGTTGTCGTCACCAACAGCGCCTGGCCCAAACCGGACAGCGACCCCCTCTACGCCAATCATGACGCCTTCGTGGCGGCGGTGATCAAAACGCTACATTTGGGAAAATGACTTACCAAGGCCGGAGGGCCAGCTTCACCTGTTACGACCTCACATTCGCTGGTGGCAGCACAAGAATAGTTGCAAGAGCAGTCTGTGCCATCTGCAGCGAAGCCCGGAGCGCGATGATTTGAGCGCGCGTCGTCAGGGCATTGTCATCCAGACGGGCAAAATCGCCCAGGCTCAAGGTCCCGGAGGTAAAACTTGCCCGCGCGCGCGCCGCTGCCCGCGCAAACTCCGCAAGCTGCGACGTAAGACTGCCAAGCTGCCGGTGCATGATGGCAATTGCCGTCCAGATCTTATCCGCCTCTCCTGTTGCCGCATCAAGATGGGCTTCATAGGCTTGAAAAAGTTGGGCGCGCGTTGCCCGTGCCACGGCGATGGCCCCCTGATTGCGATTGAAGAGGGGCAAGGTCAGCGTCACGTTGAAGCCAATACTGGAAATGCCGTCCCCGGCACTTCGGGCCTTGCTCACACCTGCACCGATGAGGGGAAACTGTGCGAGAATGGCTTCGCGCAGTCGTGCTTCGGCACTGTGATAACCTGCCTG
>JAJZDZ010000067.1:5927-8720 GCA_021851325.1 Pseudomonadota bacterium | reverse complement strand
GATGCTGAGACTGACCGCAAGGACGATGGTGAAGGCTTCGACCCATTCCACCGAGGCGGCCAGAAATGTTGGTATGAAAACCGACCATTCAGTCATGATTAAAACGCCTCTCCGTCAGAGGGAAATACAAGGACATGATCCGCGGTGATGGCAAGCCGGGCGCGGGAAGGCGGCTTGACGCGTTCGCGTGAGCAGAGTTTGGCATCACTTCCAATGATGCGCCAATAGGCGCGGTACGTGCCGGCCTCAAAGGCGCAGAACTGCAGTTCGGCGGCAATGCCATCATTGGCAAGGCTGACGCCCTCGGGGCGGACATAGACGATACCGGTCTGTCCGGGATCAAGGGCATGAACCCGCGCCGGCACAAAGCTGCCATTGATGCGCACGCCAGGTTTGCCATCATTGCATTCCACCGCGGCCAGAAAGCCGCCGGTGGCACCGGTAAAGCGCGCCACGCGGGCGCTGGCGGGCTCGGCATATAAGGCATCCGGGGTTGCGGTCTGGGTCAGAACACCATTTTCGAGGACGGCAATACGATCTGCGAGGCGCCAGGCATCGAGTGGGTCGTGACTGACAAACAGCACTGCCGTACCGGCCTCGCGGGCGAGGGCGCGGATTTCGACCCTGAGGCGTTCGCGAATGTCGCTGTCGAGACTGGAGAGGGCCTCGTCGCACAGAAGGAGGTCAGGATTGGCGGCGAGGGCGCGGGCAATCCCCACCCGCTGCTGCTGCCCGCCCGAAAGTTCATGGGGGCGCTTGCTCATGAACGCTTCAAGCCCCATGCGCTCGAGGAGTTCGAGCGCCCGCTTGCGACGCACGGGGGCCGCGCCCCGCGCGGCGGCTTCAATGTTCTGCAGCGAGGTAAAATGCGGCCACAGGGCGTAATCCTGAAAGACCATGCCCAGACCACGACGCTCGGCCGGAATGAACGTGGTGGAGCGGGGCTCATCGACGGTCGCACCGCGCAGGCTGAGAGCGCCACTGTCCGCGCGCTCAAGTCCGGCGATCAGGCGCAGCAGCGTGGTTTTGCCCGAACCCGAACCGCCGATCAGGACCACGAATTCCCCCGCATTCATGGTGAAGGAGACATCCTTGAGGACGGGATGACGGCCAAAGCGTTTGCTCAGTTGTTCGGCATGCAACAGGCTCACGCCGGTTCTCCTGCAAGGGGGACACGGGCAAGAACACGCAGCAGGCCGTTCGCCGCGCCAGCCACGAGGAGTACGGTCAGCATGGCCAGGAGGGCCAGGCGGGCCTCGCCGGTGTAATCGAGGCTCTGGTTGAGCCACATGAGAGCAACCCCGAGCGGCGCCCGTCCGGCGGGATAGAGCAGCTCGGAAATCGGCAGTTCGAAGAACACCTGGATGAAGGCCATGGTCCAGCCCCAGCCGAGCGCTGGCGCCAGCAGCGGACCCTCGATGTCGAGCAGTCTGGCTGCCAGCGGCAGGGCGTGAAGACGCGCGGCTTCCGAAAGATTGCGATGCAGATGTTCGATCGGCGCCTGCAGGAAGCGCAGGAGCATCGGCAGCTGGACCGCGACATAGGCCAGAACGAGGAGGAAGGGCGTGCCATAGAGTGCGAACCAGCCGCTGTTGAAGGCGATCAGATAGGCCGCCCCCAGGACGATGCCGGGCAGAGCCATGTTGGTGAGCGAAAAGGCACCGATGAGCTGGCCGAAGCGGCCGTTGCCGCGACGCTGCCGCAGCAGCACCGGAGCGGCGATGGCAAGGGCAATGCTTGCTGCGAGGATGCCGTAGAGCGCTGAATAAAGGACGCTGTTCCAGGCAACGGGCAGGGATTCGGCGGTGGGCTGCGGACTGAAGGCGGCGAGCAGCAAGGCGCCCAAGGGTACGGCAAGGCCAAAGAGGATGAGCGCGCTGAGCCCGGTAAAGGCGAGAGAGGCTTCGCTGCGGCTGGGCGGCGGACACAGATGGGCGCGGCGTCGGCCATGCACGAGCGCGCCGCCGAAACGGGCGGCAGCATAAAGCTGGACGGCGACGGCAACGAGCGCAAGACCCACCAGCTGCCAGCTGAGCAAGGCGGCACCGGTAAAATCGACGGGCGTGGTCGCCAGCCGTTCATAGATGGCATAGGTGACGATGGGCAGATGGATCTGCGCTCCCAGCGTCGCCGGAATTCCGAATTCCTGGATGCTTTCGACGAAGACGACGGCAAAGGCCGCGGTTGCCGCCGGCAGGAGCAGCTGCAGCAAGGTTACGCGACGAAAGACCGAATTGCGGATCAGAAGGCGGGCGGCATCGTCGAGTTCGGCGCCGATGGCGCGCCAGCTGGTGCGCGCGGCGAGCGCTGCAAACGGCAGGCCCTTGAGGGCGAGCAGAAATATAATACCGAACTGGCTGTAAAACGCGGTCGCGAGGACGCTGTGGGCCAGCATCGTGCGGCTGAACACGATCTGCCAGCCCGCGGTCATGAGATAGCTGGGCAGCACAAAAAGCAGCCACAGGCTGATCATGAGGATCCGGGAAGGCCGCCACCGTCGCCGCTCCATCATCCAGGCCGCAGGAATGCCGCAGAGAATGGCGAGGAGGGAGGCCAGGAGGCTGAGGCGGACGCTGTTGCTGAGCGCAATCAGGCTTACCGCATGCAGCGCCGACAGGCCCTTATGCGCGCTTTGGCCAATGACGGGCAGGAGCAGGAAGCGCAGGCTCGGATAGACCGTGAGCATGGCCAAAAGGCCAATGAACAGGAGACCACAGAGAGCCTTGAGACGATGTTGGATCCGCGTCTTCACTTGTTTGTCACCTGGGTACTGAACCAGGCATTGATGCGGCT
>JAJZDZ010000067.1:0-5827 GCA_021851325.1 Pseudomonadota bacterium | reverse complement strand
CCTGCCAGCTGGTGGGGACGTCGGCGAGTTGGGCCGGGTGATAGCTGAAGGCGCCGGCCAGCGTCAGGCCGGTCGGGGTGTAGCTGCCATCGGCTGGAACGAGGCTGCGGCCCAAAGCGGTGAAGTTCAGCTTGGGAACGCTGTGCCGTTCGACGAGGCCTGCCGCGTCGAGCGCGGCGGCCGCCATGTCGCCGTCGAACCAGGCCATGGTCCAGGCCGGATGGTGGCCTTCAGCGGAGATCTTGGCGAGGAGGGCGCCGGTCGACAGATCGATGACATGGACCGGGATGCCGGTTTGTTTGGTGAAGGCGGCGGCCACCTGCGAGCCATAATCGACCGCGCTGTAAAGCACGAGGCCCGACTGCTGGCGTGGCCACAGAAGAGCGAGCGCGCCACCGATGATGGCAATAAAGAGTACCGCGATCGCAAGAAGCCGCGCCATGATCAGTCATCCCGATTGTCGAGTGGGAACCTGAACCGCCGAGATCACATTTTTATGACGTTTGTGACGGTTGCGGCGACAGAGCTGTGGAGCTGAGGCCTCAGCGCCCCCTGGTGCTTTGGACGTGGGTGGCTCAGGGGTCACGGCCGTGGTGACCGCTTGGGACAGGCGCCCGGGGACTTGCCGCCCGTCGGGCGTTCAGCGCCCGTTGTTCTGGGGCGAGGTCCGGATCACGAAGCCGGCAGCCTTGAGGGTGTTGCGGATCTCATCGGCATGGGCGGCATCGCGAGCTTCGATGGTCATGCCGAGGTCGGCAAGCTTGGCGCTCATGTCGGTGATCATGCGGTTGTGACTGACTTCGAGGATATTGCCTCCAGCCTCACCGACCAGGGTTGCGATCCTTGCCAGAAGGCCGGGACGATCCTCGATTTCCACGACGACGGACAGGATGCGTCCTTCGCGCGACAGCTCGCGCAGAATGACATTGGAGAGCAGGCGCATATCGATGTTACCGCCCGACAGCACGATGCCGACCTTGCGGCCGGCGAACAGGGCCTTGTTGGCGATGACGGCGGCATAGGCAGCCGCTCCGGCGCCTTCCACGACGGTTTTTTCAATCTCGAGCAGGCTTGCAATCGCCCGTTCGATTTCGTCTTCGCGCACGAGGAGGACATCTTTGACGCGTGTCGCAACAATCTGCCGGGTGATCGCGCCAGGCTCTTTGACCGCTATGCCTTCGGCGATGGTCTGCCCCGCACATGGCAGCTCCTTGTGGTTCACCACATCATACATCGAGGGATAGAGCTGGGCCTGCACGCCATAGATGTCGATGGCGGGCTTGACCGCCTTGGCAGCGGTGGCAATGCCCGAGATCAGGCCGCCGCCGCCGATAGGAACCACCAGCACGTCGAGGTCCGGAAAGTCCTCCAGAAATTCGAGGCCGACGGTGCCCTGGCCGGCGATGATGCGCACATCATCGTAAGGGTGGACGAGGATGAGTTTTTCCTCTTCGACAAAACGCAGCGTGCGCTGGAACGACTGGCTCAGGGTCGCGCCGTCGAGCACCACGCGGGCACCAAAGCCCTTGGTGTGCTTGACCTTGTTGAAGGGGGTGGATTCGGGCATCACGATGGTGGCCGGAATGCCAAGGCGTCCGGCATGATAGGCAACACCCTGGGCATGATTGCCGGCGCTCATCGCGACCACGCCGCGCCGCCGTTCCTCGGGGCTGAGGGACAACAGTTTGTTGAGGGCGCCACGTTCCTTGAAGGACGCGGTGAACTGCAGGTTCTCGAACTTCAGATAGATTTCGCAGCCGGCAATCTTGGAGAGGGTACGGGAGTGATGGGCCGGGGTGCGTTCCACCGCATCCGCGATGCGTCCTGCGGCGGCCCGGATGTCCTCGATGCTGATGCTGGGAAGATCACTGCGCGTCCCTGCGCTCGCCAGGTCGGCCACCTCAAACCTCCACCCGTTCAGCGCTCGGGCTGGTAGCAGCGGAGGGATTTGAACCCCCGACCAAGGGATTATGATTCCCCTGCTCTACCACTGAGCTACGCTGCCACACTGCCAGCCAAGGCGGGGGTATGTAAGGGTGGGGTCTGGCCCTGTCAAGGCAAGCTGCCGCCGGCCAAAGCTGCGCTTTGACGGGATCGCGGCGCGCGCTCAGGCCGCCCTTAAGAGGGGTTCAGCGGCGACGATGGTGCCGCCGCCCAGCACCCGTGTGCCGTCATAGAAGACGCAGGCCTGGCCAGGCGCGACCGCGTCCTCCGCGGACAGCAGTTCGACCACCGCGCCGCCGTCCGGCGCTGCAGTGACGGTGGCAGGCACCGGCGGGCGCATGGAACGGACTTTGACCTGGCAGGGGTGGGCCGCTGTGACCGGCGCGAGCCAGTTGACGGCGCGCAGTGTGATGCGCCGGCTGGCCAGGGCGCTACGGGGGCCGACCACGACCCGGGCGCGCGCCGCATCGAGGGCGACGACGAAATAGGCTTCGGTATTGCCGCTGAGACCAAGGCCTTTGCGCTGCCCCACGGTAAAATGAATGATGCCATCATGACGGCCGAGCACGGTGCCCTTCAGATCGACAATGTCGCCGGGGCGGGCGGCTTCGGGTTTCAGCTTTTCGACCACGGCGGCGTAATTGCCGCCGGGGACAAAGCAGATGTCCTGGCTGTCGGGCTTGGCGGCGGTGACAAGGCCCAGCTCGTGCGCCATCTCGCGCACCTGGGACTTTTCGAGCCCACCTAAGGGAAAGCGCAGGAAGGCAAGCTGTTCTACCGTGGTCTTGTAGAGAAAATAGCTCTGGTCACGGGACGGATCGGCACCGCAATGCAGTTCCGGTCCTGCCGCACCCTCGCGCCGCTCAACATAATGGCCAGTCGCCAGAGCTGCGGCGCCGAGGTCTTTGGCGGTGGCAAGCAGGTCATGGAACTTCACCCGATCATTGCAGGCAACACAGGGAATGGGGGTTTCGCCACGGGCATAGGCGGCGGCAAATTCCTCCATGACCTGGGCTTTGAAGCGGGCCTCATAGTCGAGCACGTAGTGGGGAATGCCGAGCGTTTCAGCCACACGGCGAGCGTCGTAAATATCCTGTCCGGCGCAGCAGGCGCCCTTCTTCTGCGCGCGCGCGCCATGATCATAAAGCTGCAGGGTGACGCCTATGACCTCATAGCCGGCGCGGGCCAGAAGGGCGGCGGTGACCGAGGAATCGACCCCGCCCGACATCGCAACCACGATGCGCGTCGGCTGGTCGGCAGGGGGCAGGGCGTAGCGTTCCAGGGCGGTCATGAGGGCGCCATATAGGAGCCTTGCTGGCGCCCGGCAAGATGCGGAGGGGATAGGCGCCCCCCGGCCTAAGTCCGCGACACGGCCCTCGCGGCTGGTTTCCTGTTCAGCGGAAGTAGTTGAGCAAGGAGAGCTTGCCGAGCTGTGACGTCACCTGCAGGGCGGCCTGCAGGGCGGTCTGGTCCTGGTTCAGGTTGGTAATGGCCTGGGCCATGTTGACGTTCTGAATGTTGGAGGCGAAGCCCTGGTAGAGCGTGTTCATCGTAGTTTGTTGGGTGACGGCGTTCTGCAGCTGCTGATAGGTGTCGCCATTGCTCGCGGCCGCGGTGTTGATGGTGGTGGCAGCGGTGGCGGCGCTGGCGATTTCACCGGAGAGAAAGCTGTTCTGCGCCGAGGTCATCTGGCTTCCGAGGGCACCATTGGTAGTGGTGTAATCGACGAGGTCCTTGATGGTCTGCATCAGCTGCGAGCCGACATCTGAAGCGAGCACCCCCACGGTCACGCTCTGGCCTTCGGCTACGGTGACCGAGGATTTCATCGTGCCATTGGCAAAGACGGCGGCGCCGCTCGTAGCGGAGGCGAGCTGTGACAGACTGCTGACGCTCACCGGCGGCGTGTTGGTCTTGTCGCCGCCAAAGAGATAGTTCCCATTGGCATCGGTTGTGTTGAGAATCTGGACAGCCTGATCGAACACACCCTGAACCTGGGTCATGAGGGTCGAGCCGTCATTGTTGGCGCTGGCTGTGGTGATGTCTTGACGCAGCTGGTTGGCCAGGTTGGAGAGCTGGGTGAGCTGGGTGTCCTGCAGGTTGGCCTGGTTCAGTCCCGCCTGGGCGGCTGCCTTGTAGGCGTTGGCGCGCGCGGCCGCGGAATTCGCCGCCTCGAGAGCCTGGACCTGATCGCCATAGCCGGCATAGGTGTTCGAGACATTGCCACTGCTCACCTGCTGCTCGGTCTGCGCCAGATTGGCATTGGCGGTGTTGATCTGGGCGATCATCAGCTGCGCCTGGTTACTGTTGGTGATCCGGTCGATGCTCATGGTTTAGCCTTTCACTGGATCTGCAGCAGTGTGGTGTAGATCGTCTGAACGGTCTGCAGAACCCGCGCGGCGGCACTGTAAGCCTGCTGATAGTTCATCATGTTGGCGAGTTCCTGATCGAGGTTCACGCCCGAGACCGATGACTGCTGGGTTTGGGCCGTGGTCAGAAGATCGCCGGATTGGGTGTTGGCGGTCTGCGCTGCGGCGCTGCGCGTGGCGATGTCCTGATAGAGGGCGGCGGCATAGCTTCCGAGGCTTGTGGTCTGGGCCACAAGTGCGCCGGCCTTGGCGAAACTCTGCTGATTGGTGGCGACATTCTGCAGGGCGGTAAGACCGCGCGCATCGCCGGAGGTGATGACAGTGCTGCCGACGCTGGCGCCCGAGAGACTGGCCTGGGCGAAGGGAACATTCTGCGGCGTGTTCGCAAGCGCCGGGTTAACGCTGAAGCCTGAGGCAAGGGCTGCCTGCTGGTCGGGGCCAACACCAAAGAGCTCGGTAAAGGACATGCCGGTGTCGCCCCGGCTGGTGGTGTCCTGGCTGACCTGCAGGCTGTCATTGGCATAGGCGCTGCCGAGAGTCTGGGTGAGCGTGCCATTGGCGTTCAGTGCAAAACTTGCAGCCCCACCAAAAGCGGTGTTGAGGCTGCTGATGATGGAGCCGATGGTTTCGGTACCGTTCAGCGTCACGCTCGCAGTCTTGACGATCTGACCGCTTGAATCCTTCAGGTCCAGCGAGATGGTGCCGCCGGCGGCGAAATTGCCGGCGTCGCTGGTCGACATTCCAGTGGCGGTGATCGGCTGTCCGGAGGTGCGGAAAATATCGTTGAGACCGAAGTACTGGGCAAAGCTGCTGCCGCCGCGGCTGGAAGCGGGGCTCGTCGTGTCCTGAACGACAATGCCATTGCCGCCGGTGGCAGAAAGGGTGAGCGCACCATTGGCAAAGCTGGCACTGCCGCTGCTACCAAGGGCTCCGTTCAGGGTCGACAGAAAGTCACTGATGGTGCTACCGAAGCCCATATTGGCGCCACCGTCGAGCGACATCTGGCCGGTGGTGAAATTGATGTCGATGCGATGGACGAGATTGCCATTGGCGTCGGTGATGGCAAGCGTGGTGTTGCCCGTGAAATTCATCGCGTCGCTGCTGACAAGTCCGGTGTCCCGCCCGGTCAAGACCGCGGGCGCGGGATAGGACGTGTTGGCATTGCTCTGGGTGTTGAAGGCATTGGCGGTGGTCTGGGCAAAATTGCCAAGTTCCTGTCCGAGCTGCGCTAAGGCCCCATCGCGCATGCTGATATAGCCCTGGAGCTTGCCAGAGGTCAGATGGGGGTCGAGCGCGGTCGTGGTGCCAATGCTCTGGCCGGTGGCCGGATCGATCATGGCCAGCTCGACGGGCGGATAGCTGCCAACCCCGTTCGAGGAGGTGTAGCTGAGCTGTCCGTAGCTGCTGCCGACCAGCGTCACGCCATCCGGGGTCGAGACAATGAGCTGACCATTGGGACCGGACTGGGTTTTGATACCGATATACTGGGAGAGCTGCTGGATCGCCGCATCACGCTG
>JAJZDZ010000066.1 GCA_021851325.1 Pseudomonadota bacterium | reverse complement strand
TCGGCGTGCAGGACCTGGATGATGCCGTGCAGCGTGCCATCAATCGCATCCAGCCCTTTGACTGCACGAAGAGTGCGGTGGACAGGCTGCGGGCGGCTGGCATTGGCGGGCTCAACATCGATCTGGTCTACGGTCTGCCGCAGCAGACCGAAGCCGGCCTTTCGCATACGATTGATCAGGTTCTGACCCTTGCACCGGACCGTCTGGCGGTCTTTGGCTATGCCCACGTGCCCCATTTCAAGAAGCACCAGAACCTGATCGACGAACGAAGCCTGCCGGACCTCGAGGCGCGGGCCCGCCAGTTCGAACTTGCACAGTCGCGGATCGCCGCGGCGGGTTATCAGCCGATCGGACTTGATCACTTCGCCCGACCCGATGATGGTCTTGCGGTTGCCTGGCGTGACGGGCGTCTCAAACGCAATTTTCAGGGCTATAGCGACGATGATGCCTCGGCATTGATCGGCTTTGGAGCCTCGTCCATCAGTGCCCTGCCGCAGGGCTATGTGCAGAATATCCCAGCGGTCGCCCAATGGCGCGCGGCGCTGCGACGCAATATCCTGCCCACTGCCAGGGGGGTGGCGCTCAGCCTCGATGATCGCCTGCGGGCCGCCGCCATCGAACGGTTGATGTGTGATCTTGAGGTTGATCTGGCCGAGGTTGCGGCCCACTTCGACGAGACGGCGGACGCGTTTGCGGACGTATGGCCGCGCCTTGAGTCCCTGGCAGAGCACGGTCTGGTCGCGATCGAGGGCAACCGCCTGAAGGTCAGCGATGAGATGCGGGCGGGACTGCGTCTTGTCTGCGCAGCCTTCGATGCCTACCTGAACGCCGGCAACGCCCAGCATGCACGCGCCGTGTAGCGGGCCGTGATCCTCCTGCCGCAGCCAGTACTCCAGCCTGACCCGGGCACATTGTGCCTGACCTGGACGTCAGACGGCTAGATGCGGGCCCGCGCCCGCAGTCGTGCCGGATCCTTTACCGCGATAACGCGGTAAGCCAGGCTGATGATGTCCGCAGCCGCCAGCGCCCGCAGATGGAAGTTGACGGTTTTGCGCGACAGGCCGGTGAGTTCGGCGAGCTGGGACTGGGTCACGTGGATGCGGGTCTGGCCGGCGGAAAGCATGATGAGGCGCGCCGCCACCCGCGCCGGCGGTGGCAGGTGGATCATTGCTCCGGCGAGCGCCAGGGCGCTCGCCAGCTGGCTGTAGAGAAGTTCAGTAAAGCTGCGCCAAACGCCGGTCTCACTGCGCGCGATTTCGGCGAGCGCGTGATCAGGCACATGCAGCAGCGTGGAGTGCTCGCCGGCAATGGCGGTGACCAGACGCGGACCACCGCCGAAACGCGCCGCCTGTCCGAACAGCTGGCCGGCCTGGACGATTTCGATCAGCACATCGGCCTCGCCTGAGGCGAGCATCAGGTGGGCCGAGCCGGTCACGACGCCATAGAGCCCGTTCAGCGCATCGCCGGTGCCATAGATCCACTGGCCGGCCTTGACGGTGGTGATTTGGGCGCGGGCAAGCAGTGCCCGGCGCAGGCTCGCGGGCTGGCTCGCGAACCAGCTGTCGCGGGCGATGATGCGCTCGGCGCGGGCACGGTCGATCATGGGTCATAATTGTAACGATCGTAGCAGTCTGGCAAGGGCCGCGTGCCTAATCTCGGACCGCAGGTTCAGCCAAGGGAAAGACAATGGACAGTCTTGAAGAGGTGCGCGGACTGGTGGCCAGCGACGACGGCAAGGATTTTACGTTTGCCGCCCGGGGCTTCATCGCAACGCGCAAAGATCCCAAGATTCCGCGTGATGATGGCCGGGGCGTCGCCTTTGATCTTTCGTCCTATGGCTTTCTCGATGGGCCAGCACCGGAAAGCGTCAACCCCAGCCTGTGGCGGCAGGCCCAGATCCTGACCAAGCACGGCCTCTTCAAGGTCCATGAGCGTATCTACCAGGTCCGCGGCTTTGACGTCTCCACGGTGTCATTCATCGATGCGGGGGCGGGCTGGATCGTCGTCGATCCTCTGACCTCGCAGGAAGTCGCCCGCGCGGCGCTGGAGCTTGTCCGTCAGCATGTCGCCGACAAGCCGGTCGTGGCGGTGATCTACTCCCATTCGCATATCGATCATTATGGCGGGGTTGGAGGTGTGGCCGACGCGGCGGCGGTGGCGGACGGCAGGATCAAGGTGATTGCGCCGGAAGGGTTTCTCGAACATGCGGTGTCGGAAAACATCATTGCCGGCCCGGCCATGCTGCGTCGCGCCCGGTTTCAGTTCGGCCATACGCTGTCACGTGACAAGGATGGCGAAATCACCAGCGGACTTGGTCCGTGTCCGTCGCTGGGCTCTTTGTCACTGATCGCGCCGACCGATCTTGTGCATCACACCGGGCAGGAGATGACGATCGGCGATGTGGTGCTGCAATTCCAGCTGACGCCAGGAACCGAGGCACCGGCGGAAATGAATTTCTTCCTGCCGCAGATGGCCGCAGTGTTCATGGCAGAGAACGCCAATCTGACCATGCACAACCTGTTGCCGGCGCGCGGGGCGCTGGTGCGTGATTGCAAGGCATGGGCCGATTATCTCACCCAGTCGATCCGCCTGTGGGCTGAGCGCTCCGAGGTGATGTTTGCCGCCCATGGCATACCGCGCTTCGGCCGCGAGGAGATCACCAGCTTTCTGAAGTCGCACCGGGATGCCTATAAATTTCTGCACGACCAGTCGGTGCGGCTCATGAACGAGGGCTATACCGCAAGCGAGATCGCCGAAGTGCTGACGCTGCCTGATGTCCTGCGCAAGCAATGGTTCAATCGCGGCTATTACGGCACAATGAGCCACAATTCGAAGGCCGTGTATCAGCGTTATCTTGGCTGGTATGATGCCAATCCGGCCAACCTCAATCCTCTGCCGCCTGAGCCGGCTGCCAAGAAATATGTCGAGGCCCTGGGAGGGGCGGACCGGGTTCGCGATCTGGCCCGTCACGCTGTCGCCGCTGGAGAGCTGCGCTGGGCGGCTACGCTGCTCAACCATGCTGTCTTCGCCGACGGCACGGACACGGCCTCGCGGGTCATGCTGGCGGATGTCTACACCCAGCTCGGCTTTGAAAGCGAAGCCGGAACCTGGCGCAACATCTATCTGACCGGGGCGCAGGAATTGCGGGACGGCGTGGTGCAGCTGCCTGTCATGGGTTTCAGCCCCGATGTGCTAGCAGCCACGACAACGGCGATGCTGTTCGATTTTGCGGCGGTGCGGGTCAATCCGCAAAAGGCAGCGTCACGCGCCTTTTCGATCCGCGTGACGCTGACCGATCGGGCGGAAAGCCATCTGCTCAGCGTCGGCAATGGTGTGCTCGTGCATGAGATGAATGTGGATGGCGAAGCCGATCTAACCGTCACCCTGCGCCGTCCCGACCTTCTGCGCACGATGTTCCTGAAGCAGCCCTGGGCCGATGAGGTGAAGAGCGGACACATCCGCATGGAGGGCGATGAGAGCCTCTATGCCGCATTGGTGGATCTGATCGAACCGATCGTCAGCAATTTTGCCGTGGTCACCCCCTGAGCGTCGCCCCGCCTCTCCGCCACGGCATTGCCCCGCTGACGCCGGCGTGATGTCGCGCTGGAGGACGTGATGGCGGCGGCAAAGGGTGTTGCCCGCTCATGGGCGGAGCTCGCCCATGATCTGCTCGGTTCGCATCAGGGAGGGGCCATGAGGCTACGCGTCCGGCTTGACAGCTCGCGCGCCATGGCGTTTCTGCCCGGCCCATGAGCAGGGCATTTCTTTTCCCCGGACAGGGCAGTCAGGCAGTTGGCATGGGCAAGAGCCTTGCCGACGCGTTTACGCAGGCGCGGCACACCTTTCAAGAAGTAGACGATGCGCTCGGCCAGCGCCTGTCCCGTCTGATGTGGGACGGGCCTGAGAGCGAGCTGACGCTGACCGAGAATGCGCAGCCGGCGATCATGGCGGCGTCGATGGCGGTGGTGCGGGTCCTCATGGCGGATTGCGGCCTCGATCTTGGCCGGCATGCGCGCGTCGTGGCTGGTCATTCCCTGGGTGAGTACACTGCACTGGCGGCGGCTGGAGCCTTCAGTCTGGCGGACGCGGCCCGTCTTCTGAAGACCCGCGGCCAGGCGATGCAGGCAGCCGTGCCGGTTGGGGAGGGCGCCATGAGCGCCCTTCTGGGCGCCGACCCCGAGCTTGCTGAAGCCGCGGCCCGTGAAGCGGTGGCGGCCGCGCTTCCCCACGAGGTCGCGCCAGTGTGCGTGGTGGCCAATGACAACGCCCCCGGCCAGGTGGTGATTTCGGGAACCGCGGCAGCGGTGGCCCGTGCCGGTGAGATCGCACGCGCCAAAGGAGCCAAGCGCGCCATGCCGCTTGCGGTCAGCGCACCCTTTCACTGCCCCTTGATGAAGAAGGCTGCCGATGTCATGGCCGAGGCCCTCTCGCAGGTCACCATTCGCCCGCCAGTGGTCCCCCTGATTGCCAATGTCACCGCAAAGGAAGTGTCCGAGCCGGAGCGCATTCGCCAGCTGCTGGTGGAGCAGGTTACCGCCCGCGTGCGTTGGCGTGAAACCATTTTGGCCTTCCGCGATCTTGAGATTGATGCGACGGTGGAATTTGGTGGAAACAAGGTGTTGACCGGCATGGTCAAGCGCACGGACAAGGATCTGATGCCGATCACGCTTGATTCTCCGGCCGACATCGAAGCTTTTGCAAAAACCCTGTGAGGACGGCGATGTTCGATCTCTCCGGCAAAACCGCACTTGTTACCGGTGCCACAGGCGGCATTGGCGGTGCGGTCGCGCGCCGTCTGCACGCCCAGGGGGCACAGCTTGTGCTTTCGGGGACCCGTGCTGAAAGCCTGGCACAATTGCAGGGCGAACTTGGCGCGGGCGTTCACGTCGTCGCCTGCAATCTGGCCGACAGCGCCGCGGTGGAGGCCCTGCCGAAGACCGCGGAAACCATGCTGGGCGCGCCGATCGACGTTCTGGTCAACAATGCCGGCATTACCCGTGACAACCTCTTCCTGCGAATGAAGGATGAGGAGTGGGATCAGGTGATCGCGGTTGATCTGACTGCAGCCTTTCGGCTGTCCCGCGCGGTCCTGCGGGGCATGATGAAAAAGCGCTGGGGTCGCATCATTTCGATCACCTCGGTGGTCGGCGCGATGGGCAACCCCGGTCAGGGTAATTACGCCGCGGCCAAGGCCGGTCTTGTCGGTATGAGCAAGTCCCTGGCGCAGGAGGTGGCGAGTCGCGGCATCACCGTCAATTGTGTCGCTCCAGGCTTCATCGCGACGGCTATGACCGCTGCGCTGAGCGAGACGCAGAAGGCCCAGATCGATGCGCGGATCCCGGCCGGGCGCATGGGCACGGCAGAGGAAATCGCCGCCGCCGTGCTTTTCCTGGCCAGCGAGGAGGCCGGTTACATCACCGGCCAGAGTCTCCACGTCAATGGCGGTATGGTGATGATTTGATAGTATATTCAATTGGTTAACACCGTGTGGCGGGGCGAGGTCCTTTATGTTAGGAAGCAAGCCCGTTACCGTTCACGCGGGAAAATGGTTCTGCCGCGGGCCATCCAACGACTAGCGGCGAAGACAACGAACGAGAGGTTGCAAATACAATGAGCGATACTGCGGAGCGCGTGAAGAAGATCGTCGTCGAGCACTTGAATGTCGACGCCGACAAGGTGACGGACAGCGCCTCATTCATCGAGGATCTGGGCGCGGACAGCCTTGATACCGTCGAACTGGTGATGGCGTTTGAAGAGGAATTCGGCATCGAAATTCCCGATGATGCCGCCGAATCGATCGTAACCGTCGGTGATGCGGTAAAATACATCGACAAGGCCCAGGCTTAAGGCCGGTTGAGCCATCTACGCGCCTGAGGCAAAACCAAGGGAAACGATGCGCAGGGTAGTCATCACCGGTCTGGGTTTGGTTACGCCGCTGGCCTGCGGCGTAGAAGAGACGTGGCAGCGGCTGATTGCTGGAAAGTCGGGTGCGCGTCCGATCACCAGGTTCCGGACCGATGACCTGGCAACCAAGATTGCCTGTGACGTCCCGCGCGGGGCCAGTGGCGATGGTCTCTTCAATCCCGATGACTGGGTCGATCCCAAGGAACAGCGGCGCATCGATGATTTCATCCTGTTCGGCCTGGCCGCTGCGCAGCAGGCGGTCACCGATTCGGGCTATGTACCCGCCACCGAAGAGGAGCGCTGCCGTGCCGGCGTGCTCATTGGTTCGGGCATCGGCGGGTTGCCTGGCATCGAAGAGGCGGCGCTGCTCATTGCCGAAAAGGGACCACGGCGACTGTCGCCCTTCTTCATTCCCGGGCGCCTGATCAATCTTGTCTCCGGTTACGCCTCGATCCGCTTTGGCTACAAGGGGCCTAATCACGCCGTGGTTACGGCCTGTGCGACCGGAGCACATGCGATCGGCGATGCGGCGCGTCTGATTGCCTTTGACGATGCGGACGTCATGCTCTGTGGTGGTGCGGAGAACGCGATCTGTCGCCTGGGGATTGCCGGCTTCAACTCCTGCAAGGCGCTGTCGACGGCGTATAATGACCAACCGCAAAAGGCCTCGCGTCCCTATGACAAGGGCCGCGATGGCTTTGTCATGGGTGAAGGCGCGGGCGTCCTGATGCTCGAGGAATACGCGCACGCCAAAGCCCGCGGCGCCAAGATTTACGGCGAGGTCAGGGGCTACGGACTCTCTGGTGATGCCTACCACATCACCGCGCCCAGTGAGGATGGCGATGGTGGTTTCAGGGCCATGCAGATGGCCCTGAAGCGCTCGGGATTGCGCGTGGACGATATCGATTACGTCAATGCCCATGGGACCTCGACCATGGCCGATGGCATCGAACTGGCGGCGGTCGAACGCTTTCTGGGTGAGGCCGCGCCCAAGGTCGCGATGTCCTCAACCAAATCTTCGATCGGTCATCTGCTTGGCGCTGCTGGTGCGGTGGAGGCGATCTTCTGCCTGCTGGCGATGCGCGACGGCATCGTGCCGCCGACGATCAACCTTGATCATCCCGATTTTTCGCCCAGGCTGGACCTCGTCGCCAACACCGCCAAGACCCGGCCGGTGCGGGTGGCATTGTCCAATTCATTCGGATTTGGCGGCACCAATGCCTCGCTGATCCTGTCCGCGGTGGACTGATCGCCATTGCGCCGGGTCGCGATCGTCTCCGCTCTTCTCATTCTGGTCCTCGCTCTTGGGATCCTGCTCTGGGCCGGTGCACGGTTTAAGGCCCCAGGTCCTCCTGCCCGCCATGGCCATCAGAGCATCGTGCTCATCCGCCCCGGCACGGGTGGAGCTGGCATTGCCCGGATTTTGAAAGCTGCGGGGGTCATTACAAGTCCCACGCTGTTCGAGCTCGAGGTACGTCTGAGAGGGCAGGGTGCCGAGCTCAAGGCGGGCGAATATGCCATTCCCTCCCGGGCCAGCATGGCAAAGATTGCCGCCATTCTCATCTCCGGCAAAGTGGTCGAACACAAGCTGACCATCCCTGAAGGATTTACCAGCCAGATGGCCTTCAACGTGGTGAAGGCCAACAAGGTGCTGGTGGGCAAGGCTGGAGCCGTACCGCCCGAAGGCTCGCTGCTGCCTGACACCTACCTTTTCACCCGGGGCACGACCCGCGCCCAGATTCTGGCCCGCATGCATCGGGCGCAGCTGCGCTTTCTGGCCAAGGTGTGGCCGAAGCGGGCGCCTGGACTGCCGCTGAAGACCGCCGCGCAGGCAGTAATTTTGGCGTCCATCGTTGAAAAGGAAACCGCCTTGCCGCGCGAGCGCCCCCACGTTGCCGCGGTATTCGAAAACCGCCTGCGCCTGGGCATGAAGCTGCAGTCGGATCCGACCATCATCTACGGCATCACCAAGGGCTATCCCCTTGGGCATTCCATTCTGGAGAGTGAACTTTCAGCGGCCACTGCCTACAACACCTACATTATCAACGGCCTGCCGCCGACGCCGATCTGCAATCCCGGGCGGGCCTCGATCCTGGCCGTGCTGCACCCCCTTAAGTCCAAGGATCTTTACTTCGTAGCCGACGGCAAGGGCGGACACGTATTTGCCGCCACGATTGCACAGCAGGACAAGAACGTCGCGCGCTGGCGCCAGATCCAGAAGGCCGAAAAGCAGCGCTGATGGTTTTCCCGCCGGCACCGCTTTGGTTATGCTCGTTTCTTTAGGGAGCTCACGCATGTCCATCGTAAGCATGACGGGCTTTGCCGAGAGCCATGGCGCCATGGGTGCCCTCAGCTGGCGCTGGGAGGTCAAGAGCGTCAATGGCCGCGGCCTCGATATTCGCCTGCGCACACCTCCCGGGTTCGACAGCATTGAGCCTGCAGCGCGCGTGCTGTCTGCAGAACGCTTCAAGCGCGGCAATCTGCAGGCCACGCTGATGCTGGAAGCGCCGGACACTGGGCGCGGCTTCAAGGTCGATCCGGTGGCGCTGGCCGCTGCGATCCGCATTGCCCGCGAACTCTGCGACCAGCATGGTCTGGCCCCGGCGCGGGTTGACGGACTTTTGGCCCTCAAGGGCGTGATTGTCGCCGATGAGCTTGCCAGTGATCCGGAAGAACGGGCGGCCCGTGATGCGGCCGTGCTGGAAAGTCTTGCCACCGCTCTGGACAGCCTGCGACGGGCGCGGCGCGCCGAAGGCGCCAAGCTGGCGAAGGTTCTGACCGGCATGCTCGATGAGATTGAGGCGCTGACGGCCAAAGCGGCAGGCCTTGCGGCCGCGACCCCAGAGGGGCTGCGCGCCCGGCTCAGATCCCAGCTCGATGATCTGCTCGCCGACACGGCGATATCCGAGGAACGCCTCGCCCAGGAAGCGGCCATGCTTGCCGTGCGCGCCGACATCCGCGAAGAGCTTGACCGCCTCAAAGCCCATGTCAGTGAAGCCAGGCGGCTTCTTTCCGCAGGCGAGGCGGTTGGCCGCCGGCTCGATTTTCTGTCCCAGGAGTTCAACCGCGAAGCCAATACGCTGTGCTCGAAATCTGCAGACATCGAGATGACCCAGACCGGGCTTGCGCTGAAGGCAGTGATCGATCAATTGAGAGAACAGGCGCAGAATGTCGAATAGCGCCG
>JAJZDZ010000065.1 GCA_021851325.1 Pseudomonadota bacterium | reverse complement strand
ATTGGTCAGCACTTTTTTGAGATCGCCCACGCCGGTGGCAAGGCTCTGCATCTCACCGAGCCCCTGGTGCACGGCCTTGAGCTGTTCTGAGACGGTACGGAAGGATTCTCCCAGGCGCTGCTCAAGAGTCGACTGCAGCTTCTCTTCCACGGTCTGGCGCATCTGCTCCAGCTTCTGTTCATTGTTGGTGCGGATGGCTTCCAGTCGGGTATCGACACTGGCGCGCAAGGCCTCTGCAGCCGCTGCCTGCTTTTCGCCGAGCTGGGTCAGCTGCACGAGAAGCCCGTCGAGCCGTTCCTTCTGCTGCAGGCTCAGTTCCTTCAGGGTTGTGAGCCATTGCTCGGAGGAATGCCGGAAATTCGTCGTCAGCTCCTCGCGCAGCGCCCGCGCGTCTTCCGCCTGGCGCCGGTCGGCCGTTTCAAGGCGCGTCTCGAGGGCAAGACGCAAGGCGTCCTGGCCACGTTCGAGTTTGCCCCCGAGCTCTTCGCGCAGCCCCCGTGTCTGTTCACTGAGTTCGCTGCGGCTGCGGTCGGCTTCGGCGCGGATAAGCGCGCTGAGCTCGCCTGCCTCACGCCGGCGCCAGGCCAAAGCCGCGAGGATGGCTGCGGCAAGGCTGAAGCCAACGCTCAAAAAGGCAAGAATGTGCGCCATGTCAGGTCTTCCTCCTGGGCCCGAACGTTTCGCGAACCATAGCCGATTCGCAGTTTCTTGACCGGCAACCGAGGTGCCATTATCTGAGGCTCATGAGCGTTCGCCCGATCCTGATTGCGCCCGATCCGCGCCTGAAACTCATCTCCGAGCCGGTGGCGGAGGTGGATGACCACATCCGCGCCCTGATCGCCGACATGATCGAAACCATGTATGACGCCGACGGTATCGGCCTGGCGGCAATCCAGGTCGGGGAGGCCAAGCGCATCATCGTGCTCGATGTCGAGCAGAAAGAGGGCGGCCGCAATCCCCGTGTGTTCATCAACCCAGTCATCACCTGGAACTCCGAAGCGACCGAGGTGATGGAAGAAGGCTGCCTGTCGGTGCCCGAGATCTGGGATGAGGTGGAGCGGCCGCGGGCGATCAAGGCCCAGTATCTCGACTCGCATGGTGTGCCACAAAGCCTTGATGCAGAAGGTATTCTGGCCGTCTGCCTGCAGCATGAGATGGATCATCTGAACGGTGTTTTGTTCGTTGATCACCTTTCGAAGCTGAAGCGTTCGATGGCGCTCAAGAAGCTTGCCAAGGCAAAGAAGCTGAAAAAGGCTGGCTGAGATGGCCTTGCGTCTGGCCTTTATGGGCACGCCGGATTTTGCCACCCCTACACTCGCCGAGCTCTTGGCGCAGGGTCACGAGATTGCCGCCGTCTATTCGCAGCCGCCGCGCCCCAGAGGTCGCGGACTGAAGGCCGAGCCCTCGGCCGTGGCCCAGCTGGCGGCGCGTCATGGCCTTGAGGTGCGGACCCCTGCCAGCCTTAAGGGCGAAAGCGAGCAGGAGGCTTTTGCGGCGCTTGGCCTCGACGCGGCGGTGGTGGTTGCCTATGGCCTCCTGCTACCTCGCAAGGTGCTCGAAGCCCCCCGTCTTGGCTGCTTCAATCTGCATGGTTCTCTGCTGCCACGCTGGCGCGGCGCGGCGCCGCTACAGCGGGCGATCATGGCCGGTGACGCGCAGACCGGGGTCATGGTGATGCGCATGGAAGAGGGCCTTGATACCGGTCCCATTCTGATGGCCGAGCGCACCGCGATCGGCCGCAAGACTTTTGGCGAATTGCATGATGAGCTGGCCCGTCTTGGCGCTGATCTGATGGTGCGCGCCCTCGCTGCGCTGGAGCGCGGCAGCATCCTCGCCCTGCCGCAGCCCCTGGAGGGCATCTGTTATGCCCACAAGATCCAGAAGGAGGAAGCGCGCATCGACTGGAGCCGGCGGGCCTCCGAGCTGGACTGTCTGATCCGGGCGCTGTCGCCCGTGCCGGGGGCGTGGTGCACCGTGCGTGGCGAGCGCCTGAAGATTCTTCTGGCCGAGCCGGTGGCGGCAAAGGGCCACCCCGGCGAAGTGCTCGATGATCAATTGACCATTGCCTGCGCGGAAGGAGCCTTGCGGCTTCTGCGGGTGCAGCGCGCCGGACGGGAGCCGCTCTCCGCCGCGGAGCTGCTGCGAGGCTTTGTCCTTCCTCCTGGCGAACGGCTCGGCTGATGGCGCGCTACAGCCTGCGCATCGAATATGACGGAGGGCCATTTTGCGGCTGGCAGCGCCAGGACAACGGGCCTTCGGTGCAGGGCGCGATCGAAGCGGCGATCTTCAGGTTCAGCGGCGAGCAAGTCACGCTGACGGCCGCAGGGCGCACCGATGCCGGTGTGCATGCGCTGGGACAGGTTGCCCATTTTGACCTAGGGCGCCCCTTCGCGCCGTCAAAAGTGCGCGATGCCCTCAATCATTTCCTGCGTCCTGCGCCGGTGGCCATACTCGCGGCGCGCGAGGTGGCGGATGATTTTCATGCGCGGTTCGGGGCGCGGGCCCGCCATTACCGTTATCGCATCGTTTGCCGCCGGGCGCCGCTCGCGCTGGAACGCGGACGGGCCTGGCAGCTTGCGCGCGCGCTCGATGGCGTGGCCATGAACAGTGCGGCACAGGCACTCGTCGGCACCCATGATTTCACCACCTTCCGTGCCGCTGAGTGCCAGGCCAAGTCACCCATTCGCACCCTGGATCGGCTGGAGGTCAGCGCCCATGGCGATGAACTCTGGATCACTGCGTCGGCCCGTTCGTTCCTCCACCATCAGGTGCGCTCCATGGTGGGAACCCTGAAGCTGGTGGGCGAGGGCAAGTGGCGGGCTGGGGACGTGGCTGCGGCCCTTGCCGCCGCGCGTCGCGAGCGCTGCGGCCCGGTGGCACCAGCCGACGGGCTTTATCTCGTGGCCGTCGACTACTGAAGATCGATCAGTTCAACTTGGCCTGGATCGATCGCCTCACCAAAAAAAATCTGCCCGATGCGGGCAAATCGCTCAGGGGCATCGGTGACAAGAAAACGCGGCGCCGGCCTTGCGCTGGGTTCAGCCCGAAGCTGGCGCGCGGTTAGCAGTTCCCTCACCGCCGCCGCCGTCGTATGGGCGCTGTCCACGAGGGCCAGCTCGGGGCCGGCGATCCGGCTGATCACCTGCCGCAGCACCGGATAATGGGTGCAGCCCAGAAGCAGGGCCCGTGGTGCAGGGCGCAGGTTAAGAACCGGGTCGAGATAGCGCCGCACCACCAGCTCCGCGATCGCGCCATCGGTGAGGCCTTCTTCGGCGAGGGGCACAAAGAGCGGACAGGCCTGCTGCACCACCGTGGCGCTGACGCCGATGGCCCGGGCATAGGCGCCTTCCTTCACCGTCCCTTCGGTGGCGAGAACGGCGATGGGGCCGTGTGGCGCGACGGCCAGGGCAGCTGCAGCGCCCGGCTCGATAACGCCCAGAACCGGCAGCGGCGCCAAAGTCTCGGCCAGCTCCCGGGCGGCCAGGCTCGCGGTGTTGCAGGCAATCACGATCAGCTTGACCTGGCGCTGTGCCAGGGCCCGCGCTGCCTGCAGGGCGTAACGCCGCACGGTGGCGGCGCTCTTGGTGCCATAGGGAAGACGGGCGGTGTCACCGAGATAGATGAATGCTTCCTCGGGCAGGGCCGATTTGAGGGCGCGCATCACCGTCAATCCGCCCATGCCCGAATCGAAGATGCCGATGGCGGCCTGGTTCATCGCGGGGGCGCGGCAAAATAGGTCTTAAGCAGGGCCGCATAGATATCCGTCAGCCGGTCAATCTCGTGAACCGGCATGCACTCGTCGACCTTGTGCATGGTCGTTCCTGGCAGACCAAGCTCTGCCACCGGGCACATGTCCTTGATGAAGCGTGCGTCGGAGGTGCCGCCGCCGGTGGACAGCAGCGGCGACTGCGCCGTGACGGTGTGGACGGCGCGGGCGATGAGTTCAGTAAAGGCTCCGGGCCTGGTCAGAAAGGCCTCGCCGCTGATGCGGGTTTCGAGGGCGATCTGTCCGCCCATGCGGGCCGTGACGCTCTCGGCTCGCGCCCGCAACCGCTGTTCCAGCGCTTGTGGCGTGTGCAGATCGTTGAAGCGGATATTGCAGCGGGCATGGGCCACGGCGGGTGAGACATTGCCAGCGGTATTGCCGACGTCAAAACTGGTGAAGACGAGGGTCGAGGGCTCAAAGTGATCGGTGCCACCGTCAAGCGGCTCGGCAGCCAGCTCGCTTGCCAGCGTTGCCAGGATGGGAATGGGATTGAGGGCACGCTGGGGATAGGCGGTGTGGCCCTGGATGCCGCGGGCGGTAAAGGACACGTACATCGAGCCGCGCCGGCCGATTTTTACGGTGTCACCCGAACGGGCGGCGGCGGTGGGCTCGCCGACCAGACAATGATCAAGCTGCTCTTTCTGTGCGCCCATCCAGGCGAGCATCTTGCGCGTACCGTTGATCGAAACGCCTTCCTCGTCGCCCGTAATCAGAAGCGAGATCGAACCCTTTGGCGGACCGCCGTCCAGCACGCGCGCACAGGCGGCGACAAAGGCGGCGATCGCGGCCTTCATGTCTGCAGCGCCGCGGCCATAAAGGACGCCATCGCGAATTTCCGCGCCGAAGGGATCGGTCGTCCATGCCGCGGCATCGCCGACCGGAACCACATCGGTATGACCGGCAAAGCCAAAATTCGGCTGCTGGGTGCCCAGCCGCGCATAAAGATTATCCACCCCCGCGGTGCCCTCTTCTTCAAAACGCAGGCGCTGGCAGCGAAACCCGAGCGGGGTAAGAGCCCTTTCCAGCACCTCAAGGGCGCCGGCGTCCTTGGGCGTCACCGACGGGCAGCGGATCAGGTCCTGGGCAAGAGAGATGGCATCGATCATGGCTGCGATTTAGGCTGGGCAAGGTGCAAGGGTCAATCAGTGTGCAGGAGGAATGCAGGATGGGACGGCTGGAAGGCAAGGTTGCGGTGATTACAGGGGCGGGAAGTGGCATTGGCCGGGGAACGGCCGAACTCTTTGCCCGTGAAGGGGCACGGGTCATCGCCGCTGATATCGCCGATGATCGCGGCCGGCGCCTCGAAGAGAGTGCGCCGGGGCGGATCAAATATGTCCATTGCAATGTACTCGAGGAGGCTGAGATCGCGGCTGCGATGGCTGCGGCAGAAGCTGAGTTCGGGCGGCTGGACTGCGTGTTCAACAATGCCGGCGCTGGCGGCGCCAATGAGACCGTCGCGGAGATCAGCGCGGCGAGCTTCGACAGTGTCATGCATCTGCATGTGCGGGCCGCTCTGTTCGGCATCAAACATGCCTTGCCGGCGCTGCAGCGGGCCTCGGGCGGGGCCATCATCACCACCGCCTCGGTGGCGGGTCTGAGCGCCGGCTATGGCCCCGTGCTCTATTCGATTGCCAAGGCCGCGATCATCCACATGACCACGGTGGCGGCGGTGCAGCTGGCGGAACACCGCATCAGGGTCAACTGTATCTGTCCAGGCCTGATCGCGACCAACATCTTTGCCACCGCGCTGGGCCTTCCCAGCCAGCTGGCCGACACCCGTCTTGAGGCCATTGCGACCGCTGCCAGCGACAGTCAGCCGATCCGTCGTGGCGGTCTTCCCCGCGACATTGCGGAGGCCGCGCTTTACCTTGCGTCCGACGGTGCTGACTGGGTAACCGGACAGGCTCTTGTCGTCGATGGCGGACTGACGCTTGGCCCGGTCGGCATGCAGCAGATGAACGCCTTTGCCCCCATCCTGCAGGCGTTGATGCCGGAGGCGGCAGAGTTCAGTCAAACTCCTTGAGCAGCCGGTCGATATAGTCGAGCTCTTCCTTCGGGCGTCCGCGTTCGCCGGCCCGCTTGCGCAGTTCCTGCAAGATCTGGCGGGCGCGCTTCAGCGTCGACTTGTCTGGCAGCTCGAGATTTTCGCCGCTGATGGCGCCCTGTGCGCCTTGCGGTCGGCCGAAGGGATCCTGGTTCTGCGCGGCGGCGCCAGAAAGGCCAGAGCCGGCCTCTTGGGCGAGGCTGGCAACGCCCTTCTGCAGGTCTTCAAGGGCTTTCTTTTGCGCCGTGCCGGCGGCGTAAAGATGCCGGTTGAAAAGTTCCTGCGCCGCTTGGCCCATCGCCTTTGCCGCATCCTTTAGGCTCTCCGGTATTTTCGCGTCGCTGGCTCCGAGCGCGCCGAGCACCTGGCCAAGCTCCCCTTTGAGGCCGGTCTGGGCCTGCGCCAGCGCCTGTGGCGTGCCATCGGGGGGTACGCTGTCGCCCTGGCGCAGACGATAGGTCTTGTCGAGCAGTTCGCGCTGGCGGCCGGTGATATCACCGAGCTTTTTGATCGCCTCCGTGGCGGCCTTGCCCGCTGTGGACTGGCCCGGACCCGTGGCGCCCTGGGCCGTCTGTACCTGCATGTTTTCAAGCAGATTCTGCAGCAGCGCGAGCAGTTGTGCGGCTTTGGCGCGATCACCGACCTGTGCCAGCTGTTCGATCGCCTTCATCATGTCTTTGAGTTCCTGCCCGGTGATGATGCGCACATGGGGCGGCGGTGAGGTCATGGTCCCTGGGGCCGCGTTTTGGGCAAGCTTCGCCAGATAGTCCTGCAGCACCTTTTGGTAGCGCTGCATCAGCTGGGTGATCTGGCTCTGCGGTGCGCCGCTCGCCAGGGCCTTTGTCAGCATGGCCTGCAGCGCCCGCAATTGCTGGGCAAGATTGCTGGCGTCCTTGTGGTCAAGGGCAAGTGCAGTCTGCCACAGGAGGTCCTCGACGCGGATCATGTCATGGCGATCATGCAGGTTGCGCAAGGCATGGTAGGCGCTGCGGATCGCCAGATAGGCGCCCAGTCGGTCGCCATAGAAGTACTGGGGCGCGAGCGTCAGGGCATTGAGTGTCGTCACCACCTTTGGAATTGCCGCAAGATCGCCGACAATCAGGTTGCGTCGCTGTTCGACCAGGGCACGCGCCAGCGGATTGGTGAAGATGCGTTGTGGCAGCGTAAAGATTGCAGCGGCACTCTGGCCGCTCTTGCCTGCGGCGTCGGTGGCCTTGAGAATTGCCCGCACCCGGATGCCGGCATAGGGACTTTGGGTTAGGTCCTCGTAGACGGTCTCGTGCAGGGTTTTGGTGCTGGGGTCATCGACCGGCAGGCTCACTACCTGAGGCGTTTTGCGTACACCGTCAAGTGGCGTCAGGCTGAGCTCGAGCCGGGCAATGCCATAGTCATCCTTGGCAAGGATCGAAACTTTTGTGGCATCGCGCGCGGTCGGTTGTGGTGGCGCGGCAAAGCTGACCACAGGCGGGCGATCAGCCGCAACGTCAATCTGCCAGCGGGCGAGGGTATGACCATCGGCGATCACGGCGATCGGCCCGCTTGTCGTAAGCCGTTCTGAGCTCGTGAATTCGCCATGTCCAGCGGACGCTGCGGTAAAGCGTGGCAGATGCCCCTGGTCGCGCGTCAATCGTGGCGGGGCAAGGGCGCCATAGACGCGGATCACCAGCTGTGAGCCCTGTGGCACCTGAATGTGGGTCGCCTGTCCGCTCAGGTAGAGCGGCGCCTCGCCGGTATAGGCCGGGGGGGTGATCCAGGCGTCCAGATGTGCGCTTTGCGCTCCGGTAAAATCGGGCAGGAAGGCGGAGGCGAGGCGCGCCGGCCAGTTGCGGCCGGCAACCACGACGCTGCCTGCCAAGAGTGCAAGCACGACGAAGCGCAGGCCCCGGGGATCCTTCTTTGCGAGTCCAGGATGGGCCAGGCCAAGGCGCAGGCGCGTGATGCGCGCCAGGGCTGCGCGCCGGTGCGCGCGCCACAGGGCCTCGGCATAGGCATTGCCCCGACCAAGCGCCAGGGTGTCTTCGGCTTCACTGATCGGCCGGTGCGCCAGGGTTGAATCGCATTCCAGACGGCGGGCACCATCCTGCCAGCTCGGCCAGACAAAGCTCTGTCCTTGTGCAAGCAGGCGATCGGCGGTGGCCACGATCACGAGAAGGAGCAGGAAGAGGTGGAGCCACGCCGGCAGCAGTGTCAGGACACCGAAAAGCCCCGCCGCCAGCCACAGACCGACGAGTCCGGTGGCGGGCCACAGCGCCGGCCACAGACGCTCGAATGCCACGATGCCGCGCGCGAGCGCGATGAAGCGCTCGACGCGGTCAGTTTTCCAGCCAGGGCGGGAGTTGATCCTGTTGGACAAGGGCATCCTCATCTGCGCGGGCCCGTATGATCGCCCAGTCTTTTGCGTCCACGAGCACTTCGGCGGCAGGCGGTCGCGCATTGTACGACGATGCCATGACGGCACCATAGGCCCCGGCGGTCAGAATGGCGACAAGATCGCCGGCCTTGAGCTCGGGCAAGGTGCGTTCGTGCGCGAAAAGATCGGCGGTTTCACACACCGGACCGACAACATCGTAGACAGTTGTGTTCGCTTTGGGGCCATTTAAGGGCACAATCTCGTGATAGGCATCATAGAGCGCCGGACGCAGCAGATCGTTCATGCCGGCATCGAGGATGACAAAGCGCTTGGTCTCTGTCTCCTTGATGTAGATGACGCGGGCTACCAGAACGCCGGCCTCGGCGACGATGCGCCGTCCTGGTTCGAAGATGAGCTGTGCGTCCAAGGAGCGGGTCAGGCGTGCGATCATTGCGCCATAGGCGCTTGGGTCGGCCGGCGGTGCGTTGTCGGCGCGGTAGGCAACGCCGAGCCCGCCGCCGAAATCGATCGAGTTGATGGCATGGCCTTGGGCGCGCAACTCTTGGGCGAGTGCGATGATCCGGCGGAAGGCCGCTTCAAATGGTTCCAGTTCGACGATCTGGCTGCCGATATGACAATCAATGCCGACGATACGAATGCCCTTGAGACCGGCGGCGTGGGCATAGACCTCGTGGGCGCGGTTCCAGGAGATGCCGAATTTGCTCTGTTTGGTGCCGGTTGTGATCTTGGCATGGGTGCGGGCATCGACATCGGGATTGACCCGGATGGCGATGGGTGCCTGTGTGCCCAAAGCGAGGGCAACGCCATTGAGCGCTTCAAGCTCGGCTTCGCTTTCGACGTTAAACTGCAGGATGCCAGCGGCGAGCGCCTGCGCCATCTCGCGAACGGTTTTGCCAACACCGGAATAGACGATGCGTGAGGGCAGGATGCCTGCGGTCAGCGCCTTGCGCAGTTCGCCGCCTGAGACGATGTCGGCGCCGCAGCCCAGCCGGGCGAGCTGGCGCAGAATGGCGAGATTGCCATTGGCTTTGACCGAATAGGCAATCAGGGAGCCTTTCGGCATG